>SLOM01000132.1 GCA_007132505.1 Candidatus Sumerlaeota bacterium
AAGGGGCAGCTGTCCGCCTCGTTGGGCACGCCGTCGCCGTCGAAGTCATTGAAGGAGAAGATTCCGCGCTCGCCGGTGTTTGTGATGATGTTGACGTTGGGGATGACGCTCGACCCGACGGGGATCGGGAAGGCCACCCGTGGATCGTCCGCGTATATCTCGTTGGGGAAGTTGCGCGGGAAGCCGTTCTCCACCCGCCGGAGCTTCATCTGCAGCTCGTTGGCGGGCTCGCTCACCATGGCGTAACCGAGGCCCATGGAGATTTCGTGATACACTTCCTCGCCCGGAGTGGGGAGCACTTCCTGCGGTTCGTACCGGACGATGACGGTCGGGGTCATCGTGACTTCGGGATCGGGGAAGTACTCCTCCCCGAGGATCTGACCGGTCGGCTCGTAACGCCAGATATCGAGGTCGGGAACCTCGAAGGGATCCACCGTGATGAGGCGGTCCGGAACGGACAGTTCATCGGGGACAAGGTTGGTCAGGATGCCGGCGCGGATCAGGGGCGCGTGGGTCACATCCTCCCAGTAAACCAGGGGTGGCACGGACGGTTCGCCCGGGCCGCCGTAGCCGCGGCTGCGGGTCACGCGCTGGCCCCGGATATACAGATAGGGGTTGTACATCGCATCGCTGAAGGCCGGGTGGTGCAGGTGCGCCAGACCGAACTTCTGCGGCTGATTGGTCAGGTTGCGGTAGAGGTAGGAAATCTTGACGCCCCGGTCCTCCTTCATCGGGCCGAAGAGTCCGGGTACTACCGCGTCCTCAAATTCCTTGATCTCGAAAAGCTGCACCAGCTCACCAATTGTAACGCCGAAATTGTCCTGGATTGTGTGGACCATTTCGATCTCGTACTGCTGGGCCAGATGGTTCTCCGTGATGCGGACGTAATCGGCGAACTGGAAGTTGAAGCCGTTGCTGCGCTCGTCCAGGTAGATCGTGCGCTCCTGGCCGGGGATTCCGGCCGCGAGTACGATCTTGGCCACCGTGTGCTGGGTCTGTGCGAAGGAGCGCGGCACGGTGAGCGTCGGGCCCTGTGCGATGCCGATGCGGAAGCCACCGGTGGGCAGGAAGGTCAGCTCGATTTCCTCGCCGTCCACTTCCACCGTGACCGGCTCGGCGAGCGCCTCGCCCTCGAGCTCGATTTCGATAAACCGGCCGGTGACCAGGTTCGGTGCGGGCTGCGCTGTCGGGTCCACGAAGATGTCCCCGCTGCCCGGCACGGGCGCCTCGTCCGAGACGCCGCCGAACCACTCGATGGGGAAGTCGTCCACCGCCTCCACACCGGTCAGCTCGACGGTCAGCGAATCCTCGGTGCCGACCGAGACACCTTCCTCGCGCGGAGCCGCCAGCACGTACCAGTTCCCCGGCGGCAGGCCCTTGATCTCGTAAGCGCCGCTGAGGTGCTGGCGGAAAAACTCGTAGTAGAGCGACGTATCGGCACCATCGTGGATGTACTTTAGGACCTGGTTGATGCCAGTGAGGGTGTGGGCTTCGAGCCGGATGGGCCCCACGTTGCGCTCAAGGTTTCCAAAGCGGCCGATGTTCGCCACCGTGTCCAAGTCAATGCGCCCGCCGGGGGGAAGCGGCCGGCCGACGTAGATCGGCTGGTCCCAGATGGCGCCGCTGGGCCCGAAGGAGCCGGTGTGGCCGAATTCGTTGACCACCGCCCCGTCGAAGAGATTCCCCGAGATCCCGCCGCCCTGGGCGCCGCCGTAGACAGACCAGAGGCTGATCTTGTCGTCGAGAGCCACCTCTCCGCGCAGGTCGTAGGGGTTCGTCTGGAATTCCGAGTTGGCGTCGCCCGCGACGATGTAGGAGCGGGAGAGCGTCGCATTGTAAAGGTGGGATTCCGCCAGGCCGAGGGCCCGGCCGATGGCCTTGTGGAAGACCGCCTCGATATCAATTGTGCCGACAACATCCTGCATTTCGAGGCCGCGATTGGCCAGGTCGCTCGGATCGGAGGGATACTGGTTCCACTCCGCCAGGCCGGCCATGACGATATCCACGTCAATCAGCTCACCGCCCTCGTAGGTACGAGAGGGCAGGATGAGGCGCAGTTCCTCGCTGGTGACGCCCTCGCCGGCTTCGTCCTCGCCGCGGATCGTGATGATGTCGAGGTCTTCCCCGTCGAAATCCACGGAGATGCGCTCGGCCACGTTCACGTTGTCGCGCGTGTCGAATTCGCGCTCCACATAGGTATAGACAGGGTTGAACAACAGGCCGTCGCCCAGCGGGTTGTCCGGGTCGCGGAAGGTGACCACGTTGAACCCGTCAATCGCGGCGCGTGTGGGGCCGAAGTCAAGGTAGGGGATACCGAAGGACGCGGCGTCCTCCGAGAACATGGGCGACCGCAGGTTGATTTTCTCCGGGCCCACGTCATCCCAGGCATCCACCGCCCGGCCGAGCGCGCGGAAGATGGCGTCGTCCGTGATCGGGTCCACCGGGTCGTTCGTTCCCGGGTCGAGAACGGTGTCGCCGTAGGAGAACGGCGGGCGGAACAGGTAGAACCGCACGCCCGAGCCCTCCGGCCATCGCAGAGTCGTCCGGATGCGCAGGTCGTCCTCGGTCCGCTCCTGGTCCATGGAGTCTATGTAGTTGACCATGTAACCATGGCCCGCCGGGGCCGGTACGGCCAGGAGGACAAGTGCCGCCAAAGCGGCTCCGATCAAGGTGGCTGAACGGGTTATCGCCACGTCACTGCTCCTCGGAAGAATTGACTGAAGGAAGGTGTGCGGTCTTGAGCTGCTCACGGGTTAGTCGTCTCCTTGGCTTTCCTGCCCGGCCACGCCGTGCCAGCGCCTTGCGATGTCGGCCTTCTCCTCTTCGCTCAGCTCGCCGGCCTGGTGCTGTTCCACCGAGCGGCGCAGAGCGTCGAGCATCTCGTCGTCGTAGTACGCCATTTGGGGCAGGGGGTCGAAGCCGCGCAGAACTGCCGTGCTCTTGCGTTCCGGCACGGAGAAGACGCCATAGACCCCGGGGATCTGCTTCAGCCGCGCGTTGTCGTCCGCCAGTGACTTCTGTTCGGCCGCCAGCTCATGCAGGGCGGTGCTGACCTGGGAGTAGTTGAACGCCTCGGAGGGCAGCTCGGGGGAGCGGGCCGCTGCGGAGGAGGTCACCTTGGCCGCTTCGTCCACGCCGATGCCCGAGTTCTTGTCCCAGTCCGCCGTGGCGTAACCGGGGACGCGCTCGATCCGGAGCTTGCCCTGCCGGCCGCCGACCACCTGCGGGCTGGCAACGAGGGGCGACTCGGCGTTGAAGCGCTCCTTGTCCTTCTCGGAGAGACGCTCGTAGGGCCGGCTCAGGAAGAGGATCGCCTGCTCGCCCTTGCGGAACTGGGCGATGGTGGGGACGTGCTGCACGATACCGCCGTAGCGGCCGCCCTGATGCGTGAGCGTCTCCTGCCCCGACATGGCGCCCTTGAAGTTCTCGAGCACGTCGAACCGCACGTCGGTGACGATGCGGCCGTTCCAGACCCGGGAGCGTGTTTCGACCACCTCGACCGTGATGATGTCGTCCGCGATGGCGGTCATCTCCTCGATGCTGAGGGGGACGGCCCCTGCTTGGGCCCGCGGGGCCACAAGGGCAAAGGCGGCGAGAAGCGCCGCCACCATGAGGCCGATTCCGGCACGCGGCCGGCTGCTAGTCCTGAAAAGCGGGATTGAAAACACGGCTGCCGTTTCCTCCAGGGTTTTCGAATCGGTAGATGTTGCCGAGACTGAGTGTCCCGTTCGTCGGGTCATACTCCTGATCGAAGTGGACAAAATTGTCCCGCTCAGGAGGATAATTCCCGAGGTTGAAGCTTCCACGGCCAAACTGGCCATCGGGGCCAACGGACATGATGGCCCACCCGTAGCGGTTGTCGTCGCGGCCCGCACGGGTAGACCTCACACGCTGCACCATTTCCGGGGGGTAGAAATCGAGCAGATTGTTGGGGTACGCAATCCGATTCTCGAAGACGTCCTCCGGAATGGCGGAAATATAGGAGATCGGGGTGGTGAACCGGCTCAGGTCCAGAGCGCGGGTCGTCACGTCCCCCACGCCGACGTTGGACCCCCGGGGCCATTGGTCCCGCGGGGGGTGTGTGCCGTTGTCCAGCCGGTACTGCTCCACGGCGGTGGCGAGCACGCGCTGGTCGGACTTCACCCGGGCGACCTTCGAGCGCGTTTGCGCCTCGAGGAAGTTCGGCACCGCGATTGATGCGAGAATGGAGATGATCGCTACCACCACCAGCAGTTCGATCAAAGTGAAGCCACCTTGTCCGAGGCTCCGACCAGCGGAGCGCCCCGGACGTCCGTGGCCAAGGGGAATTGCACTGCGTCCTGCCTTCATGAGGAGTCCTGCTTTCAATTGTGTGGGGGGTACGATAGGGGGGCGAGCCCTGGGACCATGCCACAACTCCGGGTATCCTCCACTGCTCCTCCGGCGCGGTCCTGGGGGGCAGCAGGCGCGAGGGGCGCCGCCGCGGTCCGGGCTCTCTGATGGCCTGATGCCGGCCAGTTCCGGATACCTTGGAGGGCCTCCGGTTTACGTCAAGGCCAGACTGTCCCGCAGGCACGTGGCGGGTGTATCCCCCGGGCTTCGTGGGGTGACGTCCGTGACCCACTTGGCAGCGGTCCACCGAACCCTGCGAGACCTGCCCGATCTCACAGGGCCGGGTAGAGGCGAAACAACGCACCAAAACAGCGAAAACACCTGCGGATGCAGACCCAATCGCAGGAGATTTCCGTTCTGCTGTTCGGCCGGATGGCGTGCTCCAGCCGGAAGAAATCATCCGCCGATTGCGCCGATTCACGCCGATAAGGGGCGGTTGCGTTTCATCCCAGGGGACCCCGCCAAGGGGTCCAAGATGGTAGCCGGTGGTTGAGCGAAGCGACACCACCGGTAACCGGCGCGCGATTGCCCCGACCCCGGGCAGGGGTCGCAGCCTTTGCCCACCGTTATGGAAGAAGAACTCACCGCGGAGGACCGAAGGCGCGGAGGGAACGAAAGGTTCCATCACAGGCACCGTTGTGCCGTGGCGCCGTGGCGTGAGTTCCATGAGAAGGAGGAGCACGCAACGGCGTTACGACGCAACGAAGAGGGAGCGCGGTCACGGCCTCACCAGTCATCCGCCGACGTGTCAGACCCCCTCGAAATGGCGGGATGCACCCGCACGTGGCGGGGCGAAATCGCCCCGGGGACACGATTTGCCTTTGCCGGATCCCCTCCGCACGACAGAAGAAAGGGTGTGGATGGAGACGGGAAGGCCCCGGAAGGCCTGACCGCTATCCTGCCTCCCGCGGAGTATCCGTGATTCTCTCATGCGCCTGACACCGCTGTCCCGCGAAGTCCGGAAGTTCCACCGCGTGCCGCCCGAGGAAAAACCCCGGCGCGACATCGCCCGCTGGCTGGTCCTTTTCGCTGTCTTCGCGATTACCCTCCTTCTCACGAGCCCCTTCTACTTCACCCGTCCACCTGTGGCCGAGGCCGGGGAGCGCCTGCCCGAGGCGCCGGTGCGCGCCGCAATCACCTTCGACCACGTCCTCCTGAGCACCTTGGAGGAGTGGGAGGAGGAGCGCGAGCAGCGGCACCCGCGGGTTTACGTCTATGACCCGGCGGTCCGCGACGAGGTGCTGCGCCAGTTCGAGGGGCTTCTGACGACCGTGGACGCGCTGGAGACCGAGGAGGCGGACGCTGCCGACGTGGCCGCCTCGCTCCGCCGGCGCGACGCCCGCTTCGCCTTCCTCAGTGGCACCGAGGCCCTCAACTTCGTGCGCGCCATGAAGGACCCACGCCTCCAGCAGGCACTCCGGCTGGTCATCCGGGAGGCCTACGAGGACCGCGCCGTGGCTGAGCGGCTGATCTTCCTCCGCGCCCACCAGCAGGACGGCGTGGCCCGGATCGTCTCCCCCCGCGAGCCCGTCGTCAGTCCCCGCGACCTGGCCGAACGGGCCCTCCCCTTCCCGGTGGACTGGTACGAGTGGAATCCCCTCCTGATTGCCCGTCTGGCCGAACAGTTCGGCACGTCAACTCCTCCCGTCCAGGCGGAGCAGGCAGGCCGCACCCTGCTCACCACCATCATCCAGCCCAACATCGTCTTCGACGAGGGACTGACACGCGAGGCCTACGAGAACTATCCGCGCGGCGACCTCTCCACCACGTTCGAGCAGGGTGAGGTGCTCGTCAGCGAGCAGGCCGCCGAGAGGGAGCTGACCGAAGAGGAGGCGGACCTGATCGCCGCCCACCGCGCGACCGTCAACCGCCAGCACAACGTGCGTCTGGCAGGCCACGGGCTTTTCGTCCTGATCGTCTTCCTCATCCTTTCCTTCTACGTTCTCAAGTTCAGCCGTGACTTCCAGTTCACCACCTACAACGTGGTGCTGATTTCCCTGCCGGTTGTGCTGGCGCTGACGCTGCAGGGCTTCATCCTGCTGCTGGCAGAGGGGATCACCGACAAGGTGGGCTACCTTTTCCCCGCCGGTGCGATCGGGATGCTGGGGGTACTGCTGCTGGACGTCCGGATGGCCCTGCTCCTGGTGACGTGGGGGTGCCTGCTCTTCGGGCTGCAGGTGGACCTGGACTACCAGTACGTCATCGTGGGCCTTTTTGGCGGATATACCGCAGTGGCGGCGATCTACAGCATCCGCCGGCGCTGGGAGGTCTTCCGCGCGAGCATCTTCATTGGCCTCGTGCAGGGTGCGGTCATCCTGGTCACCGCCTACATCCAAAACCCGGTGCACATCCCGCTGGACTTGGCGGCGATCGGCCTGGTGGGGGGCATCGCCAGCTTCCTCGTCCTGGCCATCCTTCCGGTGTTCGAGCGGTTCGGTATCGTGACGGACATGCAGCTCCTCGAACTGACGGGCCTCCATCAGCCGCTGCTCCGCCAACTCGAGGAGGCGGCGCCTGGCACCTGGCAGCACACGCTCAACGTGACCAAGCTGGCCGAGGCCGCCGCCACCGCCATCGGCGTGAACTACCTCCTGGTGCGTGGCGGATGCTACTACCACGACATCGGGAAGACCCGCAAACCGGAGTACTTCACCGAAAACCAGATCACCGCCGAAGACAAGATGCGCCACGCCGAGCTGAAACCCCAGATGTCCACCCTCATCATCAGGAACCACGTGAAGGAAGGCGTGGAGATGGCACGCCGGGCAGGGGTCCCGGAGCGCATCATTGACTTCATCCGCCAACACCACGGCACGAGCGTCATCAGCTATTTCTATCACAAGGCCCTCGAATCGCAGGCTCGCGGCGAGAGCAAGGAGCCCGTCCGCATCGAGGACTACCGCTACCCGGGCCCGAAGCCCCAGACCATCGAAGCGGCCATCGTCATGCTCGCTGACAGCGTGGAAGCCATCGCCACCGCCAAGCTCTCCTCCCGCACGGTGCGCGAGGACGATATCCAGCAGATCGTCCGCACCACCATTTTTGAAAAATTCAACGACGGACAATTCGACGAGTCCAACCTGACCCTGCGCGACCTGAACACCATCCGGGAGGTCTTCGTGAAGGTTCTGAAGTCGCGCTTCCACACCCGGATTGACTACCCGAAGCGGCCCTCGCTGAGCCGCGTGCAGCGCGAACGCCGTGATGCCGAGAAACCCCACAGCGGGTCCGGCGAGACCAACAGGACCGAGGTGGAGCGGCAGGCGGCGGCATCCGGATGATAAGGCTGCTCCGTTCACTCGACCCGGGTTGGTTCGCCCTGCTGGGCGTCTCGATCTTCCTGCAGGTGCTTCTGCTGACGCGCTTTCCCCCGGACCTGGATCCGGGGCCGGTCTCCGCCGCGCAGGTGACTATCACGGCCGCGGAGATCGGGCAGAGCACCGGCACCGAGCCTGCCCGCATCGGTGATTTCCGCCTTACCTCCCAGGGCGCATGGACAACGGATCCAGACGGGCGCACCGCCTCCCCCACCGATCCTTCGGAGGTGTATCTGCTGCGTATTGAGACGCCTCCCGGCCCCTGGAACTCCGCCGCCGTGCGCATCGAGGACGCGGCCGGCCATCCGTGGTCCGTGCGCGTGGGACGGGACCACGAGAGCCAGCTCGCCCCCTCGGTCTCCTCCGGCGAGACCGCCGAGCTGAGAGGAGAGCACTTCCCGGGCGTCCAGGCCCGGTCGGAGAGCCCGCTCGAGATCGTCCTCCGCCCGCAGGAGACCGGCGAACGGGCGCCAGAGGTCAGCGGGATAACCGTCCGCCTCACCGCAGAGCCGGACGAACCGCTCCAGCCGGGCTACCCGGGTGTCATGGTGGGTGGTTTCCTGCCTCTGGCCCTGGCCTTCTTCCTCCGCTACATGGGCGGTTCGAAGCGGGGCAACGCGGTGCCCTTCGGCCTGCTGATCGGCGGGTTCGTGGTGGTGATCGTGGCCTTCAGCGAACCGCAATGGCTGCAGTACCTCTGGGCAGCGACAGCGGCGCTTTTCCTGGGCGCGGGGGCGAACAACTCGGTTCACTCGGTTCTGAATCCAAAGAGCGCGGACCCGGCCGACCTCAAGCGGCGCAAGGCGCTGGCGGTGACCGCACTGATGGCGGGACTGATCTGCGTGGCCTTGTGGATGCGGTGGGAGACGTTCGAGGAGCAGCGCGGCGCGCCCTCCGTGCTTCCGGAGAGTGCCTCTGTTGAGTTGGCACGCGAAGGCCTTCTCGGGGAGGGCATTGCGGGAGTGACAGCAGCTCTGGCGGGACCACTGGAGGAACCGGCCGGCATCCTGGGGCTGCGGCTTGCGGGATTGGCGCTCTCCGCGTTGCTCGTGGTGGCCTGCTTCGCCGCGGGGAGGCTGCTGCTTGGGCGCAAGGGCGGGCTGCTGATGGCGGCGCTTGCAGCGGCAAGCCCCTTCGCGGTGGGAAGGATGGGCATGGAGCCCGGGCTGGTGCTCATCGCCCTGTCGGGGATTCCGCCGATCATCCTTTGGTGGTGGGCGCAGAGATACCGCGAGGGCATCCCCGCCGTGATCGGCGCGGCCTCACGCCGTGGAGGATGGCCTGACAGCGCCACCGCTCCGGGATACGCCTTCATCCTGCTCGCAGTCCCGGCCATGTTGTTCCTGGTGCGTGGCCTCTCGCTCCCCTATGTGGTGCTGTTTTTCGGGTTCTTCCTGATGATGGGGGTCGGAGCGCGCTGGACAGGCGCGATCTGCGCCGCCGCTTCAGTTGTCCTGCTGATCCTTGCGCCTGAGGGCATTGGCACTTGGGTCCGGGAGGCGCTGGGTGCCCTGCCTCGTTCCGCCTTCGGCGACCAGTGGGGGCTGATCCTTCTCGCCACGGGGCTTGTTGCCTATGGTGGACGACTGCAGAGGGCGCTGTCCCGCGGGTGGGACGGCGCGTTCCTTCTAATCCTTGCGATTCTGTTTGCCATCGTTGCGGTGGCTGGTGTCACGCCGCAGGCGGCCGAACTCGCGGGACCTTCCGCCGCCGCGCGGGAACCCGTGCATCATGTCCTCCACGCGCTCTTCTTCCCCTACGTGGCGCTTGGCTGGGCGGCGGGGACGCTGGCGCTGACGGACCTGCTCCGCCGCTACGCCCGCCGGCAGATCACCGCCGCAAGGGAAGCGGCCGAAAAAGAGCGAAAGAGCCCCGAGTAGAATCCCTCCGGCCCCTGAGACACCCCACAGGGCTTTACCCCGGAGCACCGGACTTTTTCACCAGAGGACGGCACACGGGCTTGACGAAGCTCGAACCCGCTCCATACTTTTTTCGCTGGAGTGCCCACGCGCGCCCGCCGCACTCCCCGAGACCGGCGAGAGGCAGACCAACATGCCTTACAAATCCGCCAAGGAAAACTTCTCCAAGGACGAGGTCCTGGAGATACTCCGCAGGAATGTCGCCCTCTACAAGGACGAGCGCGAGTTCGTCGAGTATATCGTGGAGTTGGCCACCTACCTTATTGACAGGCATTACGGCGGCGAGCGCATTTCCTCGGGCGAGATGCCCCTGCCTCCCGGGATGCGCGGGCCGGCCAAGCGGCCGGAGACACATGACACCGGCGGATCGCTCGCCAGCAAGGACCTGCCGCCCCGTGTGTCCGACCTCAGGGGGCACGGCCGCCGGACCGAGTCCGGGTCCTTCCTGCCGCCGTCGTTCGCGCAGGACGACTCCGCGCCGGAAGCCGCGAAGGAATCCGCCGACCTGGACATGCCGGACTCGCCGCCCTCCGGGAAGGACGCACCCCGGACCCCACCCTCCCCGGCATCACAGGAGCCACAAGGCGGCAGTCTGCACTTTGTGAGGGGCGAGCACGACCCCGCAGACGCCAACCCGCCCGGGCACGAACCGGCCCCGCCTGGCAGCGAGGGCCAGAAGCCCAGAACCACGGTCAACGTCTCACGCCTTGGCCGGGCGCGCGTCTATAAGGTGGTGCGCCCCTACAAGGTCTCAACGACGGCCCAGGTGCCCTGCCCCGTCTGCGGCGTGCAGGTGCCCATGGGCGAGCCGCAGTGCCCCAACTGCGGGCACTTGCTGTGAGAAAGGGCGGTTTGGGAAGCTGCGGGCTGGCATCCATGGCGGCATTACCGGGCAGTGTCCCGCCGGCCTCCGCGCCCGCTCACTTGCTCCGCCGCAAACCCTGTCCGAACTTGCCCAGGAAGCGGAATGTATAGACTGCCTCCGAAAGGGCGAGGAGTAGTGCCTTGAGGTGCCACCCGAGGCTCAACGGATTGAGCAGCCGCCATTTCTGCCGTCCGTAGAGAATCCAGAACTCATTCAGCCATTTGCGGCGCATGGGGCCACCAAACGTCCCGCGGAGCCACTCGGCAAGGGTGTGCGGCTCGCTGTCCAGCGCGGGACGATTCCCGTGCCGCAGGTGCCATTCGGTTTCCAGAATGACCTGCTGAAAGAGGTAAAACTCGCGAACGCCGCAGGCGGCGTAGCGCAAGTACCGCCATGCCTCGCTCCGGAGATAGGCCAGCCGTGAGATGGGAGCCTGACCGGGACGGCGCTCGCCCCAAGGCCGGCACCGCAGGAATCCGGCGATCATGGGGTGGGAGCGTTCAGTCAGGTGCGCCCATCGGCACCACAGGAACCCCTTGATCAGCCGCCAGCGGTGCTTGCTGTCCGGATAGTTCACGAGAATCCGGATCATGTTCCGCACGCTGTAGAAGGTCCGCACGGCGCCATCGTAGGCAGAGAGCCACTCACTCTCGCTCATGCGCTCGTGCACGCTGACGGGCCGGGTGGAGTCATAATCATTCAGGTCCGGACTGATTGGCCGGCCGGCTGCGTGGGCTTCGGCCCAGTCCTGGCTGCCCGGTATGAGTGTACTGATGAAGAACCATGCACGCGCGAGCCCCATCCTGGCGAGCTGCTCGGCACTCCGGACAATGGACTCCGGCGTGTCGTGAGGCAGCCCCACGATGTATCCGCCTTCCGGAGCGATGCCGTGCCGCCGGCACTGGCGGAAGAACTCACTGAGGTCCTCCACCATGTTTTGCTTCTTCCCTGCCGCCCGCAGGTTTTCGGGATCCAAAGACTCTATGCCGAAAAAGAGCGCATGACCGCCGGCAGCTGCGAATTGTTCAAGGAATCCGGCGTTGGGGCCCGAATTGCAGAGCACATCCGCTTCCGCCCAAAGCGAAAAATTACACCCCTCCTCCCGCAGGGCCTTCAGCCCCGAGAGCAGTTCGCGCCAGCGAGGGTTGCGGGCAAGATTATCCGAAGCGAACAGCACCGCAACCTTGCCGCCGTGGGACTCACATTGGCGCCGGACCCAATCAACGAGGCGGTGCGGATCGCGGCAACGCATGCGCCGGCCGTGGGCTTGAATGGCCGCGCAGAACTTGCACTTGTAGGGACAGCCGCGCTCGGTGTCCACCGGGGCAACCGGAGTCACGAAATCGTTCAGCTGATCGTTTGTGTAGATATTGCCGGGTTCGTCAAGATCCTCTGCCAGCCCGGCTTCGTAATAGTTCTTCTGTTTGCCCTCAAAGATGTCCACAAGAACCCCGTGCCAGGAGTCCTCGCAGTCTGCATCACCATGGAAGACGACGACGCCGGGAGTATCCAGCAATTGCTGGATCTCCGGTGGCATGCGATGTGGGCTCGGCACGCCCGGCCGAAACGGGTCAATGGTGCTGATTCCATAGAGGGCGGTGTTGATTCCGGCCGTGATATGGGGCCCACCAGCGACGCAGATGGCCCCGCGAGTGCGCGCCTCCTCAATCAGGCACTGGGCGCGTGGGAACTGGTTGCTCTGCACACCGACAAGGCCCACCACCAGGAGCGTCCCCTCCTCGGGGAACCGGCGGAGGAGTTTGCGGAATGCACGCTGTTGCCGGCGGACGCTATCCTCGAAGACGTGCACCTCGGTGGGGAGGCCCGTGAAGGGCGGCCTCCGCAACGCCTCCTCCGTCAGGCTCTCCAATACCCGAAGGCTATTCGACGGGATGACCCCATAGCGGTAAGTCTGAACGAACGCGCCGATGCCCTCCCCGCCGGTGGCATGGTCGTAGTTTGAGGGGTGGATCAGGAGGACGGCGACCCTTCTCCATTCCGAGCGTTCCGGCTGGCCCTCCGTATTCCCCGCGTTTGAAATGCTCATACGTTCACCCTTCACAGAGTCTGCTCAGGGCTGTTTCTATCCGATCTTCACGGGCCCGGCAAGAGAAAGGCTCAGCCAAATCGTCCACCGGTCCCTGCCCGTCGGTTTTGCGGCCCGGACCCTCCGGTATTGGGGGCGGCTCCTGCGAATTGGCAGGCGGTGTGTGGCGTTCGCATGGCTCAAGAAAAGGGGCCGGACTGGAAAGCCCGGGCCCTCTGGTTTGGTGGATCGCCGCACGCGGCGCCGGTCAGTCGTCCGCTGTGAGCAAGGTGTTGTGGACGCGGATCATGCCTTCGTGGAATCCGCCTGTACCGTAGCTGTCGCCAAAGTGACGCATCCAGACGTGCCCGTCCGGGATCATCGAGGCATCGAAGCCGGGGAGGAACTCGTCAAGGATGCCCATCGCGAACACGGTCTGCAACTGCCCGGCCAAGCTGTCCATGGCGGAGCTGGGTTGATAGGTGAAGGAGTGGGTGCTGGCGCGATCCACGCCGTCCAGCGCGCGGCGGAAGCCCGGGTCCTCGGAAAGCGGCTGGGAGCTTTCCCCCTTCAGGGTGCGGACGGCCTCCCGCATTTCAATGGCGTTGTTTGTGTAGATGATGGCCTGGGGGCTGAAGGCGAACTGCGGGGAAACCGGCCCTTCCTCCATGGGCATCTGGAAGTCCACGAAGGTGATGCCGTCCTCCTCGCGGTAGGAGATCATCTGGCCCATGTCGGGGTCCTGGCCGACATTGTCCAGGAGCGTCTTCAGGGCCCGCACGACGTTGTCGCCGTTCCGCAGCCCGAAGAACATCGCCTGGCTGTCCTGCATGCCCCGCATGTAGTCGGGCAGCTGCTCTTCCAGTTCGGGGTCGAGAGCGCGTGAGACATAGACGTGTTCACCACTAATGTTGTTGAGCAGGTCGTTGACCGGATCAATTCCGTAGGCGGCGAACTGGCCGAGGATCATCATCTCGACCATGGCGGCCATCTGCGGCTCGACGTCGGTGACGATGTCCATGATGGCGCTGTAGAGCCGGCCGACATCGAGGGAGAAGCTGGTCACGGATGTGGCGTCCGCGGAGACGTTCTGCACGAGGTCGAGCGGCGTTGGCCCGGCGGCGTAGAGCGCCTGGTGAAGGCCCCTGCGTTGGGGTGTGGTAAGGACGTACAGGTCCGAGTCGGTCTTGTCGGCGTCCACGGAGCCGGTGAGGAGCAGGCCCTCCATGTCGGCGAGGCCGCTGCGTTCGACGGCGCGCCGGATCTGCGGCTCAACGTCGCCGGAGAGCGCCGTGTTGCGCAGGATGAGGCCGATGTCGAGATAGGCGCTGTAGCGGTTCGGTGCCGTGATGGCGTCCGTGCCGAGCCGGCGGATTTCCTGCCGGCCTCCGATCGAGCCATCAAGCCGGGGGTTCTGCACCCGGTCGGCGGCCACGGCAAGCGCCCCGTCATCGTCCTGATAGGTCAGGATGAGGTGGTTTTCCGAGAAGGCATAGACGGCCTGACGTTCCTCGCCCATCTGGTCTGTTCCGGAGACCTTGTACCCTTCGAGGCCGGCGGCCTCGACGGACTCGCGGCGCACGTCCTGCCAGTCGAGTTTGTCCGGCAGCCCTTCCAGCAGCTCCTGGAAGAAGGCTTTCCCGTCCTCGTCCACCTCGATCAGGATGACGGACTGCGGCTCGGTGGTCATGTCAATGATGCCATCGGCCGGTGACTGCAGGTAAAAGGCGACCCCACCGCTGAGTGCGGCCTTCAGGTCCTGAAGGCTTATCTCCGCTTCCTCTTCCGCAGCCTCGACCAGGCCCTCGATCTGGGAGTTGAACCACTCGCGGAGCGGCGCTGTGTCCGGGTCGTTCCAGAACTGGCCGTAGGCGCTCTCCGAGAAGCTCTGCTCGAGCGCGGGCAGGTCCTCCGCCCACACGGCGACGAAGACGTTCTCCGGGATGATGGGTCCAAAGTCGGTGGCGGCGGGCGCCCCGGCCGTCCAGACGGTCAGTCCGGCAGCCAATGCCCCCGTGACGATCATGCTCCCGGGCGTTACGTGATTCCGGCGCATTCTTATCTCCTTCCTTATTCTGGTGACGAAGACTCTGCGTTCTCATGGTTTCGGCGCTTCCCGGCCGTCTTTCTGCCGGGCAGTCTTCGAGGTTCCGCGATTTACACGCCGGGGAAACCTGCCGCAAGGCATTATCAGCCGGCCCGCTGATATTTCGCCAAAGAGGACGCGGGGAGCGGACAACACGGGCGAGCCGCAGGACCCGGCCGGGAGGGAGGCTGCTCCGGTGTTCTCAGTAGGGAATGCCACGCCGGGTGGCGGCGCGGCGGCGCGCCTGCTCGTACGCGGCCTGGTACTCGCCCGTGCCGGGCGGAGGGAGGGTGCGTTGCCGCGCGAGGTGCTCCCGCGCCTCGCGGTCAATTTCCTCCTCCAATTTCTGGTCCAGGTTCAGAACCCGGGTCACCAGCAGGGCAAGGTCCGCCTCACCGCGGCTGGTCTGCACGGCCTCGGTGGCGATCAGCTTCTCGGCGATCTGACGCGACAGGTGCCGGATTCTGTTCTCACTCAGTTTCATGGCACGCTCCGGAATTCCTCCACCACTTCCTGCCAGAGGGAAACCATCCGCGCGGCGTGCGCCTCAATCGTGAAGTGCTCCCGGACGTGCTGGCGGGCCGCCGCACCGGCCTCGCGGAGAGACGCCTCCTGCCCGGCCAGCTCCATCAGCCGGTCGGCCAGCGGCTCTGCGTCCCCCTCGGGCACCAGCCAGCCGGTCCGCCCCTCCTCGACGAGTTCCGGAATGCCGCCGATCCGCGTGCCGATGCTGGGCCGGCCCGCCGCTCCTGCTTCTATGATCGTCCGGCCGAAGCCCTCCTCCGCGCTGATGAGCAGGTTCACGCCGACGGAATGGTAGAGCGCTGCCATGTCATCCTGAAACGGGAGCCAGAGGGTGGCGCCGCGAAGGTCCTCCCGGGCAAGGCGCTCGCGGAGGCGTTCGCCGTATGCCTTGGAGGACTTGTGCGCGTCACCGGCCAGCAGGAGCCGCACGTCGGCCCCGCGGGACCGCGCCCGGGCCACTGCCTCGGCCGCCACGAGCTGGTTCTTGCGTGCGCTGACCAAACCGAACAGTCCGGCAATAAGAGGAGGCGGGTCTTCTCCCAACCAAGTGGCCACCGCCGGGTGCGGGGGATGGGGCGCCTCGAGCCCGGCGACGCGGACACCGTTCGGAACGACCTGCGTCCGCCCGGCAGCGGGCGACCCGGCGAAGAGGCCAGCCACCGCCTCCGAGACGCAAACGATCCGCCGGCACTCCGCCATGCCGTAGTTGTGAATCTGGCGGGTGGTGATGCTCAACCGCACGTGGGCGGTCACGGGTGACTTCTTTTCCGCCGCGCACAAAGCCTGCGGCACGATGTGGAACTCGTTCGCGTGAAGGACATCCGGCCGGAAGTCCTTCACGACCCGCCGCAGCCGAGGTATCTGGCGCAGCAACGCCGTCAGACGGCCGCCGAGCTTCCTCCAGGCACCCTGCGGAACGACCTCCACGGGTACACCCAAGTCTCGTAATTCCAATGCTATACCGTCGTCCTGCGGGCAGACGGCGAGGGCCTCTGTCCCCTGAGGAAGGTGCCCCGCCAGCTCGACGAGCGAGCGCCTTGCGCCAAGGGGGCGAACGGAGGGTGTCAAGAGCAGAACGCGCAAGAAAACCGTCCGAATCCTTCCTCCAAAAATCGAAAAAACCGGAAACTGAACGTAACTACCGTATTTTCAATAATCCAAGACCGATCGGGATGTGGGGGAGAAGGTCTGGTGGAGCGATTTGGGAAAGGCGATTTTATGGCGAAACTGTACAATATACGAATATTCAGGGCTCGCAAAGCATCATATATAGTATATACCTCTGGACGCAGCAGGAAAAGATGAAAAGCGCGAAAACGTTCCTTGACGCGGTGGAGAGATGTCGGGACTTTTCGGCCATCAGGTGGTGAATAGTGGTAAATCGGGTGGAAACGTGGGTAACCCGGACTGATGGATACACGGCTGACAGGATCACATCCCCAAACGATGGACGGGAAGTCACGCGTGGCCGTGCCGGCCAAGCTGATACCCGCGTTGCGCGCGCTCGTCGGCGCCGGGGAGGAGGATAAGATCGAGGTCGTCATAACGGTCACGGCGCAGCAGCGCCTCGGCGTGTATCCTCGTCACATCTTCATGAACAAGATCAAGGCCCTTGAGCAGGCACCGCCCAGCGACCGCGAGGCCGAGGAGCTTCGCATCACGCTTTACAACAACATGGACGAGCAGTGTCTGGACAAACAGAACCGCTTCCGCATCCCGGCCGCCTACGCCCACGCCTTCAAGCTCTCCGGCGAGGTAATCGTCACCGGCAGTGGCTCCTTCCTCGAGGTGGTCAACAAGGACCAGTGGCAGGAGCAGCTCATCAGCCGGATGGCCGATCTGCCCGAGAAGGAGAAGGCCGCGGGCAAGTACCTCGACGCCAGCCGGGGCGCGGGAGCGCAGCAGGAGCAGCAGGAGGAGCAGCCATGAGCGCCCCGCAACACTCCGCCGGAGGGTACCGTGCATGAGCCGGTCATGGCCCGCGAAGTCCTGGAGGTGCTCTCCCCCCGGCCCGGCACGCTGCAGGTGGACGGAACCGTCGGCGCCGGAGGACACGCCCTTCTGCTGGCAGGCAGCATCGGCCGGACCGGGCACCTTGTGGCACTGGATCGCGACCCGGAGATGCTCGAGCAGGCACGACGCAGATTGACGGAAGGATTGAACGAAGAGGAACGGCCAAAGATGACGTTCGCCGCGCAAACATACGAGCAACTGCCCCACGTCCTCCGCGAACAAGCGGACGGGCGGCCGGCGGACGGTGTGCTGCTCGACCTCGGCGTGAACAGCATGCAGCTGGACGACCCCGGGCGCGGCTTCTCCTTCCTGCGTGAAGGGCCCCTCGACGCGCGGTTCGACCGCACCGCGGGAGGACGCACGGCAGCGGACCTTCTCAACACCGCCCCGGAGAAGGACATCGAGAATTGGCTGCGGACCTATGGCGACGAGCGCCATGCCCGGCGCATTGCCCGGGCCGTCGTCCGCCGGCGCGCCGAGAAGCCGCTTCACACGACCACGGAGCTGGCGGAACTCGTCCGCGCCTGCTACCCGCCAGCGCAGCGCCACGGGCGTATAGACCCGGCGACGCGCACCTTCCAGGCAGTCCGTATAGCCGTAAACGACGAGCTCGGCACCGTCGAGCGCGGCGTGAAGGAGTGCCTCGGAGTATTGGCGCCGGGTGGGACGCTGGCAGTGCTGACGTTTCATTCGGGCGAGGACCGGATCGTGAAGCACCTTTTCCGCTCCGCCAGCACGCCGCCGGAGGAGCCGGACAACCCCTACTCGGTCCGGTCCGAGGTGGAACCGGATTTCGAGCTGGTGTCGCGCAAGCCGCTCTCCCCCACCACGGAGGAGGCGGAACGGAACCCGCGCGCGCGCAGTGCCCGGCTCAGGGCAATCCGCCGAAAGGAGGTCCGCACCGATGGCGGCTGATCCCCTTGTTGGCGGCCAGGCTCTCCGGAAGCGCGCCCCCCGGCGTGGCAGACGGCCCGCCCAGGCAGACGTCATTCCGCCGCGCGTTGGCTGGCGGTTCCTTGGCGTGCTGGTCCTGCTGGGGATCGTGGTGATGAGTGCCGGCGTCTGGCGTGTACAGACAGTCTTCGACACCCGCGATCTGCGGATCGAGACGAGCCGGCTTCAGCAGATCGGCGAGGAGCGCCGTGACCGGGCGCGGGTGCTGGAGGCGCGGGTCTCCCACCTGCAGCAGAGTGAGATCCTGATGGAAGCGGCGGCCCGGGAGCTGGGCATGAGCCAGCCGGAGCCGCTTGAGATGGAGACGCTGAGGGTGGCGTCCGAAGCCCGGGAGCGCTGGCGGCGCGCGCAGGAAGAGGCGCTCGGCATGCCGGACTCCGGAAAGGAGGAGTGACAGCAGGTTGGCAGGGAGCCGCGAGAGGCTCCCTCCGGCGTGGCAAGGCCAGGGATGCCGGTGGCGTGGAGACGTCCGGCCTCGGGTGCGATCATGCTCCCGTTCCCGAGACGCCATCCCGCTCCGGGTTGGCAGTTGCCGATGCGAAAGCGGACTTCCCATCCGCCCGTTCCCGTTCCCGTTGTTCTGTTCCTGTGAAGGGTCCGGTTCCCGCTCTCGTTGTCCCGATCCCGTAGTTCGGCAGTTGTCCGTTCTCGTTCCCTGGTTGTGCCTCCGTGCCGTTCGTTTCGCGCTGCAGAGCGAAGGTGGAAGTTCGTGCTTGCCGGCTCTGACTTTTGTCCTTCGCACGGCGCCCTGGCCTTACCACGCCGGTAGTTCCTCCCCGCATTCGGACCGTGCCTTTCACGGAGCTGTACTCGTGGGGAACCTGCGTGGCAGGCGGGCAGATGGGCCGGTGGCCTGAACCCCGTCAAGTAGGAAATGCCGGGAGCAGAACGGGCGGGGCACGGCCCCGCGAGACCCAAGAGGAGCCGGATTGGCCGTGACCCTGAGAAAGCCCCACCGCCTGCGCGTCGTGCTGCTGGGCCTGCTGTTCGCAGGGCTTTCCCTTGCCGTGGGTGCCCGGCTATACACGCTGCAGTACGCGAACCACGACCACTACAGGGACCGCGCCGAGCGCATGCAGAACCGCCGCGTGGTCATCCAGCCCGAGCGCGGCGACATCCTGGACCGCACGGGCCGGCCCCTTGCCCAGAGCACCGGCCGGGTCACCGTGTCCATCAACCCGCGCGTCCTGTCGGCCAACAGGAGCGACCGGGAGATGGAGCTCATGGCCGCACGCGTGGCGGAGCTTTCGGGCGAGCGCCAGGAAGTGCTGCTGAGCCGCCTGACCGGCGAGCGCGTGACGGGCCTCGTCCGCCGGCAGCGGCCGGAGGTCGCCCAGCGCGTGGCCAATGTGCTGGCCGAAGTGAACCCGACGGGCGAGGGCTTCTGGCTCGACCGGGAATCCATACGCCTCTACCCGCGCCATCTGGCCGCACCGGTGATCGGCTTCTGCTCGCGCGACGCAGACGGCGACAACATCGGCCTTGCCGGCGTCGAGCTGCAATACAACGAGCAGCTCCACGGCAACCGCATCGAGAGCCGCGTCTCACGCTCCGCGATAGGCCGCACGATGGAGCCATGGAACTCCCGGGACCTGATCGCCGCGCGGGGCAACACACTCGTCCTGACGCTCGACGCGAATGTGCAGGAGAGTGTCGAGCGCATCCTCAGTGAGGCGGTCGAGGAGCATCGGGCGGCGGGTGGCGGTGCCGTCGTCATGGACCCGCAGACGGGGGCCATCCTGGCGATGGCCAGCTATCCCTCCTTCGACAACAACCGCTTTTCCGAGGGCCCCGCGGGAAACCGCCGCAACCGCACGCTGACGGACCCGCTCGAGACCGGCTCGGTGGCGAAGCTCTTTACCGCCGCCATGCTGTTGGACAAGGGCATCGTCGGCCCTGAGACGCTGATAGACTGTGAGGGTGGCTACGCGGTGGTGGACGGGCGCCGGCTGCGCGACGCACCCGGGCATACCCTCTACCTCGCCACCTTCCGCGAGGTCATGCGCTGGTCCTCCAACGTGGGGATCGTGAAGGCCGCCATGCCGATGGAGAACGAGGAGTGGCACCAGTCGCTCCGGGATTTTGGCTTTGGCGCGCCCACGGGAATTGATCTTCCGGGAGAGGGCGCCGGCATCCTTTACCCGCCCCGCCGGTGGACGCGGCTCAGCCGCACCTCCCTGCCGATGGGCTACGAAATCGCCATGACGCCGATCCAGATCGCCGCGGGAATCTCCGCGCTGGTCAATGGTGGCGTGTATTACAAGCCGTACCTTGTGGCGGAGATCCGCGACCCCGAGGGCAACACGCTGCAGCAGGGCAAGCCGGAGGCGCTCCGCCGCGTCATACGCCCCACGACAAGCGCCATCCTGCGGGACCTGATGGAGGACGTGGTGGCCCATGGGACCGGCAGGCCGGCCCAGGTGGAAGGGTATCGCGTGGGCGGCAAGACGGGCACCACCCGCAAGAGCAACATCTTCGACCGCCGCGAATACATTGCCTCCTTCGCCGGCGTCTTTCCCGCCCACCAGCCCCGGGCGGTCATCTACCTCTATATAGACGCACCTCAGGGCGAGTTCTACGCCTCGCGCGTGGCAGCGCCGGCCTTCCGGGAGATCGTCCGCGCCACGGCCCTGCACCTCGGCATTCCGGCGACGGACCACTCCGTGGCCATGGTGCCGGACCGCGTGGGGCATCCGGCTCCCGGACGTCCCGGGTCCGCCGGGCCGCGCACTTCACCCGGCCGCATGCCGGACTTCTCCGGCCTGTCCATGTCGGAAGCACGCGAGCTGCTTCCCCCCGGCGCCGGGGAGGTTCGGTTCCTGGGCTCCGGCCATATCACCGACCAATACCCCGCCGCGGGCGAGCTGATCGGCAGGGACACGGAAATCGTCCTGCACTTCTCCCGTGGCGAGGCGGGCGGCACCGCGCTGGCGGACACAACGACCCCCGGAGGGAACCAATGAACAGCCGATGGCCGGCAGCGAACGGCAGATGGCAGAACGGCTCCACGCGCGGAGGGGACCCCCCACCGCTGGAACCCCGCCGGCCCGTCTCCCTGACCGAGCTGATAGACAGCGCACACCTGCCCGCCGTGGACATCTTCGGCAATCCCTCCGTCATGATCACCGGGATCACCACCCATGCCCAGCGCACCGGGCGCAACGAGCTCTTCGTTGCCATCAACGGCACCCGGATAGACAGCCACATGATGCTCTCCGAGGCGGTGGAGGCCGGTGCCGCGGCGCTGCTGGTGGACCGCGAGGTGCCGCCCTACCCCGGCGTGACGCTCGTCCGCGTGCCGGACACGCGCCACGCGCTCGGACCCCTGGCGCAGGCCTTTCATGGTCACCCCACGCGCGCCATGCGGGTCTGCGGCGTTACCGGCACCAACGGCAAGACAACCGTCGCCCACCTGATCCATCACGTGCTGATGCGCGGTGGCGCGCGTCCCGGACTGATCGGAACGCTCGGGGCGAGTTTCGCCGGGCACTACGTCGCCACGCGCACGACGACACCGGACGCCCTGGAGTTGGCGGAGATGCTACGCCGCATGGAGCGCCAGCAGATAGACACCGTCGTCATGGAATGCAGCAGCCATGGCATCCATCAGGGGCGCATCAACGGCATTCCGCTCCGCGGAGGGGCCCTGATCGGAACGAGCCAGGACCACCTGGACTATCACGGTACCTGGGAAAACTACATCGCCACCAAGAAGAGCCTCTTCTTCGACCATGTGGCAACGACGCCCGGCTCCACGGCGTGCTTCAATCTGGACGATCCGGTGGGCGAGGACCTCTCCCGCACCTACCTTGCGGACTGGATGGGTTTCACATGCGGGGGCAGCATTCCGGCAGCGGTCCGCGCCGAAGGCATCCGCCAGAGCGTGAGCGGGACCGATTTCGCCCTCGTGGTGGAGAACGCGAGCCACACTGTGCACAGCCCGCTCGTGGGCGCGTTCAACGTCACGAACATGCTGGCGGCAGCGAGCTGCTGCCATGTCCTCGGTGTGCCGGTGGAACTGATAGCGCGGGCCCTGGGTGAGGCACCACCGGTCCCCGGCCGCTTCGAGCTGATAGACGAGGGGCAACCCTTCACCGCCGTGGTGGACTACGCGCACACCCCGGACGCGCTGGAGAGGCTGCTGCGTACGGCACGCCGGCTCTGCGCCGGAAGGCTCATCGTGGTGTTCGGCTGCGGGGGCGACCGCGACCGCGGCAAGCGCGCCATCATGGGCAAGGCCGCCGGCGATTACGCGGACTTCGCCATCGTCACCAATGACAATCCACGGACCGAGGACCCGGCCCGCATCGCCCGCCAGGTGGTCGAGGGCATCCTGCGCAGTGCGCTCAAGTCCAACCGCTATCACGTGGTGCTGGACCGGCGGCAGGCCATCGAACAGGCGGTTCACCTGGCCTGCCCCGGCGACGTCGTCATCGTGGCCGGAAAGGGACACGAGGACTATCAGGACGTCGGCAGCACACGACTCCCCTTCGACGATCGCGCGGTGCTGCGTGAAGCCCTGGCCCAGCTTCCGGGCGCCGTCCAGCCGGGCACAGTGGTCAATCCCATGACGGAGCGGCTCGCATGAACCTCACTCTCACCGAACTCTGCGAGGCAGCCGGAGGGCGCCTGACACGAGGCAATCCGGAGGACCGGGCGGGCAAGCTCTGCACGGACACCCGCATCCTGCGACCGGGCGAGGTCTTCGTGGCTCTCAATGGGCCGAACTTCGTGGGCGCCCAGTTCCTCCCCGAGGCCGTGCGCAAGGGCGCCCAGGGCGCCATTTGCGCCCTCGAGGAACCGCCGGAGGACTTCCCCGCCGACCGCTTCTTCGTCTCCGTGCCCGATGCGACCGATGCCCTTGGCGACATCGCCCGCGAATGGCGCCGCATCGTGGACCCGAGGGTCATCGCGGTCACCGGCTCCGCCGGCAAGACAACCACCAAGGAAATGCTCGCCTTCATCTGCCGCGGCGAAGTGGAGATGCTCGCCACCGAGGGGAACTTCAACAACCTCGTCGGCCTGCCACTGACGCTTCTCCGGCTGAAGGAGGAGCACGAGCTGGCGATCATCGAGACGGGAATGAGCTTCCCCGAGGAGCTGACGCGCCTCACGGAAATCTGCATCCCGGACGCGGCCGTCCTCACCAACATCGGCAATGCGCATATCGGGAACTTCGGAAACCTGGAGGACTTGATCCGCGGCGAGGCGGAAATCTTCGAGGCCATGCACGCCGGGGGCACCGCCATCCTCAACGCAGACTGCCCGCACACCTCCATCATGACGGAGGCCTTCCCGCTCCCCGGCACGATGATCACCTACGGGCAGAACGACGCTGCGGACGTGCGCGCCACAAACGTCCGGCTGGCCAAGCCCTGGGGCTACCAATTCGACCTCCATGTGCTGGACGAAACCCACCCCGTCCACCTGAAGATGTACGGCCGGTTCCAAGTGTCGAACGCACTCGCCGCCGCGGCGGCCGCCGCCTTCGCCGGTGTCTCCCCGGGCGTAATCGCCGAGCGGCTCTCCGAATTCAACGCACCGGCCATGAGGGCCCAGGTCGAGTGGTTCGATGGCGTCCTGATTGTCAGTGATTGCTACAACGCGTCGCCCGACGCGGTGGTGCGCAGCCTCTGGTCGTTCAACGACGTGCACGGACTGCGCTCGCGCGTGGCGGTACTGGGCGAAATGAAGGAACTGGGCGGCCACGAGGAGAAATACCACCGCCTGATCGGCGTAACCGCCGCCGAGGCGCAACTGGACGCCCTGTGCACCATCGGCGGAAGCGCCCGCTTCGCCTGCGAGGAGGCGGAACAACGCGGCGTCGCGGCACGGCATTTCGAGGACGTGGAGGAGCTGGCGGAGTTCCTCCACAGGCACCTGCGGTCCGGCGACGGACTGATGATCAAGGGCTCGCGCGCGCTCCGGCTGGAGAACGTGCTGCGCCGCTTCAGGGAAATACGCTCGGCGGTGCGCGAGGGCGACATGACGCCAACCGTGCCCACCGGGGACGGATGAGAAGGAATGATAGATTGGCTGTGCTCCCTCATACCCGCGGACTCCCAGTGGTCCTTCCTGCGCGTGCTGAACTATGTGTCAGTACGCGCGGGGCTGGCGCTGGCCTTCGCGTTCCTCTTCTGCCTGGCAGTTGGGGACCGGGTGATAGCGCACCTGCGCCAGCTCCAGGCGGTGCAATACGTCCGCGTCAGTTCGGGGGAGAACGCGATCAGCCTGCACGAGATGCACTCCCACAAGGGCGGCGTGCCGACGATGGGCGGCGTGCTCATGCTGGGGGCGGTGGTGCTGGCGGCGCTGCTGTTCGGGCAGCTCGGACAGCCGGCGCTGTGGCTCTGTCTGTTGGCGACGGTGGGGTTCGCGGCCATCGGGCTGCGGGACGACTACCTCAAGGTCGTACAGCGCAACTCCAACGGGCTCTCCGCACGGGGCAAGCTTCTCGCCCAGGTGGCGCTGGCGTTGGGCTTCGCCCTGCTCTTCGTCTATCTGTTTCCTTCGATCGTCCACTACGAGGTGTCGGGACCAGGGAACCCCGGGCCCGGAGTGAAGATGGAGGGCCCTGGCTTCCTGATCGTCCCCTTCTTCAAGTTCGTTGCGATTTCGCTCGGCGTGCTGTTCATCCCCTTTGCCGTGCTCGTCCTGACGGGGACAAGCAACGCGGTGAACCTGACGGACGGGCTGGATGGGCTCGCCACGGGCGTGACCATCTCCGCGGCACTGTGCTTTGCGGTGGTGGCCTACCTGGCCGGGCGGGTGGACGCTTCGGCCTACCTGTATATCCCGTATCTCCGCGGCGGCGGGGAACTGACAGTCATGCTCGCGGCGCTCGTGGGCGCCTGCTTCGGCTTTCTCTGGTTCAACGCCCATCCGGCGCAGATGTTCATGGGGGACACGGGTTCGATGATGCTCGGCGGAATGCTCGGAGCCGTGGCCCTGCTGGTGAAGCACGAGTTTCTGCTGCTGATCGCCGGCGGGATCTTTGTGGCGGAGGCGCTGAGCGTCATCCTTCAGGTGGGCTCATACAAGCTGCGTGGCAAACGCATCTTCCGGATGGCGCCGCTGCACCATCACTTCGAGCGCGGCGGTCTGGCGGAGAGCAAGATCATCGCGCGCTTCTGGATCGTGTCGGCGCTGTTGGCGCTGGCGGCGGTCATGACGCTGAAAATCCGGTGAGAGAGGAGGTCCCCACACAGGCACGCAACTGAATTTGTCAGGGCAAACCGCACGCAGCCAACCGCTCCCGCAGGTCTTGCCGTTCCAGTTCCCATTCTGCTGTACCGGAGGTCC
This sequence comes from Candidatus Sumerlaeota bacterium, assembly GCA_007132505.1. GTDB lineage: Bacteria > Sumerlaeota > Sumerlaeia > SLMS01 > SLMS01 > SLMS01. Next base: position 25,379 of record SLOM01000132.1, read on the forward strand.
CAACATGACTGAAACCCGCCCGTTCCCGTTCTCGCGCGTCTGCGTTTTCGGTGCTGCCCGCTCCGGCGTTGGCGCCATGTACTTGCTTCGGCATCACCAAGTGGACGTGACGCTTGTGGACGAGCGCCCGCCCATGGAGTTCCGCTCGCTGATGCGGCGCATCAAGCGCCTGTTCGTGACAGCGCACTTCGGCCCGATCAAGGGCGACGTCCTTCGAGGCTGCCAGGCCATCGTCGTCTCACCCGGCATTCCGCTCTCCCACCCGCTCGTGCAGGAGGCGGTGGACAGGGAGCTGGCTGTGATCTCCGAGGTCGAGCTGGCATCGTACTTCGCCAAGGCACCCATCATCGCCATCACCGGCACCAACGGAAAGACCACGAGCACGATCCTCACCGGCCAGATGGTGGCCGACGCGGGGTTCAACGCGGTCGTGGCCGGCAACATCGGCCGCTCCTTCTCCGATGCCATCGTGTCCTCCCAGGAGGATGGCCGGCCCACCATGCTCGTAACGGAAATCTCCAGCTTCCAGCTCGAGTCCATCGAGGAGTTCCATCCCCATGTGGCCACCATCCTCAACATCAGCCGTGACCACGTGGACCGCTACCCCACCATGCGGGAGTACATAGACGCCAAATTCCAGATCACACTCAACCAGGACGAGGACGACTACCTCGTGCTGAACGAGGACGATCCGATCGTGATGAAGCTCGCCGAGGACACGGCCGCCGAGGTCTATACGTTCTCCCTCACCAGGGAGGTCGAGCAGGGCGCCTTCGTCGCGGACGGGCGCATCTACCTGGCGGAGGACGGCGAAATCCAGCCCCTGTGCAATATCTCGGATGTGCCGATGCCCGGGTCACACAACGTGGCAAACACCCTGGCCAGCATCGTCATGGCCCGCAGGATTGGCGTCTCCACTGATTCGCTGCTCAAGACCCTCGCCAAGTTCAAGGGCGTGGAGCACCGCATCGAATACGTGGCCACGAGCAGCGATGGCGTCGAGTTCTACAACGACTCGAAGGCCACGAACGTGGACTCTCTCGAGAAGGCGCTGCTCAGCTTCCAGAAGCCCCTGATCCTGGTGGCCGGCGGCAAGGACAAGCAATCCGCCTATGAGCGCCTGAACTCCCTGATCAAGGAGCGGGTGAAGGGGCTCGTGCTCATCGGCGAAGCGCGCCCCCTGATCAAGAAGGCGTGGGGCGGCCTTGTGGAGACGCGCGAGGCCGGCTCCATCGAGGAGGCGGTGAAGATCGCCGCCGGAATGGCACGCGGCGGGGACGTGGTGCTGCTCTCCCCTGCCTGTGCGAGCTTCGACATGTTCAAGGACTTCGAGGACCGCGGCGATCACTTCAAACGCGCCGTGCGGGCCTACGTGGAGCACTGAGCAAAGAGGACCGACGTGGAACGCTTTTTCCGCTGCTTCGACAATCCTGGCGCGCTGCTCGCCCTGGTCGTCATGCTGCTCATGTCGCTTGGCACGGTCATGATGTTCAGCGCGAGCGGCGCGCGTGCCGGCCTGGAGTCCATGCGGGTCCAGGCTCAGGCGGAGTCGCGCGCGGAGGAGGACTTCCGCATTCACCACGGCGATTCCTATCTGCGCCGGCAGGTCATGTGGGGCGTTGTCGGACTGCTGGCGGCCGCGGTGGCCTTCCGGTTTCCCCTGGAAAGGCTGGAGAACCTCGCCATGCCCATCCTGGTGGTGAGCATGGTGCTGCTCGTGCTGGTCGTGGCGAGTCCGCTCGGGGTGACGGCGAAGGGTGCGACGCGATGGCTTGCCGTGGGCCCGTTCACCATCCAGCCGTCGGAATTCGCAAAGATCGGCATGGTCATCTATATGGCCAAGTACCTTGCGGACCGGCGCGAGGAGATGCGCAGTTTCCTGCGCGGCTTCCTGCCAAGCGTGATCGTGCTCGGTATCTTCTCCATCCTGATCGTCCTTGAGAAGGACCTCGGGACCATCGTCGTCATGGGGGTTGTGGTGGCGGGGATGTGGTGCCTGGCGCGGGTAAGGGTATGGCATCTGGCCTCGCTCGTGGCGCTGGCGATGCCGGCGCTGGTGTTCCTGGTGTTCCAGCACAGCTACCGGTTGCACCGGATCCTGGCGATACTCGACCCGGAGAAGTACGCCAGCACCTACGGTCTGCAGCTCAACCAGTCGCTGATAGCAGTTGGCTCGGGTGGCCTTTTCGGCACCGGGCTTGGCCAGAGCATCCAGAAGTACCACTTCCTGCCGGAAGCGCACACCGATTTCGTCTATGCCATCGTGTGCGAGGAGCTGGGTCTGATGGGCGGCCTTTCCGTGGCCATTCTGTTCCTTGCCTTCGTCTTTCTCGGTTTTGCGATTGCGTACCGGGCGCACGACTATTTTTCGAGTCTGATGGCCACGGGCCTGACGCTGATCATCGGCTGCGGAGCCTTCATCAACATTTTCGTGGTTCTGGGGCTGGCGCCGACGAAGGGCCTCCCCCTGCCGTTCTTCTCCTACGGCGGTTCATCGCTGGTCGCCACGCTCATCTGCGTGGGTCTTCTGATGAATATCGCGAACGATTCGCTGGCGCGGCGCGGCAGCCGGGAGGAGTTCTGAGCCATGAACACCGGCGGATTCCATCTCGCCATCGCGGCCGGAGGCACGGGAGGGCACATCCTGCCCGGGATCGAGACGGGCCGGGCGCTGCTGGCATCCGTGCAGGACAGCCGGGTCACCTGGCTGAGTGGCGGCCGGGACATCGAAGAGCATATCTATACAAGCCGCGGCATCCAGCCCCTGCGGCTGCGGTCAGGCGCCTATCGAGGCGCTGGAAAGGCCCTTGTCTCAAAAGCGGAGATGGTGGCGGACACCGGAGCGGCGCTGCGCCATTTTCGCCGTGACTGCCCGGATGCCGTGCTGGCCTTCGGAGGCGGCGCCAGCGCACCGGTGCTTGTCGCAGCGAACCTGCTCCGCATCCCCATCTTCCTGCACGAATCGAACGCCGTCGCAGGAAGGACCACGCGAAAGTTCTCCCGTCACGCCCGGCGTGTTTTCCTCGGGATGGCGGATTGCCAGGGTCAGACCGGGCTCCTGACAGGCACACCCACCCAGCTGCCGGAGACTCCCCTCCTGCCGCCAGCGGAGCGTGATCTGGTGCTCTGCATGGGGGGGAGCCAGGGCGCCTCGGGGCTGAATGAGCTCTTCCTCGGAGCGCTGGCAGACCCACGCCTGACCGGCATGCCGGTGCAGTTTCATCTGGTGACCGGACCCGGGAAGGACACGCTCCCCCTGCCCGGCAACGCAACGCGTGCGAAGCTGACCATCTCCGAATATGAGCCAGACATGCGCCGGCTGTTGAGCCGGGCACGGCTTGCCGTCTCGCGTGCGGGCGCCGGGACGTTGGCGGACCTTGCCGTCCATGGCGTGCCTGCCCTGCTGGTGCCGTATCCACATGCGATGGACGACCATCAGGCCGCCAACGCCATGTATTACGCCGGACGGGGTGCCGCGGAGATGGTCCGCCAGGAGGAGCTGCGCCCGGAGGACCTGGCCGGCCGGCTGGCCGGACTGCTGGGCAGTGAGAATCGCCTGAGCGCCATGTCCGCTGCCATGTCCGGTCTCTCGCACCAGGACGCGGCGCACCGTGTGATCGGAACAATCCTTTCGGAGCTTGGAGTGGCCTGCGCCGCCGGAGGCTCCCCCATGACGGAACGAACCACAGGAGCCACCGGATGAGCCACCTGAACGGAAACGGCCGCGCACAGGCCTTCCCCGAACCGCTGCGGTCCGTGCACTTCCTGGGCATTTGTGGCTCCGGCATGAAGCCGCTCGCCCAAGCGCTGCTGGCTCACGGCCTGAGCGTGAGCGGCAGCGACCCGGACGAGTGCAAAGCCGCCGCGCTGCGCGAAGTGGGAGCAACCGTCTACACCCGCCACAGCCCTGCGAACGTGGGGACCCCGGATGCGGTCGTCTATTCGTCCGCCATCGCACCGGACAATCCGGAGCTGGTTGCGGCGGCCGCCGCCCACATCCCCGTGTTTCACCGGAGTGAACTGCTCGCGTGGTTCCTGGGGCGCTATGAGTCCGCCGTCGTGGCGGGCACACACGGGAAGACGACCACTAGCGCCATGCTGGCGCTGCTGACCGAGCGCGCCGGCCTCGACCCCTGGGCCTTCATCGGCGGGCATGTGCCGCAGTTCGGAGGGAACTTCCGCCAGGGCGGAACACGCCTGGCCGTGGCGGAAGCGGACGAGAGCGACGGCAGTTTCCTCCGCCTCCCCCGCCATCATGCAATCGTCACCAACGTCGAGCCGGAGCACCTGAATTACTGGGGCAGCGAGGCGGCGATGGAACGCGGCTACGATCAGTTCGTGGATGGAGTCCCGGCGCAGGGCAGCCTGGTCGTCTGTCTTGACGATCCGGGTGCACACCGGTTGCTGGAGCGCCGGCCCCGCGCCCACACGGGCTACGGAGTCGAGGCTCCCGAGGCGGAGTTCCGGGCCACGGAGGTGCGCCTGGCCGGCCTTGAGGCCTCCTTCGGCCTTGTGCGCCGGGGCGAAACGCTCGGCCGTGTACGCCTTGGCGTGCCCGGCATGCAGAACGTCATGAATGCACTGGGCGCCTTCGCCATGGCCGACCGGCTCGGGGCGGACGTCGCGGAGCTGCTCGGCGCGCTCGCCGATTTCCAGGGCGTGGACCGGCGCTTCACACGGCGCACCGCCACCGACGGCTACCTGGTTATAGACGATTACGCGCACCACCCGACGGAAATCCGCGCCACGGTCAGCGCTGCCCGCCTGCTGGCGGAGGAGCGCGGAGGCCGCCTCATCGCCGTCTTCCAGCCACATCGCTATACACGCACCGCAGCCTGCTTTGCCGCCTTCGGACCCGCTCTGGCCCAGGCGGACATGGTCCTCCTGACGGAAATTCACGCCGCAGGGGAACCGCCCATCGAGGGCATCACGGGTGAGCAGTTGGCCATCGAGATCCGCCGCGCGCACCACTCCGCCGTGCCATTCCTCTCCACGCTGGAAAGCGTGAGAAATTTCCTGACCGGAGCAGCGAAAGAGGATGACACTGTTCTGCTGCTTGGTGCAGGTTCGATTACAAAGCTCGCAGCCCTCCTGTCCGTTGCTGCCGAAGAACCCGTTCCCGTTGATGGAGGATCAGTGCGATGATTCAGCGCACGCAGTTTGACTCGCTGCTCCGGCTGGCCGGACCCGGATTGACCATCCAGACGGCCGCCGACCTCACCCCCCACACGTCCATGCGCATGCACACACGAGCCGCCGTGCACGCCCGCGCCACTTCCCCGAGCGGCCTGATGCGTCTCATGCGCGAGGCAAACCGCCTTGAGACGCCCGCCTTCCTGCTCGGCGGCGGATGTAATACGCTCTTCGCCACAAGCTTCTTCGACGGGATCGTCTTCAGCCTCGGCGGCGACTTCAATCGGCTGGAGTATGCCGGAGGAACCATCATTCGCGCCGGCGCCGGGGCCAAGCTGCCAAAGCTGATCCGCTTCGCACGCGACTGCGGCCTGATGGGGCTGGAGTTCCTCACCATGGTGCCCGGCACCGTCGGAGGGGCGCTGGCGGGCAACGCGGGAGCGGGCAACTGGGGCCTTTGCGATTTCGTGGAGAACGTGTTCCTCATGACGCGCGAGGGCTTCATCGCGCGCGTCAACCGCAACCAGTTCCGCTACGGCTACCGCCACTCCGACCTGCGCGAGGCCATCCTGCTGGAGGCGGAGTTCCGCCTTGAGCCACTCGACGAGATGGAGCGCCGGCGCCGTGTCGAGGAATACACCGCGAAAAAGACAAACCAGCCCTACAACGAGCCCACCTCCGGCTGCATCTTCAAGAATCCGCGCGACCCGGAAACAGGCGGTCTGGTCAGCGCCGGCAAGCTCATAGATGACTGCGGCCTCAAGGGCTACACCATACGGTCCGCCCGCGTCTCCGAGCGGCATGCCAACTTCATCGTGAACAACGGCGATTCCTGCGGCGAGGATTTCCTGGCACTGATCTCACTCGTCCGCGACATCGTCCAGGCAAAGACGGGAATCGAGCTCGAACTTGAGGTGCAGATAGTGGGCGGCCCGATGAGCAGCGCGATCCTGAACTGAAGGAGCGGAACGAATGAAAGCGGCCAGCGTCTCCTCCACTGCGGCGGTCCCGCGTGCCACACCACGCGAGCCTGTACCCCGCATGCTTCCCGCCCGCGTCGGGTACCACGTGCGCCGGCTGCCGCGCTTTCCACTGGTCCTGGTGGCGCTCGGCCTCCTCGCCGCGGGGCTGGTCGCCTTCAATCAGTACCTTGAGGAGACGGAGACCTTCCACCTGCGCGAAGTGCTGCTGATCGGTGGCGACCGCGTGACCAAGGAGCAGATCGTCCGCCACCTGGCCAGCGAGGGCTACGCGCCCGGAGAGGTGAGCCTCCTTCACATTTCCCCCCGGCACGTTGAGAAGATTCTGAGCACGATGCCGGAACTCAAGACCGTCGCGGTGGAGAGGCTCTGGCCCGGCCACCTTGTCGTTGAGATCAGCGAGAGGCAGCCGGCCGGCATCTATGTGTCCGACACGGGAAGCTACGTCTACACGGAGGACGGCTTCCTGTTCGCCCGCGCCGACGGAAGGGATTTCAGCCGGCTGCAGGATCCCTTCATCTCCGGCATGCGGGAGGAACCGCTCAAGCCCGGCACCGTCCTGCCACGGGAAGCCTTCGAACGGGTCCGCGCCTACATGCAGACCTTCCGCGCAGCCTCCCCCACGCTGCATAGCTCACTCAGCGAGCTGCACTGGGAGGACAGGGACGGCCTGACACTGGTCTTCCGGGGTGGGGAACGGATTCGCTGTGGCAAGCTCTCCCCCTCCGAGGCCGGACCCATGGTGGAGGCACTCCTCCAGCGGCGCGAGACCGTGCCGCCCTTCGCCACCGCAAGCCTCCTGTCCCCCGAGCACCTTGTGCTCATCCCCCCCGTCAAGCGCAGCGAGGAAGAGACCGCAGGGCAGACGCAACTGGCAAGCAGCGGACAATGAGCGGCGGCAGGCCGCCACTCGGCACCACCGTGTAATACAAGAGAGGACGAGAATCATGGCGATTGCGGACTTGATGGAACGGCTGAAGCGCCCCGGCGCATTGGACGCACCGGAGGACGAAGGTCTCCAGGCAGGCTCGCTCGCCGCCGGGCGTGCGCGCCTCAAGCTCCCCGCACGCAAGACGATGTTCACCGGCCTGGACATCGGAACCACGAAAATCTGCGCCATCATTGGCGAGATAGACCCACTCGGACAGGTCACCATCCTGGGCCTCGCCTCCACTCCGAGCCAGGGGCTCCGCCGCGGCGTCGTCATCAACCTCGACGAGACGATTGATTCCATCCGCACCGCCATCCGCAAGGCGGAGGACATCGCGCAGGTCTACGTGCGGGACGTGTTCGTCGGCATCGCCGGCGGCCACATCCAATGCCACCAGCTGCGCGCCACCGTGGACGTGGCGAACCCCGAGCGCGGCGTCACCCGCTCGGACATCCGCCGGGTGCTCCACCGCGCCACGGAAAACCAGGTCCCCCCCGAGCGCGAAATCCTCCACCAGATCCCCCAGCGCTTCGTGATAGACGATGGACCTATCCTCGACCCCACCGGCTTCAGCTCCCGCAAGCTCACCGTGGAAGTCCTGCTCGTCACCGCGGCTGTCACCTCCGCGCAGAACATCATCCGTGCCGTCAGCCAGGGGGGATTCCGGGTGGCCGGCATCTACCTTGAGCCGCTTGCCAGTTCGCTCGCCATCCTGACCGAACAGGAGAAGGAACTCGGCGTCGTGATGGTGGACATCGGCGGAGGAACCAGCGACATCGCCATCTGGGCGGACGGAGCCGTGCGCTATACCGGCGTGGTGCCGTTCGGCGGCGACGCCGTCACGGAGGACATCTCCAAGGGACTCAAGATCAGCCGCTACGACGCGGAAAACCTCAAGAAGCGCTTCGGCCATTGCCTCGCCCACGAGATAGATCCCGAGGAACAGGTGCAGGTCCCCGCCGCCATGACCGGCCAGACCCTCACCGAAAGCCGGCGCTTCCTGGCGCAGATCATCGAGTGCCGCATGGAGGAAATGCTGGAAATGGTGAAGGAGAAGATCGAGCGCCACCCGGCCTACCATCAGGCTTACGGAGGACTGGTGCTAACCGGCGGCGGCTCGCTCCAGAAGGGGCTCTGTCCGCTCGGCGAGAGGGTCTTCGGCAAGCAGTGCAAGCTTGGCTCACCGTCGGGGCTCTCCGGCCTGTCCGGCATCGTTTCCAGCCCGATCTACTCAACCGGTGTCGGCCTCGTGATATACGGCCTGGAGCACGAGCGCGAAAGGCAGTTCCTGGACGGCAACGCCTTCCAGCGCATCGTCGGCAGGCTCAAGAGCGTCATTGACTGGTACGGGTAGCCCCGCCCTCAGATCACCCGCCGCTTCCAGCCGGGTGCACGAAACTTGGTCATCAGGATGAGCGCCAGCACCGCCAGCTGCACGGCGAACGCCCAGATCGCCCCGTAGGCTCCGAGCCCCATCGGCAACGCCAGCACCCACGCCACCGGCAGGAAAATCAGCCACTGCGTGGAAACCGCCGCCGTCATGACGAACACCGTCTCACCGGCTCCCTGCAGCGCCTTGCCGATGATCGTGCTGACGGATTCGAGCACCTGGTAGATGCCGACCACGATCAGCAGCAGCGCCGCCAACTCCGCCACGGCGGTGGGGTCCGCAGCCCCCGCCTCCGTGCCCTCCGTGCCGCTGAACCGCAGGAAAAGACCCACGAGCTGGTGCCGGAAGATAATGAACAGCACGCCCGCCGCCGCCATCAGAGACGCACCGATCATCCAGCACGTCAGCGCCCCCATCGCGGCACGGCGGGGCTGGCGCGCGCCGAGGAACTGCCCGACGAGCGTGGCCGCCGCGATTCCGAATCCGATGCTCGGCAGATACGCCAGATAGCCGATCTGACGCGCAATGGTGCTCGCCGAGAGCGAAATACCGCCGTCCGGCACCGCCGCATTGATCAGCACGAACAGGAACATCCCGAAGTTCCCGAGAAATTGCTGGACGAAGATCGGACCCGAGAGCCGCAGCACCTGCCTCTGCACGCCGAAGGAAAAGTGCCGCGCGAAGCGCAGCACCCGGAACTCCCGGCGGTAGTATTGGCGGGTCAGCACCGTCAGGAAGATCACCAGCCCGACCCCCGTGGAGAGCGTATGGGCCAGGCCGGCGCCCCTCAGTCCCATCTCCGGCAGCCCGCCACGCCCCCCGACCAGCAGGAAACAGAGCAGCGCGTTCAGCGACAGGATCACCGCATAGACCGCCATGGGTATCTGGGGGCGGCCAATGGCGTTGAAGAAGCCAATGAGCACGAGCACCACCACGATCATCGGCAAGGAGGGCAGCCGCCAGCGGAAGTACTCGAACGCCAGCACGCGGATCTGCCGGTCCTCCGCAGCGGAGAAGATTTCGGGCCCGAGGAAGTAGAGCCCCACCGTCACCGGAACACCGATGACCACCGCCAGGAATATGGCGTTGTCCAGGTAGAGCCCCGCCGCCTTGAAGGCACCTTCCCCGTAGCGCCGCGCGACGAGCGCCTGCGTTCCCAGCTCCAGCGCATGGCAGGACAGGACGAGCAGCAGTGCCAGGGTCCCCGCAAGCCCGATGGCGGCAATCCCGGGTCCACCAAGCACGTTCCCCACGATGAGGAACTCCGCCAACAGCCCGAGCACGACGACCAGATAGGCGCCCGAGACCGGCAGGGCCAGTTTCAGGGCGCGGGGCACGAGCGCTTGGGAAAGGCG
>SLOM01000023.1 GCA_007132505.1 Candidatus Sumerlaeota bacterium
CATAGTGACTCTCTCCCGTCACCATCTCACGCTGCGATTGCCTCTGTTGCCGTTCAAAGCTGGCTTGCTGGCGGCGGATCCAGGGCAAACGTTCGATGACCGCCAGCCGGACCGTCTCGTCAGCGTTCTCCTCGAGCAGCTCGTAGGTCTTCGCGCCGGGCTTAGTCATGGGCGCGCTCTCCTTCGGCCAGCCGGAGAGTGGCCTCCAGCTCGCGGCGCAGCTCCTCGCGGTCGGGAAGGTATAGCTGATACTTCTGCACGAAGAGCTGGCTGTTCATGCCGTAGGTGGCGTATTCGACCAGCAGCTCGTCCTTGTGGCGCGAGAGCAGGATGCCGATGGGCGGGTTGTCGCCCTCCACGTTCTCCTCCGCCGCGAAGTACCCGAGGTAGAGGTTCATCTGCCCGATGTCATGGTGCCGGACGTCCTCCAACTTGAGATCAATCAGCACGAAGCAGCGCAGGATGCGGTGGTAAAAGACGAGGTCCACCCGGTAGTGGGTGTTGTTGACGGTGATGCGGTACTGGCGCCCGACGAACGTGAATCCCTTTCCAAGTTCGAGGAGGAAGGGCTGGAGCTGGTCGCAAAGGCGCGTTTCCAGTTCGGTTTCCGAGAGGTCGTGGGGCTCGGGGACCTTAAGGAACTCGAAGACGTAGGGATCGCGGAGGATGTCGGCGGGTTGCTCCAACGCCTGCCCCTCGCGTGAAAGCGCCAGGATGGCTTCCTTGTCCTTTCCGGCAGCGAGGCGCAGGAAGAGGGAGGAGCGTATCTGGCGCTGGAGTTCGCGGACCGACCAGTTCTCCCGCCGGGTTTGCTGCAGGTAGAAGTCGCGCTCGAGGTCGTCGTCAATCTTCAGCAACTCGACAATATGCGACCAGCTCAATTCGTGCGACGGTGTCGCACCTTTTGGGAAGGCAAGGTAGAACTGGCGCATGCGGATGACGTTGCTGCGGCTGAAGCCCTTGCCGTGGCGCAGGGTCAGGTCGCGGCTCAGGCGGTCCAGCAGGGCCTTGCCGTAGATGGCACGGACCTGCCCCTCCTGCTCGAATTCAACAATGTGCCGTCCGATCTCCCAGTAGGTCTCAGTCAGGTGCACATTGACGGCCCGCACCGCGCGGGCCTGCCCGGCGGCGTAGGCTTCGCCGATGCGCCCAAGGAGTTCCCGGTACCCGGTGTCCCGGGCCAGCTCGTCGCTCATGTTGCGAACCCCATCGGGCGAAGGTGTCCGCGGACGCGGGCGGAGTATTCCTCCACGTCCCGCTCCAGTTCAGGCAGCGGGGTTTCGTAGCGTTCCTCCAGCTCCTTCACGCGGCCGGCCAGCCGCTGCGCCAGCCGCTCCACCTCTCCCTCTACAGCCTCCTGGATGCTGGCGAACCACTTGTCCTCGACGGTGAGGGTCCGGATTTCCTTCTCGCTGAGGGTGCCGTACTGCTCGAGCAGCATTTCGTCGAGTGCCCGCTGCCGTTCTTTCAGGAGTTTGCCCGCGGCGGATTCGCGCTCCATCAGCTTGAGGCAACGTTTGAGGGCGCGGCGCTCACCGGCCAGCTCCGGGTCCGTGCCGGCTTCACGGAGCCGGGCGGTGACGGTGGCCTTGGTGGGCTTGCCCTTGTCGTTGGTGGCGTCCTCCAGGAGACCCTCCTCGCCGGTGTGCTCCTCGGTGAACTCCTCCAGCTCGCGCGCGGCGGTCTCGCGTTCGGCCTCGGCCTCCTCGATGGCGAACAGTTCATCGGGGAAGTAGAAGCTGGCCACGAGGTCCGGGGGGATGAGGTCCATCTTGTACTTCTCGCGGCCGATGGTGAGGTCCGGCGTTTCCTTAATGTTCCGGCGTTTGTCCTCGATGACGCTGCGGGGTTTTGCGGCACCGAGCCAGCCTTCGGCGGCGATCAGGTAAACGTCGTCCTGCATGACCTCGGCCCAGTAGTCCATCAGGCGCTGATAGACGTCGTAACGACTGAGGAGCGGCACATCGGCGAAGCGAGCGAGCAGGTCCTCGGAGAGGGTGTGGATGACCTCCTTCGGTTTGGCTTCCTTGCCGAGGGCACACAGCATGGGTTCGTGGGCCTTGCGCCATTGCCGGAAGACGCTGTCCACCGAGGCGGCAAAGGCGATGAATTCCTTGTGTTCGACGATGGTGGCCTTGACGCGTCGCGATTCGACGCGGGGGTCGCTGTAGCCTTGCCGGGGGCCGGGCTTGAAGAGGGCGCTACGCAGGGACGGGAACTGGCGCCAGTAGGGGTTGAGCGCGTCCACGTCGCCATCTGGGATGCCGCCGCGAAGGTGGGCATCAAGGTCGTGCAGATCTTCGGGTTCGCTGGAGTCTATGTAGCGGGGGATGTTCAGATTGTAATCGTTGGCGGAGTTGGCGATTTCCGCGTGGGGGACGAGACGGGAGTAGCGTGGGAGTTCGGTCTGGCGGTTGAAGACGTCCACGATTTTGTGGATGTCCTGGGAGCGGAGCCGGTTCTTGGGTCCGTCCTTCATGAAGCCGCGGGAGGCGTCTATCATGAAGATTCCGCGGCGGGAGTGGGCGTTCTCCTTGTCCAGGACGACGATGCAGGCGGGGATACCGGTGCCGTAGAAAAGGTTGGGGGGCAGGCCAATGATGCCCTTGATGACGCCGCGGCGGACGAGGCGGCGGCGGATGCCCGCCTCTTTGTGCCCGCGGAAGAGCACACCGTGGGGGAGGATGATGGCCCCCTTGCCGGTGCTCTTAAGTGATTTAATCAGATGGAGAAGGAAGGCGTAGTCGCCGTTCTTGGCTGGCGGAATGCCGTCCTCGAACCGGCCGTAGGGGTCATTTGCCGGGTCGAGGCCATTGGTCCATGACTTGGCAGAGAAAGGGGGATTGGCCACGGCAAAGTCGAAGGTCTTGAGTTCTCGTCCGCCAGCGATCCAGCCTGGGGCGGAGAGCGTGTTGCCCTTCTTGATCTCCGCGGTGGGGTGACCATGGAGGATCATGTTCATGCGTGCCAGAGCCCACGTCGCGTTGTCGAATTCCTGCCCATAGATGGTGATGCCGCGAGGCGCCTCATCGGCTGCCTTGAGCAGGAGGGAGCCGGAGCCACAGGTGGGGTCGTAGATCGTCTGGTCCTGGCGCGTGCGGGGGCCGATGCCAATGACCTGAGCAATGACACGCGAGACCTCCGCCGGCGTGTAGAACTGGCCTTTGCTCTTCCCCGACTGGGTGGCGAAGTTGCGCATGAGGTATTCGTAGGCGTCGCCGAGCAGATCGTCGCCCTCGGCGCGGCTGGCACGGAAGTCCAACCCATCAAAGATGGCGACGAGCCGGGAGAGGCGGTCCTGCATGTCCTTGCCGCTGCCGAGCTTGC
>SLOM01000093.1 GCA_007132505.1 Candidatus Sumerlaeota bacterium
CCCTGGATAGACATGGCCAGAAACCTCGGACATCCGATCTACAATGTGATCGGCAATCACGACCTGAACCTTGCCGACGCCTCGGGGCCCGAGGACGCGGGCGAGACCTTCCAGTATTACTTCGGGCCGGAGGACTTCTCCTGGCAGTCGGGCGATGTGCACTTCGTTGCCATGAACAGCATCAAGTATCATGGGCACGAGAGGGGTGGCTATCACACCGAACTGGACGAACGTCAGCTCGAATGGCTGCGCAACGACCTGGAGACCGCCAACCCGGAAAAGCTGCTCGTGATCAACATGCACTCCACCTTCATCAACCAGCGCGGCGGAAGACGCATGCCCGGCATTGATCAGGTCCTGGAAATGACGAAGGACCGCCCCGCCGGCGTCCTCGTGCTCAATGGACACAAGCACTACACCATCCTGCACTACTACACGGAAGAGGACGGCTGGGAAGGCGAGGCGGACTTCTTCGAGCTGAATCAGGCCGTCGGCTCCGGCCGGTGGTGGAGAGGCCCGAAGGACTATCGCGGAGTCCCCGTGGCCATCCAGGGCGACGGCACGCCACAAGGATACACCATCATCCGGTTCGACGGCACGGACTACACCTACCATTACAGGGGCGCCGGCTATCCGGAAGACTACCAGATGCGCATCTTTGCTCCCACCGAGCACACAAGCGGCGAGAACCCCGAGCGGACACTGCTCGCAAACATCTTCTACGCCCCGCCAACCTCAGAGGTGGAGTACAGCCTCAACGGTGGCGGCTGGCAGCCCATGGAATACAACCGGCGGCCCGACCCCCTCACCGCCGGGCAGATCCATGGCTGGCCCGAGGACATCGAACTCGAGTGGGGCGGCGCCGGTGACGCCTTCCACATGTGGGAAGTGGTGCTTGACGAGGAGCTGCCCCCAGGCCGGTCCAATCGCTGGGACATCCGCGCCACCAAGCCCAACGGACAGGTCGTGACCGGAACGCGCATCTTCACCACCCGCGAGTAACCTTCTCCCGCCTTCGCCGTACTCTCCAAGCGGGCCTGGCAGAACACCCTGGAAAACCGGGGGCTGCCGGGCCCGCTCTCTTTCTGTGGGTGGGGCTCTTTCCGCGCACCCCTGCCTGCCAGAGGCGCGGGTTGAACCGATACAGCTTGACCCCGCTCGCACCACGCCGAAAACCTTGAGAATCCTGCTGTCCATGCAGGATACGGCAAGCTCCCGCATTTCCGGTGCTCCGTTCCAGCCTTCGGGGAAGGAGGTGCAGTACGGAATTTTTCGCTTTGACCGCACCGATCAAGGAATCATGGCAACCGGGGCAGGACGCCCCAACCACCCCGACAGCACGCATCCGAACGTAAGGAGAACCAACACATGCGATTGCCAATTTCGGTATCAGCCTTGGCCTTTGCCTTCGCCGTCTCGGCGGCAGGGGCCCAGTCCTACTATGTGACCGGTGAAATCACCCTTCCCAACTGGCAGCCCGGCACCGCCGAGCCCCTCGGTGGGGGGACCGCCGCCGACCTTGAACTGACCGAGGAAGCCCCCGGGCTCCTCTCCGCGACCCTGCCCCAGAACCTGCACCTGCTGACACAGGACCAAGAGTGGCTCTGGGAGGCGGCGCTTCCCGGTTTCGCCGGATCCCTTCCGCGCGGCAACGCGGCCAACCACATCCACGGGCCCGTCGAGGGCGACCTCACCTTCTACGCCCAAACAATGCCCGAGAACGACGGATTCATCCCCGATGCGGGCGACCTGAGCGGCAACAACGGCTTCATCTGGACCAGCCAGACCATCGTCACCGTCCAGCGCGCCGAAAGCGTTCAGGCCACCGGCGGCTTCCAGAACGCCATCGAGCCAGGCACCGAGTGGAACCCCAGCGCCGACTCCGCCGTCACACTGACCGACGACAACGAGGATGGTTTCTATGTGGGCACCGTGACCGGGCTCCCCTCCGGAAGCTACGAGTTCAAGGTCACGCTCAACGGGGCGTTCGACCCCTTCGTTGAGAACGAATTCTTCGTCTTCGGGAACTCCGGTTTGGGCGGCGACAATTTCAGCTTCACCGTCATCGAGGATACCGACACCATCACCATCACGCTGGATGGTGTGCGTGGCCGCGTGAGGGTGGAGAACGACAACCCGGCCGCCAGCCCTGGCCCGCCGTTCTTCGCCGTCTCCGGTGCTTGGGGAACGAGCTACACCGAAGACACACAGCTGTTCGACCTCGGCGACGGGCTCGTCTACGGGCGCGCCTTCACAGTCCCCGAAGCCGGCAATTACATCGTGTCGGTGCAGCAGTTCCAGGGCCGCAACTTCCCCAACACGGGACAGGGGTATTCCTTCACCACGAACGAGGACGACCAGATGGTCGCGGTGATCTTCGACCGCACCCCGTACGACGACACGCACTACACACCCTACGAGGACTTCGTGGTGGTGCTTGACCATGCCACCCGCGCGCCACTCAACGAGTGGGAGCGCGTGCAGCCCGTAGGCAACTGGCAGGATGATGTCGGCTCGAGCGAGTGGAACGAAAACGACCCGGCACTGAACGCCTCAGAGACATCCCTTGCCGGGCTGTACTCCATCGCGTTGGCGGAGTTGGAAGGCAACTCACAGACGGATGCTCAACTGAAGGCCGTTGGTGTTCCTCTCGCCGATTGGTCCGAGCAGGGATGGGGAAGCCCTTGGGACACCCAGTTCGGTGGACCGCTGGACGGCTTCACCTTTGACGGCAACAACGGTGTCAGCCTCATGTCCTACGACGCCGACGAGGAATTCACCATCTTCATAGACACTGTGACAGGCCGCGTCGGCAAGGCGCAGCTGCCTACCAAGGACACCGATGGTGCTCCCGCACGTGGGGAGTACTTCGACCCCGCATTCGACATCCCGGCGGACGACACGCGCGTGGAAAGCTGGGAGATGCTTCAGTAACCAGCCCAAGCACCAAGCCGGCATGCGGCAATCCTGCCCCCCTTCCCCGCTGCGGGAAGGGGGGCTTTTCTGTTGGCGCGCGGAGCGGGCCGGTCTGCCGGTGCCACTCCGAATCAGATTTCGTGTTTGCGAATGCAGGCCGCGAAGTGCTCGGGGCTGCTCTTCTTGCCGACAGGCTCCAGCGGGGGGACGGCCATGCGGCACTCGTCTATCGCGAAGGGGCAGCGCGGGTGGAAGGCGCAGCCGGCCGGCGGATTGATGGGACTCGGGATTTCCCCCTCAATGGGCCTGGCCTCGCCGCGCTGCGCGGGGTCCGGCACGGGGGAGGAGGCGATAAGCGCCCGCGTGTAAGGGTGCGCCGTCCGCTCGAACACATCCTCGCGTGTTCCCGTCTCCACGATCTTCCCAAGGTACATGATCGCGACGCGGTCGCTCAGGTACTCCACCACCATGAGGTCGTGGGAGATGAGCACATACGTCAGGTTGTGCTCGCGCTGGAGCCGCACGAGGAGATTGATGACCTGCGCCTGGACGGACACATCCAGGGCGGAGAGCGGTTCGTCCGCCACGATCAGCTCGGGGTCGAGGGCCAACGCCCGTGCAATGCCGATTCGCTGGCGCTGGCCGCCGGAGAACTCGTGCGGGTAGCGGCTCATCATCTCGCCACTCAGCCCAACTTCCGCCAGCAGGCCCTCCACGCGCTGCTCCTGTTCGCTCCGGCGCCCCATTCGGTGAATTTCCAGCGGTTCGCGCACGATCTCCCCGATGGTCATGCGGGGGTTCAGGGAGGAGTACGGATCCTGGAAGATCATCTGGATCTTCCGCCGCAGGGCGAAGATCTCCCGCCGCGAGAGGGCCGTTGTATTGACACCTCCAAACCGGAGCAGTCCCGACGTGGGGTCCTCCAGCCGCACGAGGACCCGCCCGAGCGTGGACTTGCCGCAGCCGGACTCGCCGACCAGGGCAATGGTCTCCCCGCGCCGCACCTCGAAGGATAAACCGTCCACCGCCCGCACCACGGCCGCCTGGCGCGAGAAGAATCCACCACGCACCGGGTAATGCTTCGTCAGGTCCCGCGATTCGAGCAGCAGGTCACTGGCGGGTGCGGAAGTGCTCATGGCTCGTCCTCGCCGAGGGGGAAGTGGCAGGCGGCCTTGCGTCCCACCGTCTTCGTGAGCAGCTCCGGCTCCTCGCGCGTGCATCTTTCCTCTGCGCGGAAGCACCGGGGCGCGAATCGGCAGCCCGTCGGCGGATCAACCAGCGACGGTACCGTGCCCTCGATCATCGGAAGTGGCTTCTCGCGCGTCAGGCCCTTGTGCGGCAGGCTTTCGAGCAGGCCCTTCGTATATGGATGCGTGGGGCGCCGGAACAGACTGTGGACGGTGGCCTCCTCGGCGACCTTGCCCGCGTACATCACCACCACGTCGTCGCACGTCTCCGCTACCACCCCGAGGTTGTGCGTGATGAGGACAATGGCCATGCCGGTGCGCTTCTGCAGCTCGCGCATGAGGAAGAGAATCTGCTTCTGTATGGTCACGTCGAGTGCGGTGGTCGGCTCGTCGGCGATGAGCAGGTCCGGCTCGCACAGCAATGCCAGTGCGATCATGATGCGCTGTTTCATGCCGCCGCTGAGCTCGTGCGGATAGGCGGCCAGGCGCGACTCGGGGTCCGGGATGCCGACCTCGCCGAGTGCCTGGAATGCGCGTTTGCGGGCCGCCTCGCCCTTCAGGCCGAAGCGCTTCCACAGCACCTCCCGAAGGTGCCTCCAGACCGTGAACACCGGGTTGAGCGATGTCATCGGGTCCTGGAAGATCATGGAGATCTCCCGGCCCCGTATGGACGGCATCTGCCGCGGCGGGAGCTGGAGCAGGTCCCGGTCCTTCCAGATAATCCGTCCGCCCGCAATACGCCCGGGTGGGTCCGGCACCAGCCGCATGACCGACAGGGCGCTCACACTCTTGCCACAGCCGGATTCACCCACGATGCCGAGTATGCGCCCCGGCTCCACGGAGAAGCTCACCCCATCCACGGCCCGCACCGTGCCGGCCTCGGTGTGGAAGACGGTCCGGAGATCGTGCACTTCAAGGAGCGGCAATCCGAACCTCCGGGAGGGGCAGGGTGAACTCCGGGCCGTCTGTGGGCCAATGACGTGCCGCCGGCATCACTCCTCCGCCTCGGCGGCCTTGGCCTGCTTCTCAAGCTCCTCCAGCACGCCGTAGGGATCCACCTCCACCTCGGTGCTGGGCTCCAGGGCCCTTCCCTCGGACATGGCACGGTCGAGGCGCTCCTGCCGCTCCGGGTCTATCCAGAACACCTGGTTGTCGGTGAGCGTCCTCGCGCGCCGGTGGAAGTAGAAATCCGGCCACTGCACGTAGTCCCAATAGACGAACCGTACATACGGTCCCATCCAGAAGGGGATCCAGATCGCGTCGTCCTGGATGATGGCGTCGAGCTCATGCATGGCGGCAAGGCGCTCCTCCTCGTCCATGCTGAAGCGGTAGGTGTCTATCAGCTCGTCTGTACGCTCGCTCCCATAGCTCCAGAAGTTGTTGTTCTGTGGGATGCCCTTGAAGTCGCTGTGGAAATACTGGTGCGGTGCGGGATAGAAGCCGGCGCTCATGGAAATCATGATGGCGTCGAAGCCGCGTTCGAGGGCGCGGTTGAAGGCGGCGCCGCCCTCCATGAGCTGGAGGCGCAGATCCACTCCGGCACGCCGGAAGTCGTTCTGGATGACGGTCAGGTGGCGTTCCAGTCCCTGGGAGGGATAGATGAGCGTAAAGCGCGCCGGCTGGCCCTGTGCGTTACGCAGGATGCCGTCACGTCCCCTCTCCGTGAAGCCCGCCGCGCGGAGGTGCTCCCGTGCCCTGCGCGGGTCGAAGCCATAGGGCACAATGTCCGGGTTCTGATACGGTGTGCCCTCGAAGGCGGAAACGATCCGGTAGTAGGCGTTGTGCATCAGCTGGCTGTTCAGCTTCTCGAAATCAAGCAGGTACTGAAGTGCCTTGCGGAAGTCCCTGCTCTGGAAAAGCGGGCGCTCGAGGTTGAAAATCATGCCGTAAAGGCCTTGGGGGGTTTCCACGAAGACCTGCTTGCGATGCGCCCAGCCATTCCGGAGCGCCTCGAAATCCATCTGGTTGGCCCACATGCGCGCCTCGTTGACCTCGAGGTAGGAGAGCTGGCCGCGCTGGAAGAAGTCGAGGGCCCGGGTTGTGTCGGCGATGACGCGCACCACAATCCGGTCGGGGTTGAACATGCCCTGCAGGTAGTGCTTCTCATCACCCCACCAGTCGTCTATACGGGTCATCTCCACGCGTTCGCCCGTGCGCCAGCTGGAGATGACGTAGGGGCCTTGGACGACAGGGGGCGTGTAGTTGTCGCGATCAGTCCATTCCTCGTCCAACTCGATGGCGTGGGCCGGCAACGGGCTGAACCCGTAGTCGGAAAGCGGCCGCCAGCTCTCCTGTTTTCCCACGATGCGGATCGTGTGGTCGTCTATCTTGTCAACGCTCTCGAAGTAATCCTCCATGTAGCGGTTCGAGAACGGGTCGCGGATGCGCGGGTCCTGGAGGAACTCAAAGGCGAAGACGTAGTCATCCGCGGTGATCGGCTCGCCGTCGCTCCAGCGCGCATCCGGGTCGAGCCGGTAGAAGATTGTCTTGTAGTCGTCCTGCACGGACCAGTGGGTGGCAAGGATCGGGATGTAGTTGTCCGTGGTGGGGTGGCGGGAGACGAGCGGCAGGTAGCTGGAGACCGACCGCCTCCAAGAGGCGAACATGTCGTTGGAGTTCGGCCCATGCAGCCGGAAGGTGAGCGGGTAGGAGGGGAGATACGTGTAGAAGGTGCCGCCACGGATGGCATCGGGGCTGCCGATGGGCGGATCGTCCATGTTGGTTTCCCACTCGATGTCCTCGGGGAGTTCGGCTCCGCGCGCGGTGCCTGCGGCGAGGAGGACGAAGGCCGCGGCCAGAAAGGCCACAAGCAGCACGGCGAGCTTGCGGCGGCGCTGGAGCAGGCCGGCTTCCTCGCGGAGGGCCTTCGCCCTGGCTCGGGCAGTGGGGCGTCGTGGGTGCATGGTGCGTTTCCTTTCCATGGTGGGGCCTCTGTTCTCAGCGATATCGTGCGTAGGGTTTGGGGTCAAATGCCTCGCGGACCGATTCCCCAATCAGCGTGACCAGCGTAAGCGTGATTGTGATAGCCGCGAAAGGGGAAAGGCTCAGCCAGAGGTAGCCGCGGTTGGCGGGCTGGAGCGCCTGATCAATCATCTCGCCCCAGCTCGGGGTGGGCGCCGGCAACCCGTAGCCGAGATAGTCCAGCGCCGTCAGCGCGAAGATCGCCGCCACGATCTGGAACGGCGTCAGGGTCACCAGAGGCGTCAGCGCGTTCGGCAGGATGTGCTTGAAGACGATCCGGAAGGGCGAGGCTCCCATGGACCGCGCCGCAAGGCAGTACTCCCGCGCCTTCTCCCGGTAAGTCTCCGTGCGCATGTAGTACGTGATCCCGATCCATGCGAAAAGGCTCATGACGAAGAGCAGCAGTCCGAAGCTCGGCGTGACCAGCGTCCCAATCAGGATGACAACGTAGAGAAAGGGCAGGCTGCTCCAGATTTCAATGAAGCGCTGGCTCAGGATGTCGAACGTGGCCGCAAGGTAGCCCTGCAGGCAGCCGATGATGGTGCCGATGATCTGCGAGACGAGAGTCAGCGAAAGCGCGAAGAAGATCGAAATCCGGAACCCGTAGATCAGCCGGGCCAGCACGTCCCGCCCCTGCGAGTCCGTTCCCAGCAGGTGCCGGCTGTCCGGCGGATTCGGAGGCGGGTCCGCGTAGGTGAAATCGTTCTCGTAGGGATCGAATGGGATGGGCGGCATGAGGACCCAGTTCCCGGTGCCGGCGAACTCCTCGCGCATGCGGCGGTAGTCCGCCTCCGAGTCGTCGAACCCCCAGTCGTCCTCCTGGCCGAACGTGGCCATGTCGTAATACACGAAGGTTGGGAAGTACAGGCGCCCCTCGTAGTACACCGCGATGGCCCGGCTGTTCGCTATGAAGTTGGCGAAAAGGGACAGCACCGTCGCCGTCAGCAGGATCAGCAACGCATACCAGCCGCGCTTGATTCCCCGGAACCGGCGCAGGCGCTTGCGGGTGATCGGATCTAGCCGGAAAAAACCAAACACCCGTCTAGACAAACCTCACGCGGGGATCAACCAGCGCCACGCAAATGTCCGACAGCAGGTTCCCGAACAGCAGCAGGATCGAGCCGATGACCGTCAGGCCCATCACCACCGGGTAGTCCCGCGCCTGCACCGCCTCGAAGAAGAGCAGCCCCATGCCCGGGATGTTGAACACGCGCTCGATGAGCAGCGATCCCGCCAGCAGGATGGAGATGTTGTTGCCGAACCCCGTGGCCAGCGGAATCAGCGAGTTGCGGAAGGCGTGGATGAACACCGCCCGGGGCCACGTCATCCCGCGCGCCAGCGCCGCCTTCACGTAGTCCGCGCTCATGTTCTCCATCAGGCTGTTCTTCATCAGCATGGTCAGGATCGCGAAGGAGCCGACCATGTAGCAGATCAACGGCAGTACGGAGTGATGGGCCACGTCCCTCACCCTCGCCCAGAGCGTCAGCTCCTCAAAGTCCTCCCCCCGGAAGCCCCCGAGCGGGAACCAGCCGAGCTGCACGGAGAAGATCGCCAGCAGCACGGCCCCAAGCGCGAAGTTCGGCACCGCATAGCCCAGGAAAATCAGCACCGACGTGCTGTTGTCCACGAATGTCTTGTGGCGGATGGCCTTCACGACCCCCAGCGGAATACAGATTCCGTAGGTGAGGATCATCGTCACGATGCCATAGTAGAGTGAGATGGGTATCCGCCGGAAAATGATTTCGCTGGCGGGCATGGTATAACGGAAGGACGTCCCGAGGTCGAGTTGCACCAGGTTGGTCATGTAAAGCCAATAGCGCTGGTGGATCGGCTTGTCGAAGCCGTAGTACTCCCGCAGGTTCTGCAGGTCGGCGTCGGACATGGTGACCATGGACCCTCGGCCGTCGCCGGCGGTTCCCGCCTCGCCGAAGAGACCGCCGCCCGCCGCCAGCTCCAGCCGCAACTGGTCAATCGGCCCGCCCGGTACGAGCTGGGTCAGCAGGAAGACAAGCGCCGTCACCCCGATGAACGTGGGGATCATCAGGAGCAGGCGCCTTATGATGTAGATTCGGAGGCCGCGTTCCCGGGAATGGGCCATGACGGTCGCGCTCAAATCTCCCTGGCTCGTTCCGCCCGCCGCGGCGGGACAGGGCGGAAGCGTCCTCGCCATGCCGGGTCATGACAAGCGAAGTTGGCCGGTTTTCCGTCCCTCCGGAGCCTGTGGTCTGTTGTCCCGATTGACCCGCGGCCGCGGTGGGAAGGACTCTTCGGGCATCCAGCGCTCCCGGAGGAGTCAGGCCCATGCTCTGCAGGTCCACGAAGGCGGTCGAACGCGCCGGGCCTTCGGTGACTTCTTTGCCACAGAGCCGAATCTGCTTGCCTGCCGGAGTCCGCAGGATGACACAGAAATCTTCGCACGGCGGGTGCCGCTCCGCCCGTGCAAACACCTTCCCCATTTGCGGAGATCTTTGAACGTGCGCCGTCCTCAGTCCACCCGGGCCTTCACCCTGATCGAGCTTCTCATCGTCGTGGCCATCATCGCCATTCTGGCCGCCATCGCCGTCCCCAACTTCCTCGAAGCCCAGACCCGCTCCAAGGTCAGCCGCGCCAGTTCCGACATGCGAACCATGGCAACCGCGCTGGAAAGCTACCGCGTGGACCACCATGCCTACCCGAAGGGCAACGCCTTTGGGCTGGGCGTGTACTTTGCCCAGGCGAGCGGGGGGGTGGGGCCAGAGGCCGGACGGGTGCTCGAGCGCCTCAGCACGCCCATCGCCTACCTCAGCTCCGCTCTGATCCGGGACCCGTTCCAGCCGCGCGAGCGCAGCGGCGTCATCAGCCCGGTGGACGGCTCGATCCAGGGTCCCTTCGCCCTGCCGGCCGACCAATTCGAAGCGGCACAATACTACAAGTACTACGCCGGCGATCCGGAAGTCGGTCAGTTCGGCCTTCTGGCCTTGGTGGACAGGCCCAACACGTCCGCGCGGCACTGGTGGATTCTCAACTCAGTCGGCCCGGACCAGATTTACCCCAACATGGGCGGGCTGCTACGCACGGACACCACGGACGCGGCCGTCGCCAATCACGTCTACGACCCGACCAACGGAACCCTGTCCTTCGGCTCGATCTACCGTGTCGGGGGTACCGTCACTGGTGGCGACCGCTACGGTGGCCCCTTCATCCGCCGGATTTCGCAGTTCCAATAAGCCCGCGTAGCGAGCAGCGAGCTGGGTAGGGGCGGTCAAGGCCGCCACGCCCTACTCTCCCACCATCCCCAATGCCGCCAGCAGCTCCCGGTCCCCTTCTCCCGGATTCGGCGTGGTGAGCAGTTTGTCACCGGTGAAGATGGAATTGGCTCCGGCGATGAAGCAGAAGGCCTGAAGCTCGCGGCTCATTCCCTGCCGGCCGGCGGAGAGCCGCACGCGGCTTGTGGGCATGAGGAGGCGGGCGGTGGCGATGCAGCGCAGCAGTTCGAGTGGATCCACCGGCTCGGCGTGCTCCAGCGGGGTGCCCTTCACGCGCACGAGCACGTTGATGGGGACGCTCTCGGGCGGAGGGTCCAGCGCGGCCAGGGAGTGCAGCAGCCCGATGCGGTCGTCCTGTGACTCGCCCATGCCGATGATGCCACCGCTGCACACCGTGATGCCGGCGCGGCGGACCGCCTCGATGGTCCGCAGCCGGTCCTCGAACTGACGGGTCGTTATGATCTGGCTGTAGTACTCCGGCGAGGTGTCCAGGTTGTGGTTGTAGGCGGTCAGGCCGGCTTCGGCCAGACGGTCCGCCTGATCCTGCTCCAGCAGGCCGAGCGTCACGCACGCCTCCATCCCGAGTGAGCGGATCGTCCGTATCATCTCCAGGACGCGCTCAAAATCCCCATCCTGCCGCGGTCCCCGCCATGCCGCGCCAAGGCAGAACCGCGAGGCGCCGCCTTCCCTGGCCTCGCGGGCCGCCGCGGCCACCTGTTCCACGGTCTCAAGGCCGTATTCCACTACCTCCGTCTCGTAATGGGCGCTTTGCGGGCAATACTTGCAGTCCTCCTGGCAGCGGCCCGACTTGATGTTCTCCAGTTGGCACATCTGCACTTCGAGGGGGTTGTGGTGCTCGCGGTGGACTGTCGCGGCGCGGTAGATCAGCTCGGGGAACGGCAGCCGGTAGATGGCGGCGGCGTCCTGGCGGGTGACGGGCATGGGGTGGGGAACCTCCGGTTGTATCCATGGGGGCCGGGTTGCCGGTCCCGCCGGAAGCTACGCTCCGCGCCCCGGCGGGCAAGGCAATGTCCAGCCTCCGGAGGCGATGATGCGCCGTGAAACCCCGTTGCCCGTCCCGAGCGGCCGCGCCCCCAATAGGCGGCGGAAGCTGACATCACAGGCCTGAAAGGACATCCCACCTCATGCGCGTGCTGATTCTTGGAGACATGGAAGGCGTTGGCGGCGTCGTTCACTGGGACCAGATCATGGCGGGCGGCGCCCTTTATCAGGAGGGCCGGCGCCTCTACACGGAGGAGATCAACGCGGCCGCGCGGGGGGCCTTCATGGCGGGTGCGGAACGGGTGGTCGTCGTGGACTCACACGGGGCAGGCGCCGCGGGCAACATGGCCGGTCAGGCCTTCAATTCCCTCGTGCCGGAACTGCTGGACGAGCGCCTCGAATCCGTCACACATCACGGCTGGGGGAATTACACCGAACTCCTGGAGGAAGGCTGCGACGCGGTGTTTTTCGTGGGCATTCACGCGATGGACGGAACGGAGGATGGTGTCCTCTCGCACACCATCTCAACGCGTCACTTCAAAGCCGTCCATATCAACGGCACCCGGGTGGGGGAGATTGGCATCATCGCGGCCCTCTCCGGTCACTTCGGCGTACCGATGGCGCTCGTCACGGGTGACTCGGCGGCGTGCCGGGAGGCGCGGGAGCTGCTCGGCCCGGATCTCCGCGCGGTGTCCGTCAAGCACGGCCTCTCACGCTACTCTGCGCGTCACGTGGCTCCTGCCCGGGCGCGGAGCATGATTGAGGAGGGCGCACGGGAAGCGCTGGGCTCCCTCACGCAGATGAGGCCCTACAAGGTGGAATGTCCCGTCACCGTCACCTTCGACATCATCAGGCCCGATCAGATGGCGAAATACCGCCGGATCGGGGACCTGGAAATCGAGGAACCGCTCCGCGTACATTCGCGCGGAGCGGATTTCCCCGAAGCCTGGTACCGGGTGGCGCCGTACACACCCTGATGGGCGGTCCGTGCCTTAATTTGCGGGCTGGTTACTA
Source organism: Candidatus Sumerlaeota bacterium (assembly GCA_007132505.1). GTDB lineage: Bacteria > Sumerlaeota > Sumerlaeia > SLMS01 > SLMS01 > SLMS01. The sequence continues at coordinate 12,326 of SLOM01000093.1, forward strand.
CTTGAGTGCGTGTGTCTCGTCAGGCCGCTTCTGACTGCGGTAGATATCCCCGCCACTGATGGTCCCGTTGGTGGGGTCATAGGCGGCGCGGTTCCAACCGCTGGGGCCTCGCCCGTAGTCGTACTCCTCGGGGTAGACGTTCTGGTAGTAATTGTCCGGTCCCGCGCTTCGGATGACCCATTTCCCGTAGCGGCGGATTTGGGCTCCGTAGGTCCCGCCCTGAGAGACCATCCAAGAAGTCCTTGATGCGGTAAAAATCCCCATGATTTCCTCGCGCCTTGCTGTTTCTGACCCTCCTTCCGGTGCTGACCAATCATGGCGCGCAAATCCTATCCAACC
>SLOM01000291.1 GCA_007132505.1 Candidatus Sumerlaeota bacterium
TCGAGATCCGCCACCGCTGAGCCATCGAAAGAGGGCGGCGAGAGCGGGCCCTCCCGGCGCTCCTCCCCCACCGTGTCGTGAACGCCGAGTTGCACGGCGGCCACCCAGAAGTCCTCGAAATTCTCTGCACCGTTGGCATCCTGCGTGTACACGCGTTCCTGCCATGTCTCGCGGAGGAAATCGTACCAGGTTGTTAGCTCTGGGGCCGGCGTCTCGTCGTCATCTTCTTCGGTGGTCTCGGGCGTGCGGAGGAACGCCCCGGATCCCGAGGCGGTCAGCAGCGCCATGAGCGATTCCTGCCACGGCCGTGTGTCGTAGCGCTCGTCCTTGGCCAGCTCCCCGAAAATGGTGCGGATCATCGGCTGCTGGATGCTGTAGAGCCCGCGCTGCGGCTCGGCGTCGCCCCAGCTCTCCAGTCCGTGGACGGCCGGGAGCGCGTAGTCCGCCAGTGCTGCCGTCTCATCCATCCGCAGTCCGAGGGAAACGACGAGGGGCACGTTCGCGAAGGCATCCGCCACACCGGCCGCTTCCGGCAGCGCATAGGCCGGGTTCACGCCCTGGAACAGAAGCACTTCCACCTCGCCCGCCCGCATCTCCTCCAGCAGATCGAGCAGAGCCCGTTCGCCACCCCCACCCTGACGGGACGGTGAAGCCGAGATGTCAATCGTGTGCTCGTAGCTGCCGAGAGCCTGATTCAGCAGTATCCCGGCGAGTTGCAGCCCGAGGCCCTCGTGCGTGCGGGTGGCGCCGCTGCCGACATGCACGATGGAGCGCCCGCGGGCGTCCGCGAGCGAGTCCACCACCCGGCGGATCTCCGCTTCCGCGACTCCGGTGCGTCCGGCCACGGAGCTGATGGTCCATGGCTCGAGCAGGCCGCGTATCTGGGCATTATCTGCCAGACCATTGCCGAGGCCGCGTTCCACGATTAGTTCCCTCGCGCAGGCCAGAGCCAACGGGAGCAGGTCCGAGGGGCGCACCTGATAGCGGTAATCCGCCTGCGCGCCGGTCATCGTCGGGGTGGGCTCGAAGGCATAGACGCGGGAGATGCCCTCCTCGCGCACCCTGCGCTTGGCGGCGAAGCCACGCTGCATTTCCACCCGGGAGACGGACTGCCCAAGCGGGTCGCCCCCGAGACACAGCACCACGTCCGCCAGGGCGAACCGGTAGCGCGGTATCACCTGCTCACCGAAGGCAAGTGCGTGGGCTTCGCGCTCCGCGCCGCTTACCAGCGGGTCATAAGCGACATGCTGGAAATTGGCACCGCTGGCCTCGAATTCCTCAATGAGCCGTTCGTTCGCCGGGCCGGTGACGCCCGGGGTGAGCAGCACCACTTTCCCCTGCGCGTCACGCAGCCGGCTGCCGATCTCTTCGTAGAGGCTCTCGAACCCGAGGTCCGGGTCGTATTCCATGTTTCCCTCACGGCCCACGCGCATGGGGAACTTCAGCCGCTCGGGGTCGTAGAGGTTCAGAATCCCGGCCTGCCCGCGCGGACAGAGCGCCCCCCGGTTTACCGGGTGTTCCGGATTCCCCTCCAGCTTGATGGGCCGCCCTTCGCGCGTCGTGACGAGCAGGCCACAGGCCGCCGGGCACTCCGTGCAGGTGGAGGCGTAGTAGTTCGAAGCGCCCAGGGAGATTTCCTCGGGCATGCTGACATAGGGAAGGATCTTCTGGACCGGCCGTTCGCAGCCCGCCACGGCGGCGGCCAGCGCCGCAAAACCGCTCAGCTTCAGGAACGAGCGCCGTGTGATCGGGTCCAACAGGCTCTCCCCGGCGTCTTCCGCGTCGAAGAACCGTTCGGGCTTCGCGTCCGGGTGGAACTCCTCGTCCGCGTGCGCGAGGTATTCGCCATCACGCTCATACTCGGACAGGGTGGTCCAGTATTCCGGCCGGGGGGTGGTGGGGCTTGTGGCGTGGGGGTGCTTGCTCATTGGGGGAGTGTCTCTCGGCTGGCTCCCGCTGCCTTTCCTAGTAATGGCAGACGCTGCACTCGACCGAGGCGTTGCCACCCCGGAGCTGTGCGCCGCGTCCGTGGATATAGATGTCCTCCTGATACTTCTTCAGGCGGGCCAGGATGACCTGCGTGTCCTGCCCCTGGTGCCGGTCCGCGTAGTGGCGCTGGAAGTGGCGCGCGACGCTCTCGAATCCGGGCGTCCGGGTGTCCAGTATCTCGTCCGCGGCGTAGCGCTCGCGCTCCTCGTCCGTCACCGGTGCCTCGTGGAATGTCGGGGGATGATGCACCTGGTTCACATAGGTGTCCTGCCGGTGGCACTCCATGCAGGAAGCCATTTCGAGCTTCTGCCACTGGCGGACGACCGGCATGTTCTGCACGGGTCCATGGCATTCCTGACAGGAGATGCCCGCTGCCACGTGCCAGCGGTGGCTGAAATAGGAATGGTCCGGGAGGCTGTGAATGCGGACCCAGGGCACGGGTTCGCCGCGCTCGTAGTATTCGGCCAGCTTCTGAATGTGGGGGCTGTCCTGCCGCACGATGGTGTGGCAGCCCATGCAGCTCTCCACGGAGGGAATTCCCGCCGCCGCGCCTTTCTCCGCCTGGTGGTGGCAGTAAAGGCATTCCATCTCCAGCACGCCCGCGTGAATGACGTGGCTGAAGGGGATGGGTTGCTCGGGAGCGTAGCCCTCGTTGGAGAACACGCCGTAGAGTTGAATGAGGCCGACGACCAGCAGGCCGGCCGTCAGGAGAAGTACGCGCCAATACTGCAGCATGCGGATTCCGCACTCCCTCGGTGCAGGGTTCTATCCGGCCGGAGGCTGGCTGGCCAGATGGGGTTCAGGCCACTTGCCGACATTTCGGCACGTGAGCCGTCTCCGGTGACAACACAAACTTGCCCCGCTGCGATGGGGAAGAAACCAGATTACCTTGCGGTAAGGTTCCAGCCCTTCCTTTCACACCGAGCAGCCCGGAAAGGCTTGTGAATGAATTCACAATCCGCAAGGGGAAAAGGCATCCCGCTCCGGCAGCGCGCAAAGGGGGCCGCGGGTGCATCCCGCCACTTCGAGGTGTCAATGATCAGATCATTTGACCCACCCGTTTTCATAAGTGTGACCCACCCTGAGGGCTGTGAGGTGGGTGGGATGGCTGGGATTTGGGTGCTGCTGTCGTGCCTCCTTTCCCGGGTCGTTGCGGGGGGCGCACCACCCCCGGAGCGGAGCCCCCCGCAACGGCGCCGTGGCCGGTCATTTTGATTTCCTCTGCCGTTGGCGGTAGCTCTCGCCTTCGAGCAGCAGCAGGTGGCTGTGGTGGGTGAGGCGGTCGAGGGCGGCGCTTGCCATCAGCGGGTTGCCGA
>SLOM01000206.1 GCA_007132505.1 Candidatus Sumerlaeota bacterium
GCCACCCTCTGCGCCCCCCGGGCAGTACCGGATCACCATGGGCTCCGGCATTGACTCCCCCGAGGTCAACGAGTCCGACGAATGGAATCACCTCTTCGAGGAGGAGGAAGGCCGGGAAGGCTTCCAACCGGCGGAGCATGAAGGAATCACGCAGGAACGCGGGTCCCTTTCTGACCCGTCCTTCCATCAGATGTCAGTGGCGGAACTGCGTGCCGCCCGGGAGAAGGAGGCACAGGAGGAGGGGAAGGAGACACCCGAGCCGAGAAGGACAGACTCAGGCGAATGGGAAGCCTCCAAGCTGTTCCTGAGTCCCTCCTTTGAAGAGCGCGGTTCTGGCAAGGATGAGGTGGACCGGCTGGCGAAGCTGGCCGGCATCGGAAGGGAAGACCCGCTCGACGCCGAGGGGGTCCCCCGCAGATTGCCCCCGTTGCCGGCAGGAGCGCCGGACTTGGGGGTGGAGAGCCGCAGGGTGGCCGGACTGATCTGGGTGTTGCTCGGCATCCTGATGGGGTTGACGGGCTACCTGGTGGGTGCATTTGCGACGAGTACCTTCGTGGCGACGCCGGTGGCAGCCGTGGGTCTGCTGCTGCTGACCGGCACGCGCTGGTCGGGCTACACCGGATTGGTCCTGGCGGTTGTTGTAGGGATCGGCGGGTGCGCGCTGGGTGCCTTGATGCTTGTGGGCGAGGAGATGCCTGCCCTGCTGGGAGGGGGCACACTCGCGAGCCCCGCCATCGGGCTTGGATTCGTGGGGTTCGGCGTCCTGTTCATCACGGGGAACCTGCTGATGCTGCTGGGCGGACCGCGGGCCTTGCGGGCGTTGGCCAGCGGAGGGATCCTGATCGCTGGTTTCCTTGGGCTGATGGCGATCATCCATACGGCGGACATCCGGCCTGTGCTGACGCCACCGGCAGGGGCCTTCCAGCCATCCACGCACGGCTCCGAGGCGCGGGGCTTCACCTTCGCCAAGCCGGCAGACTGGGCCGCCTTTCCGTGGAACGACGTCCTCGACCTGAGCCCGCTGGCGGCGGGACTTGAGACACGGCCCGAGTACCACTTCCTCAACCTCAACCAGAACATCATGGTGGCCTTCTACTTGGAGGAGACCCCGCGCCTGACGTTGGCGCAGCTTTTGGGACGAGAGGAGCCGACACCCCTCGAACGGGAGGTCAGCCGAGGCCTGCCGGCACGATACGACGAGCCGAGCCACTTCAGGTTCCGCGGCCACGACTTCATCGAGAACACCTACCAGGGGGTTGTCAGCTCGGGCGAGCACCTTGCCATTACGGTTGCAAGGACGCAGTTCGGCCCGCAACGCTCCCTCTATGTGGTCGCCGTGCGCGACCTCTCGACCCGCGCGACGCAGCAGGACGTGGAGCAGGCGCTCAACGAATTCTACAGGGAACTCCACCTGACCCCCACAACTTGAAGGTGACGAACAACCCATGCGGGCAGCAGTAACCAGCACCCGGCCGCAGGAAGGCGGCCCGGCGAAGGGCGCTCCAGTGCATCTGCGCGCCATGAGCCCCGAGCAACTCGGCGAACTGGTCCAGTCCGCCGGCTTTGAGCCCTACCGGGGGCGGCAGCTCTTCCAATGGCTGCACCGGCGCGGCGCGCGGACGCTCGAGGAGATGCGCAACGTGCCCGGCCCGCTCCGCGAATGGCTCGCCGCGAACACAGCCCTGGGTGGGGTCGCCGGCGCGGATGTCACGCACCACTCCTCCGACGGCAGCATGAAGTTCCTGTTTGAGCTCGACGACGGGAAGAAGGTTGAGTCCGTCCTCATGCCCGACACGGCCCGGGACTACTGGACGTTCTGCCTGAGCTCGCAGGTGGGCTGCGCTGTGGATTGCAAGTTCTGCGTGACGGGGCTGAACGGCTTCTTCCGCCACCTGCGCACGGACGAGATCGTGGACCAGGTGCTCTACGCCCGCCGCTATCTGCACGAGCGCCAGCCGAAGGCCAACTTCCGGAACCTCGTCTATATGGGGATGGGGGAGCCGCTGCTCAACACCGTCCCGGTGGTGGAGTCCATTCGCCTGCTGACAAGCGGGGAGGGCGTGGACCTGTCCCCCCGGCGCATCACCGTTTCCACCAGTGGCATCGTCCCCGGCATGATCGAGTTCTCCCGCGCGCAAACGGGGGCCTGTCTGGCCGTCAGCCTCAACGCGCCCACCCAGGAGCAGCGCGAGGCCATCATGCCCATAACGCGCAAGTACCCGCTGGCGGACGTGCTGGACGTGGTGCGGCGCCATCCCTTCGCAAAGAACAAGCGAGTCACCTTCGAGTACGTGCTCCTGAAAGACGTGACAGACCGCGAGGAGGACGCCCGGGCGCTCGTGCCGCTCCTGCGCGGCATTCCCTGCAAGGTGAACCTGATTCCCTTCAACCCGGATGCGGAACTGCCCTACGGCCGGCCGGACGAGGCCACCATCAACCGGTTCGCCGCCATCCTGGCGGAGGCGAACTATACGGTGAGTGTGCGCTGGTCAAAGGCGCTCGATGTCGGCGGAGCTTGTGGCCAGCTGGCCGGGCAGAAGGGTCAGCGCGCATCAAGGCGCTCGAGTCCCTCCAAGGCGAGCCTGCCGAACTCATGATGCTCGCCCCCGAAAAGGTCCACAACCCGCTCCCACACTTCACGGGCTTCGTCGTCGCGGCCGAGTTCCTCCGCGATCCTGCCCTCCTCGTATAGCCAGCGCACCTCGGGATAGGGGAGCTGAAAACGGTTTGCGGCGCGCTTGTGTTCGAGCGCCTCCTCAAGCCTTCCGCGCTCATGGAGTATGTCGCCCATGATGGCATTCGCGCGGTCCGTCCGGTAGTTGTAGGCGTGCCGCATTGCTTCCTCTGCCTCGTCGAGCAGGCCCCGGCGCAGGAGCACTTCGGCCTCGTAGGTCTGGAAGGTCATGTTGGAGGCGTTCTGCATCAGCACGTGGTTGATGTGTTCGGCGGCCTCGTCCAGCTCGCCACGGCGCAGGTGTATGTTCGCCAGGATTCGGCGCACGCGTGTACGCCAGCCCTCGCGGGCTTTCTGCAGCATCTCAGGGCCGTATTCCATCGCCTTGTCATAGTCGCCGGTCCACATGTGGAATTCCGCGAGGAGCGATGGTGATCCCGCGTCCTGGTCGTACCATTGGGCTCTCCGCTTCAGTATCCGCTCCGCCTCCGCCACACGCCCATCTCGGATCATGAAGAGCGTCTGATACCGCAGCGTTTCGAAATCGTTCGGGGCCATTTCGAAGGCGGCCTCAATCTGGTCCCACGCCTCCTCATTCCGCCCTTCGGCATGCAGGAAGAGAGCGTAGTTCAGGTGTTGGCTGGCAAACGGGTAACGATCAATGGCGCCGAGGTAGCTCCCTTCCGCCCGGCTCGTGTTGCCTTCGTATAGATTCCAGACCTGCCACTGCGACATGGCGCGGCCCATCCCCGGATCGCGCCGCTGCACCGCTCGGAGGTACTCCCCCGCCTTTTCGAGATCGCCCTGCCGGAGGTAAAGCGCGTGGATGTCCATGATCGCCGTGGTGCCGGTCTGCAGGGTTGAGGCATTTTCGGCGTAGTGATTCAGAAGAATAACCGACTTTTCCGGCTCACCGAGCTTCTGGTAAAGGTCGGCAAGCCTGCGTGTGTCGGTGATGCCAAGAAATCGTGCCACATGGAGGAGGCGCTCCCATCGTTCGATGGCTTCCTCGATGTAACCGTGTGTCTCGAAGTACCGGGCCAGTATGGCGTCGCGGCGCTCGTTGTGGGGATTGATGTATTGCTCGATGGAGGCGATTTCCTCCTTCTCAATGCGGCGGCCTTCCTTCCATGCGCCATAGAGTGCCTCGCGATAATGGCCGATGTAATCAGCCGGGTCACGGAACCGCTGCAGAATGGCGTACTCGTGCGCCTTGTCGTAGAAGTCCCGCCGCGCCAGCGCATTGACGACGAAACGGATGGTCGGCAGGTGGAAGGGCTCCCAGTACTTGAGCCGCTCAAGACGGTGCAGCACGTCGGCATCCGCGCCGAATTGCCAACTGGTGGCCGTCCGCTGAAGGCGCATGTTGACGGGAGCGATGTCCATGATCCGGTCGCGGGTGTAGTTGACCTTGCTCGCGTCGAACTGGTGATAGCGATGGTGTTCGAGGAGTTCGACGAGGACCCCGAGGTCGTGCGGGAATTGCTCCTCCAGGCGGAAAAGGATATTCCGGGCCGTTGCCGGGGCACCGTACCTGTGCCGGTAGAAACCATACACACTCAGGGCGCCATCCACGGCGATCCGGTTGGCAATTTCCATCGCCTGCCATGGTGTATAGGAAACCGTGCGGCCGAGCGGCCCCGGCCTGCCGACGTCCTGACCGAGAATTTCCACCACGCGATGACGGCAGTCGCGCGAGGCAAGGAGCAGTTCCCACAGCGGCGACCCTTCCGGCAAGCCGGCCGGCCTCCGAGCGAAATCACCCGCCGCCTGCGTATCGAACCATTCGGACAGGTGCTCGCGGGTGGCGCGGAAGAGCTCCGGGCCGGTGCCTTCCGGCATGTCGGCGCCGGTGATATCGTATATCCGGGAGAGCATCGCCCGCGCGTCGTCGCCGCGGCCGTGACGGGAAAGCTGGCGCGCCGACTCCATGATCGTGAGCATACTCCCCTGCGCCGCCATGAGGTGGGCGCTGAGAAGGCTTCTGTCCAGTCCCACTCCGCTGGCACGAGGGTGGTTCGCCCAAGCAGTCACGAGGTGAGGGGCAAAGGGATCCTCACTGAGCCATGAGGCGAGTATCTCTGCAACGGTTCCATCCCCCCGGCGCGTTCGCGCGTAACCATATTCCAGGTCGCGGATGAGTCGTTCTATCGGATCATCGAGGGTGGCGGGAATGCCCAGTTCTGCATCGTCCTCCCAGTGCAGCACCTGATACTGGAGATGGTCGAGCCAGCTGTCCGGGTGTGCTTCGTGGTTTTGGCGGGCGAGATTCAACGCGACGGTTCTCCGGCCCGAGGAGCGCAGGCTCATCCCGTAGGCGTAGCGCACCCGCGGATCGTCCGGCGCCAGGGCAATGGCGATTTCCCCTCCGATGATCGCCCGAATAACAGCCTCACGCCGGTCCTCCGTCTCGTAATCCTCAAGGCGGGAGAGCATCAAAGTCTGTATGATGGTATAGAGGGTCCAGAGCTCCGGATTCTTCGGGTCTTTTTCGAGGGCATCCAGGACGATGTACATTGCCTCGAAGAGGCGCGGATAGGTGGGCGGGTGGAGGATGTCCGCTGCGCCGGCCACAGCGGCCTCGACCTCGGCGCGCTCGTCGGGTCCAAGCCTCTCGGATATGTCCGGAACGGCCAGGAGTTCCTCCGTGCTGATGCCGGCCAGTTCGGCCGCTGCGATGGGGGCGAGTTTCGCCTGAGCGTCGAAGATCGGCTCGTATATATTCGCCCTGTAGTCCACGGCGGCCGACCATCCGGCCGTGCGCTCGCCCGTTCCCACGTCCAGCAGCCATGCGTTGGCGATGGTGTCACGCCCTTCGCGGGTCATTTCCACCTGAAGAATGGCGTCCGTCCTGATTCGCTGTCCAAGTGCCAGAAGCTCTTCCCGAGGGCGAACGGTAGTTCGCATGAACTCACCCGGCACGTCCCGGCTGAGCCACGGATAGAAGACCCAGGTGTCGAGCACTTCCGGAGCTTCGCCTGCCACGGCCATCCAGGCCGGGATCAGGCGCCGGCTCATCTCCCGCAGCTCGAAGTTCATTGTCGCGCGCAGTCCGGTGCTGTCCGCGACGGGCATGATGGTGAACGGTGTGGGGGGCGGTTCAACGCGGCGCATCCAGGCATGGGGAAGCGCCCGCGGTTCATCGTCCTCGCCCGCGTCCACAACTGCCGGAGCCGCGGTGCTTTCCACGCCGGGATCAGGGGCCACGCCGGCGGAGAGATCGTGCTCCCTTTCCATGTCCATGCCGCAGCCGGTCACAAGAAAAGCCGCGGCGGTAACAATTGCGGCCACAACCCAACATGGCCCCGGCGTCAGTTGACCAAGTTTGAACGGCATGACGGCATCTCTCCTTTTGTGCGGTCCTGCGTTGCCGCGTAAGAGGCCACGAACACGGAGGTCACGAATCGAGTTCGTCGAGCGCCTCCCGGGCCTTCTTTCCGATGTTGTGATGCTCATCTCCGAACGTATTGACAATCAATTCCCACGCCTCGCGGGCCATGTCATCACGGCCAAGTTCCTTTGCCATTTCCCCCTCCCCGTAAAGCCAGTAAGCACTGACAAGCGGCAAATAGAGACGATTTGTGGCCCGCATTATCTCGAGCGCTTCCTCCTCCTGGCCGCGGAGAAAACGAATACGAGCCATGACGTTTCTTGCTGACTGGTTGTTCAGGTTGTAAGCTTCCTGAAGGGCCTCTTCCGCCTCGTCGAGCTCTCCCTTCTCAAGAAGGAGCCACCCGTGCAGCGCCTGGAGAGGGGCATACGAGGGTTCCGCGAGAAGCAGGGGCGCGAGGTGCTCCGACGCCTCGTCCAGTTCGCCCCGCTGGATGTGCAGCGTTGCAAGGGCAGCCCGGGCAGACCGGCGCGGCGGTTCATGGCTGGACCAGCGGCGTGGCACTCCCCTTGCCCTCGAAAGTGCCTCTTTTGCATACTCAACCGACCTGTCCGAGTCACCCATCAGCCAATGGTAGGTTGATTGATGGTAGGGAACGAGGGGATCGTGGAGAAACTCACCGTCCTTCCCCGCGAGCATCTGCTCCAGGTCCCCATGCCGCCCCTCCCTGAGCAGATAAAGCATATATGTGTAGAGGACGCGTTCGTCGGCAGGCGCCATGTGATAGGCCTGATCCAATTGGCGGCGTGCCGCGTCGCTGCGGCCCTGGTTCATCAGGAATAGTGTGTAGGACAGGTGGATGGGGGCATACGTATAAATGTTTGCGCCGACCCGCAGGGTACGCTCGGCCCGGTCCGGTAGGCCCTCCCTGAGGCTCCAGGCCACCCAGCTATACATGAACGGATAGTTGGTGGAGTCCATCTGTTGCGCCTTGAACAGGTACTCCCGCGCCTTTTCCGTGTCGCCAAGGAGGAGGTGGATATCATGGATGTCAACGAGCGCACTCGCACCGGAGTGGAAGGTCTGCGGATCCTCGGCGTATTCCTCCAGCAGGGCGATGGCCCTGCCGAACTCACCCTTCCGGCGCAGTATATCCACGGTGGATATCGTGTCACCATAGGAGAGCTCACCCTTCTCGTCGCGGAGCTTCTCCAACTGCGCCAGGGCCTCGTCGTAGTAACCGTGGGAAGTGTAGTACCCGGCAAGGAACCTCTGCCTGCGCTGGTTGAAAGGCTCCAGGTGCTCCTCCAGCGCCGCAATTTCCTCCACGCGCAGTCCTCTCCCCTCGGCCAGGGCGCCATGAAGCGCGGAACTGTAGGACAGACTCCCCTGAAGGGGTGCACGGTCGTGTGCCCGCGAAGCAAGCTCGTGAGCCTCGCTGTGGAAACCTCTCTCCGAGAGTTCCATGAGAAGGTATAGCAGGGATCTGACCTGAAAGGGCTCCAGGCGTTCGATGCGGCGTATATCCTCGAGGGCTTCCTCCCGAGGTCCGGATTGCCAGCTCAGGGCTGCCTTGTGATACTGCAGATTTGTGGGGGTAATGTCGAGTATGCGGTCCCTCGTGGCTTTCACCTGGTCCGAATTACGCAGGTCGTAGCGCTGGTGGAGGAGCCGCTCCAACAATACGCCGATGTCGCTGGGGAATTCCTCCTCCATGCGGGATAGAATGCTGCGCGTGGGATCGGAAGTCCGGGAAATGCCATGGTAATACCTGTAGGTGCTGAGAGCACCGTCCACGGCAGTACGATGGGCGAGCTCCATGGCCTGCCACGGCGTATAGGCGACCGCATGGCCGAGCGGCCCGGGCTGCCCCACGTCCCGTCCGATCAATTCCACGACGCGGTGCCGGCCCTCGCGGGAAGCGATCAGGAGTTCCCAGGCGGGGGACGCCGGCCGGAGTTCGTAGGACCTTTCCAGCTCCCGCTGTGCATCACGGCCATCGAACCACTCGGAGAGGTGCCTGCGCGTCTCGCGAAACAGCTCGTGGCCCTCCACCTCCGGAATTTCGCCGCCGGTCAGGTCGTATATACGCTTGAGGAGTTCCCGGGCCTCCTCCTCGTGCCCGTGGCGGGCGAGCTGGTGTGACGCCTCCATGATCGTCAGCATGGAACCCTGCATCGCGCGCAGGTGCGAGGAGGTCATATCCTCCCAATAGCCTGTTTCACCGGCGGTGCCGCCCCAGTGCATCCACTGGCGGAGCATGTCGCCGGCGAAGGCATCCTCGAGCAGCCACCTGCCGACCACATCGAAGGCATAAGCCTCGCCCTTGATGTAGCGCGAGAAGCCGTAATAGATATCGGCGAAGTGCTGCGAGACCGGGTCGAGATCGCCGGGGGGCGGCTCGAGTTCTGTGGTGTCCTCCCAGTGCGCGCATTGATAGAGAAGCCGGTCCAGCCAGCTGTCCGGGTATTCCGCCGCTTGGTCGCGCGCGAAGTCCAGGAGCGCACCACCGCGGCCCGAGCCCCAGCGGTTCTGTCCGTAGGCGAACCGCGCCCTCGGGTCCTCCGGTGCCAGCGCGATGGCAATCTTGCCCCCGAGAATCATCCGGATCACGGCCTCGCGCCGGATTTCCGGGCCATACTCCTCCGTGAGGTAGCCCAACTGCCGGTTTATGGCCGTGTAGAGAATCCACAGCTCAGGGTTCCGCGGGTCGGTTTCCAGCGCCTCGATGACGAGGTGATAGGCCTCGAAGATGCGCGCGGTCGTCATCGGGCTGATCAGGGCTGCGGCCTCCGCGATGACGGACTCGATGTGCTCGCGTTCCTCAGCGGAGAGACGGGTGGATATGTCCCCGGGGTCGAGCAGGTCCGCCCGCTCCATGCCGAGCAGATCCGCCGCCACGGTGGGGGCCAGTTCGGCCTGCGCCTCGAACACGGCCTGATACGGGTCCTTACCGATGTCCACGGAGGCCGTCCACTCGCCCTGCCGTTCGCCGCTTCTGACGTCGAGGAGCCATGCGTTGGCGGTGATCTGGCCGTCGTTCTTTCCGAGCTCAACCTGGAGGATTCGGTCTGTCCGGAGCTGACGGCCGAGCGCGCGGAGTTCCTCGTCGGTGCGGGCGGACTCGCGCATGAACCCCAGCGGGTCCTCCTGGCTGAGGTAGGGATAGAGCACCCAGGTTTCGAGCACGTCCGGCGCCTGGCCCGCGACGGCCATCCAGGCGGGAATGAGGTATCGGCTGAGCTCCCGCATTTCGAAGTTTGAGTTCACCTGCAGGCCCGTGCCGTCGGCGGCGGGCATGACGGTAAGGTCCGTGGGGGACACGTCCAGCAGTTGCATCCAGGCGCGGGAGAGTTCGTCCCTCTCCGCGGCCTTCCTCCGTTCATCGAGGCTGCAGGCTGAGGCCAGCATGATCAGGAGGACGCCAAGGCACGTGATCCCGCTCCACCGCGAAAGACTGCGTCCCGCGACAGGATAACGCATACGGGTGTCCCTCCCTCTGTCCGTGTCCGCGCGCGCGGCCGGGACTTTTCGCTCCAATGCATCTGAAGCCGGGAGACCCGTCCGGCTTTTGGAAATGTCTCGGAACCGTTGTCTGGACTTGTGGACCGGTCAACCAAAAGGAAGGCCGCGTTCCCGGCTCTTTGGGGTCCCGCCCTGCCGCAGACCCGGAGTGCGCCTGGGGAGCGGAACATTCACCTTGCCGAAGGCGACCACCGCTCCTACCAAAGGCAGCGAGGACGAATTGATCAGGATGTCCATGGAATCGCACTCCATCCACCGCCTGCACGAGTTCCTGCCGCACATGGCCCGCCGGCAGCCGCGCCTGCTGTCGCTTCTGCCGGCGGAGGAACGCCCACAGGCGGGCGCGCCGCTGTCCGAGTGGGTGCTCTCCCTTCCTCAGCGCCGGCTGATGGAAATCTGCTCGAGCTGGGTGCTGGAATCGTTGCGGCGCCTGCGGACGCACTCGCCGCTGTCGAACGTCCTCATTCGCGGCGCACTTCATTTCTCCGGGGAGTTCGACCTGGCCGATGTCGCCGCGGTGGCCATCGGCGCCCCCCCCGCTCCCAGCGACCCGCGGCGGGAGGAACTCCGCAACGCCCTGTTTCGTGCAACGCGGCTCGGCATCCTCATCCACCTGCCCCGACAGCAGCGTTTCTGTGTGCCCTTTCCCGTCAGGCTGTCGTTCGAGGGAGTGAGCTTCATCGAGCCGATCGAACGCGAGGCGATCCGCCTGCGCATGGCCGGGCACTTCGCCTCCATGGCGGAGGACTTTTTCGGGACGGCACCGGCCAAGGTGCTGCGGCACTGGCGGTTCGCAAACCTCCTGGCGGCCTACGAAACGGCGGCTGAGCTGGCGGAGGAGTACCTTGGTCTGGAGCCGGACGACTGGGCGCACGAGCCGGAAGCGCCGCCGCTCGACCTGCCGAGGGAGCTGGCGTTCGCGCTCACCCAGTTCGGCAGGGCACTCGGCCGCTCGCTGATCCAGCGTCCCTCCGAAAGCGGTGCCCGGCTGCTGGCCGCCAGCGCCGCCGCCGCACGAATGCTCGGCACGGACGAATTGCACGCGGAAGCGCGGGCCCGCGTCGGGCAATTCCACCTGCGCCGGCGCCAGTTCACCGAGGCAATCGCCAGCTACCGCCACGCCGAGCGCTGCAGCCTGGAGGCGGGTGATCCGAAAGGTGCGCTGCTGGCCATCAGCGCCATGGCGCTGGCCCACCGTGAGATGGGCAACCCGGCCGAGGCGGTCGCCGAGTTCCTCCGGGCCGGCGCGCTCGCCCGCGAGAACGAGCTGCTGGATTCGGAGGTGGACACGGTCAACTGCGCCGTGGAGGTGCTGCTGGCCGGAGAACAGTACAGCGAGGCGCGGGAGCTTGCGGAGAGCCTGCTCCGGTCCCGCCGCGTGAGTGCGCTGCGATGCCCCGCCTTCGCGGAGCTGTTCGTCCGCCTCGGGGTGGCGCTGCGGCATGCCGGAGACTATACGGAGGCCCGGGACCGGCTGTACGCGGCAATGGGCTTCGCACGAGAGTGCCACCACCGTCCGGCAGAGGCCGGCGCCTGCCTTGAGCTGGCGCTCGTCTATCGGGCCGAGGGCGACAGCACAGCCGCCATGAAATGGTGCCGCCGGGCAAGGAACCTCTACGCTGAGCTGTCCGACGGCAGCGGACTGGCAGAGACGTCCCTCCTGCTCTCCCAGCTTGCCCGCGATGGGCTGGACGGTGGCAGCGCGGAGGAGATGCTGGCCAAGGCGCTGCGCTACGCCCAGGGAGCGCGGGATATGGCGCTCGTGGCGCGCATCTGGCGCGAGCGGGGCCTGCTCACCCGGCAGGAATCGCCCAACTCTGCCGCAGCGCTCCCCCACTTTCACCAAGAGGTGAAGGCCCTCCGCCACACGCGTCAGCCACGGCTCCTTGTGGAGGCGCACCTGCGGCTGGCGGACCTTTACTTCGCGCAGGAGGCCATGCTTGCGGCCGGCACGGAGGTCCTCCGCGCCCAGGCCGTCGCACGCTCCAGCCTGCACGGTCAAAAACACCCGGCCCTTGAAAGATCACTCGCCAAGGCCCTGCGGTATCTCACCCCCGAGCAGTTTGAGTTCCTCGTGCAGGAGGTGACCGAGGAACTGGACACCGGAGCGCTCGGCGAGCGGTAGGGCCGTTCGGCTCGGGCGGTGGAGACCTGCCGTCGCCCCGATTTTCCGGAAAACCCGTCCAGAGGATCCCTGTCTCCCGGCCAGCACGGGCACGCCGCCCGGGCAGGTGCGGCCATTATCGGGAGATCCCGGATTTTTGCATACAGGTACAATTGTAGTTGAGCACGGAATTCTGCCGTCGGAACGATTATCAGCTTGGACCATCGGCTCTGCGCCCGGCCCAACCCGAAAACCCCCACAGGAGTAGAGAACATGAGCATCCAGACAGATCGGGCCGCCCTCGACGACGGCCTGCGCAAGCAGTTCCACGGAGAGATCATCGTTCCCGGCGACCCCTCCTATGATGAGTCCCGGGCCATCTTTAATGGCATGATCAACCGCCGCCCCGGCGTTATTGCCCAGTGCGCCAACGTGGACGATGTCAGGCGAGCCATCAAGTTCGCCCGCCACGAAAGCATGGAGATAGCCGTGCGTGGCGGCGGCCACAGCGTTGCGGGCAAAAGCCTCACCGAAGGCGGCCTGGTGATA
Source organism: Candidatus Sumerlaeota bacterium (assembly GCA_007132505.1). Taxonomy (GTDB): domain Bacteria; phylum Sumerlaeota; class Sumerlaeia; order SLMS01; family SLMS01; genus SLMS01. The sequence continues at coordinate 12,184 of SLOM01000206.1, forward strand.
GACCTGCGGCGGATGAACGCCGCGGCGGTAGACCCCCAAGCCCGCACCGTTACGGTAGGCGGCGGCGCCACGATGGGAGACCTCGATCGCGCCACGGAGCCCTTCGGCCTGGCAACGACAGGGGGGCGCGTCTCCACGACCGGCGTCGGTGGCTATACGCTGGGCGGCGGGGACGGCTGGCTGGCCCGCAAGATGGGCCTGGCCTGTGATAATCTCCTGTCCGCTGAGATCGTAACAGCCGACGGCAGCGTCCTCCGTGCAAGCGAGAACGAGAACCCCGAACTCTTCTGGGCACTGCACGGCGGCGGCGGAAACTTCGGAGTCGTGAC
>SLOM01000275.1 GCA_007132505.1 Candidatus Sumerlaeota bacterium
GGCATCGGAATGGTGCAGGCTGCCGCATGGGGGCGCGACAACATTGACATCACGGTGAACTACCAGGCCACGGTGGAGCAGCTCTCCGTCAGTTGGATGGAGGCCGGCAGCGAGAGAACCCTCACCACGGACGGCGTCGAGGCGTATCATCTCTACAAATCGGACGGTGAGGGCAATGTGATCGAATCCTACACGAGCGATACAGGAAGCTTCACCGTAACGACCACGGAGGGCGACAGGGAGGAAGGATCGGTTTGGTACGATCTGCGTGTGTCCTTCAACCTGACCTATCACCGGGAAGGGATGCCGCCCGGCGAACCGCAACTCTACGAATGGCCGCTCACCTACCTGTACTTCGTGATTCCGTAGCGAGGCGGTCCCGGGCAGTGCTCCCGCTGGGCAATCCCCCTTGCCCGGAGTGGGGGCGTGCACGGCACCCTGCCCGCGGCTGGTCCCATCTTCCGCGAGCGAGTACTTGTCATGAGTTTCGAGGTCCTCACTGTCCCCCCCGAGCAAGTGGAGGCGGACGCGCTGGTCGTACTGCACGAGGAGGGCGGGCTGCTGGCCGCCGGTGGCACGGAGGAGTTCCGCGCCCACCTTGAGGCCTATGCCCGCGACGTGGAAGCCCGGAGGACACGCCGCGAGTGGTTCTGCACGCTCTCCCCCGCCGCCGGGTGCCGCACGCGTCACCTGCTGCTGGACTCGGTGCGCTTCTCCGCCCCGGCCCCCCACGACGAGCCCCTGAAGACCGCCGCCGCACGCTGCGTGGCCACCTGCCGCCAGTACTCGCTCTCCCGCATCGCCTTCGTCGTGCACCACCACCTGGCGGCGGAGAAGGCAGCGGCGATCCTGGAAGGGGCACTCCTTGGGGATTTCCGCGATGTGCGCTTCAAGGGCGCCGGCTCGGCCCGGGACGACGATCCGGCACCACTGGAACTGCTCTTCGTAACGGACGCGGAGCAGGCCGCGCCCATGGAGAAACTCCTGCGCGAGCGCGAAATCGTGGCCGAGGCACAGAACTACGCCCGCGAGCTGACCAACGCACCGCACCACGTCCTCACCCCCGCCGTGCTGGCAAGGGAGGGCGAACGGCTGGCCGCGCGCCATGGCATGGAATACGAAAAACTCGAGGGCCCGGCGCTCCTCGAGGCCGGGCACGAGCCACTCTGGAACGTGGGACGCGGGAGCGAATACCCGCCGTGCCTGTTCGTGCTGCGCCACAAGCCCGCGCAGCCGGCCGTCCCCTTTCACCTCTGCCTGGCGGGCAAGGGGATGACCTTCGATTCGGGCGGACTTTCGATCAAGCCGAGCAACGTCATGCACCGGATGAACTGCGACATGGGGGGTGCGGCAGCGGTACTGGGGGCGATGGAGGCGGTGGCGCGGATGGAGCTGCCCGTGAGGGTGACCGCCGTCGTAGCGGCGGCGCACAACGCCGTGGATGGCGCGGCCTACCACCCGGGCTCGATCCTCCAGGCGAAGAACGGCAAGACGATCTATGTGGAAAACACCGACGCGGAGGGGCGCCTGATCCTGACCGACTGCTTCGCCCGGGCGGGCGAGGAGGGCGCCGAGGTGCTCTGGGACTACGCCACGCTGACCGGCTCCGTGGCGCAGGCACTCGGCCCGGCGATGGCGGGACTCTTCACGGAGGACGAGGAGCTGCGCACCGTCCTGCTGGAGGCCTCCGGCAATACAGGCGACGGACTCTGGCCGCTGCCGCTCTGCCGCGAGTACGAACCCCTGCTCAAGCACCATCTGGCGGACCTCAACAATCGCCCGCCGGAGGTCACCGCCGGAGGCATCCACGCGGCGAACTTCCTGAAGGCCTTCGTGCCCGAGGGCGTCCGCTGGGCGCACCTGGACATCGCGGGAGCCGCCGCCCTCCAAAAGCCGCGCCGGTACTTCTCCATGGGAGGCACGGGCTTCGGGGTGCGGCTGACCGTGGAGGCGGTGCGCCTTCTGACCCAACGGATGGGCTAGGCGGGAAGTCCCAATGATTGCGGGGAACGCCGGATAGCACTTGAACGCCTTCCCGGTTTTTTTCGATAAAGGTTCCTGCGCGGCGGCGAGGCGGCCCCGCGCCAGAAAACGCCGCTTTTCCGGGCGCATCCGGAGTCGGATTCCAATACCCGTGCGATTTCCATTCGGACTCATGCTGCTGGCTGTGCTTGCGGTCAGCCTGCTCGGCACAAGCTGCCGGGGCCCCCGGGGATTCGTTACGCCCTACGGGGACGACATGATCCGCACGGGACGCGCCGGCGTGGAGGACCGGGACACGCTCCTGGCCCGGCTGCGCGAGCGTGCCTCCTACCCGGAGGAGATCTGGCTCCGCTCCCGCGTGACCGTCCGCTACGAGGACCGGGGCGGAAGTGATTTCTTTACCGCCGTGGTGATGTACCGCGAGCCGGGGCAGTTGCGGCTCGGCGGAAGCAGGAGCCCCATCGGGAACCTTTTCGACGTGCTGGTGAGCGGCGACATGGTGTCGCTTTACTTCCACCGCGAGGGCCAGCAATTCGTCGGCACGCTGGACGACCTGGCACGCCAGACTGGCGCCGTGGGGGCGCTCTCCCCGAGGGAGCTGCTCGCGGCGGTGCTGGTGCAGCAGGAACTGCGGCGACACCTTGAGGGCTACGAGCCGGTGGTGGTCCGCCGGCGGGGCGATGACCACCTGCTCGTGGCGGCCCGCCACAGCCCCTCCGGCCGGCAGTTGCTCTGGCTCGTGCGGCGCAAGGACGGGCTGGTGGAGGAGATGGTGGCCCGCGACCCGGATGGGAGCGAGGAAGTGCGGGTGCGCTACCGCGAGTACCGTCTATACAGCCACCCGGACCGGGAGTGGGAGGAACCACTCCCTTACCGGTTTGACCTGACCGTGCCCGCCGAGGGCATCGAAGTGGAACTGCGAGTGACCGAGTACCGTCTGGCCCCCGGGCTGACGGACAGGTCCTTCCAGCCCCCGCGGGCTCGTGAGGTGTACGCCCTGCGGGACCTTGTCTTCGAGGAAGCGAAGTGAGCCGTCGTCTGATCCGGTACATCGGCGGCAAGGCGGGCTCCCATCCCTGGCTGACGCTGCTTCTCGTTTTCGCCGTGACCGCGGTGGCGCTCCGGGCGACGCTGACTCGCTACGATATCGTCATGGACATGGCGGCGCTCCTGCCGGAGGACTCCGAAGTCTATCAAAACCGCCGGCAGGCACACTGGGACTTCGGCGCCTACGACTACGATTTCATCTA
>SLOM01000229.1 GCA_007132505.1 Candidatus Sumerlaeota bacterium
CTTCGCGGATCGCCGGTGCAGACCGTCAGACCGCCTCCCGGACGGGAGCTTCTTCCAGCTCCAGCAGCGGATGGGTTGTACGGCAGGGGGGGGGATGTGGCGTGTGCGGGTCCTCGAGGAGCGGCTGGAAGAGCTCTTCGAGAGATTGCATGAGCTGGCTCAATCGCAATCCCTCGAAAGCCGGTGGGTAGGATCGCAAATACCCGCGTGCGGAGAGCCACAGCTTCCGTGCTCCCGAATGGTTTCCTCGCTCCCAGTGGCAGAGCGCCACGGCGGCCTGTATCAGGCCCTTGTAGTAGTTCTTCAGAGGAGGAACCTCGACGACCCACAAGTCCTCCAGCACCTCGTGGGCTTCAAAATAGTCCCGGCTATTGAACAAGTGAACGAATTCGCGGTACTCCCTCGGCCAATCCAGTGCTTCCATTCGGTTTCTGTGCTCCGATTTCAAGGCTGACTGCTTGACGGTCCGCGGCCGAAACGTGGTGCTTTCCGTTGACCGCCCGAGCCGTTCCCGCGACACCGCAGACCCCATGCCGAACAACGCCGCCGAAGGTGACTTAATGACCCCATCAGATCAACAGCCGGCCCCGGCTCCACTTCCCGCGGGGCCGCTTCCGCTCGTACGCCTGACGATCACAGGCATTTTTATGGGCCTGGCCAACCTCATTCCGGGCGTGAGCGGCGGAACGATGGTGCTGGCGCTCGGGCTCTACCGTGAGTTCATCGGCGCCGTCTCGGAGATCACGCGCCTGCGCTTCACTTGGCGCTCGCTGACGGTGCTGGCAATTCTGTTCGGTCTCGCGGCGGCGACGATCCTGGGGCTGGCCGGCGTGATCGAGTTCCTTCTTGAAGCTTTCAGACCCGGAATGCTGGCGCTTTTCGTCGGCATGACCCTTGGCGGGGCACCGATGCTCTACCGGCAGCTCCGGCCAATGAGCTTCAGCTCCGTGCTGTTCGCCGGTGCGGGCCTCGCCCTCATGGCAGTCATCGCCTTCGGCCTGCAGCCGGACCTGCGGACGCCCGGGTGGGGATGGTTTTTCGCAGCCGGACTGGTGGGCAGTTCGGCAATGATTCTGCCCGGCATCTCGGGCAGTTACCTGCTCCTCGTGCTCGGGCTCTACCTTCCCGTCATCTCGGGGATCTCGGACCTTCGCGCCGCGCTCACCGAGCGTGATCTCGCACAGCTCATCAGCATCGGGTTCACACTTGTGCTTCCCGTGGGTCTGGGGATAGCGGCGGGTGTGGTGGTCCTGTCCAACCTGCTGAAGTACTTCCTCGAGAACTTCGAGCGCCCCACAACGGCCTTGCTCCTCGGGCTGCTCCTCGGGGCAGTTCTCGGCCTTTACCCCTTCCAGGACACGAGCCTCGAAAAGCTTCCCCGCTACGCCGTGGGCAACGCGGAGCGGCCGGGTGAGGGCGAGCTCCGGATCATGGGCTTCGGGTGGGAGGAGTCCTCCGGTGGCGCCATCGAGCGGCAACTCGGGTACCTGCCCTCGGACCAGCTGGAGGTGGAAATCCTTGAAACCGTGACCGGCCGCGGGCCAACCCTTGCCGACGTGGAGGCAGCCCGTGCGGCCTCTGCCGTCATCATCGCCTACGACGTGCGTGTCCCCCGGGAGGTGCGGCGTGAAGCCGCGGACCGGGAGGCCGGGCGGGTCCCGCTCTACATCGTTCCCGACACGGAGCTTACGGTGCCGCGGGCGCTGCTGGCCTTGCTACTCATGGCGGGCGGCTTTGCCTTTACCTACTCGATCGGAAGAATGGAGAAAAAACGGCCACCTCAGCCGGACGAAAACGTCCGGTCCGGGCAGTAAACCCGCAACTTGAAGGCGTGGTCATCTTATTAAAGGGGATAACAGAGCCGATGATCGAAGGCGTGAAGGTAAAGCAGTTGACCGTGCACTGCGACGAGAGGGGCCGGCTCATGGAGATGCTCCGAGCCGATGACAAGGATCTGGACACCCGCTTCGGACAAGTCTACATGACCACCGCCTACCCCGGCACGGTCAAGGCATGGCATTATCACCGCATCCAGACTGACCATTTCGTGTGCCCCTGCGGCATGATCAAGCTCGTGCTCTTCGACAACCGCGAGGATTCCCCCACAAAAGGCGAGATTAACGAATTCTTCCTGGGTGTTCACAACCCGATCCTGGTGGAGATTCCCCCGCTCGTCCACCACGGCTTCAAGTGCATCTCCAGCGAAGAGGCGCTCGTGATCAACACCGTCACCGAGTGCTACAACCACGAGAACCCCGACGAATACCGGGTCCCCCCGCATGGAGGAGACATCCCCTACGACTGGGCCCGAAAAGACGGCTGACATCCGCGAGATTCCCTTGATGGTCTGAATCTCGCAACGGCAGACTACGGAGGGCTGGGCACCAAGCCACAGAGGAGAGCCACGCCCAGTAACCACGCCCATAGGGAGGAGTCTCAGCAGTCCAGATGCCCTCAAGGGGCCGCCCATCTTCCTTCCCGTTCGCGGTGCTGCTTATCACCGGATTCGCAGTGCTGATAGGTATGCTGTTGTTCAATGGTTTCTCCCAGCCCGAGGTGGAAGAGCCGGAGGACGTGGCAGGCCAGCAGGCCCGGGATCGTGATGGCCGGATCATCCCGGAACTCCAGATGGGGATGGATCGCTCGCCCGACGCCGCCGCCAGACGGCAGGAAGAGCGGCAGCGGCGCGAAGCAGAGCAGGCAGAGCCCGACGAAGAACCGGACGCCGACGACGGCGAATACCCGCCCACAGAAGAATACACCCAGCCCGAGCCCATCGAGCTGGCCCTGCAACTCGACCCCGGAGAGCTGATCGGCTGGGTCAACGATGCACAAGGCGCACCCCTGCAGAACGTACGGATCAGGCTCAAATACGAGGACGCAGTCGAAGACGGAGTGGAGCCGCCGGTCCCCGAGGCGCAATCCAACGAGAACGGCCTCTTCGTGGTGGAGGAAATCCCGCCCGGACCGTGGACCGTTACGGCTGAACAGAGAAACTACGGCAAGGTGGCCCAGAGTGGCGTCCAGATTCCTTCGGGGGCGCAGGCCGGTCCCATTACCCTGCGCATGGAGCCGGAGCTGGTGCTCAACGGCACCGTTCGAGCCCGGGAAGAGGTTCTGCCGGGGGCCGAAGTGAGCATCTTCCGTGATCTGCTAACCATTGACAGCCGCGGTGACGTCACCCGCGTCCGCGTGGACTATGGCAGGAC
>SLOM01000014.1 GCA_007132505.1 Candidatus Sumerlaeota bacterium
ACGGTGGCAGCGCCACGGCATCGTTCAACGCGGCCATGAACGATCCCGCCGCACCGTGGGACCCGGACGCATCGAACTCACCCTACAAGGTGAAGGCAGGCAAGGACGACGCCAGCTTCTATACCGGCGACTGGAGCATTGATGTGCTCTACCGCAGCGATCTGCAGGACACGGCCGTGCAGGTGCTCGCTGAAGGGGGAGACCACGGCTCATTGCTCACCGCCATGACAACCGGAACGGGCGCCGAGACGGTGCTCTGGGGCGTCGAGGAAGGAGCAAGGAGCGACATCGTGCGCTGGAATATCGGCGAAGACGTGCCCCACACGGGCGACCCCGAACTCTTCGCCACGGTGGCCGGAACAAGCCAGTTGAGGGATATCGCCATTGATGACAACGGCAATGTCTATATCTGCGCACAGGCAACAGCCGACACCCAGACCGCCCTCGTCAAATTCGATCCCGATGGGAACGAACTCTGGTCCCATACAATGGAAGACCTCATGGCACAGGGCTACCCAACCGACCCGGGCGAACCGCTCTGGTTCCTCGGCATGACGCACCACGACGGGCTGCTGTACGTTATAGACGCTCGGGCGATCATCGTGGCACTGTTTGACGCGGAGACCGGTGCGTTCGTCGCCGATTTCTTCAACGTCCCCGACCTGGCCGGTTTCACGGGCCGGTCGCTGGACGTGGATGCCGCGGGCAACGTCTACATCACCGACAACAACGGCGGAGTTGTCTCGGTCTGGTCACCATGGGGACCGAGTGACTTCACCACCATGTATTACGGCACAATCACCGCCGGAGAAGGGCCAGTGGCCGTGCCCGAATGGAGAGCTTACGACTGAGCACGCCATACGCCCCCCTGCATCAGACGCCCCGTGCCGAGCCCTGCGCGCACGGGGCGCTTCCATTATGCCTGACTTGCGGAGGCGGACAGGCGCAGCAGAAGCAGGCGGGACTCCTTCGGGAGGGCACCCGGCGCAGCGGCGGAAAGCACTCCGGCAGCGGGGGGGGACGTATAGACGTTCTTTGGCGGCCGCTCCCGCAGGAAATCCAGGAGTACAGCAAGGGCGTGACGCGCCTCCGCGGGCCAGGAATCCGAGGCATCGAAGGGCTCCGGCCAGCCGAGCACACCCAGCAGCACACCCTCCGGCAGCGCAGGGAGCAGCTCCTCCGCCACGTACCGGAGCCCCGGCGCCGCATCCTCTCCCCCGCCGAAGAGGTGTAACACCAGGAACTCGCCGGGCTGGAATATCTCGAAATCCGTGGGCTGCAGGCTTGCGGCACCCTTCTCCACGTGGGCGTCCACAATGGGGGTCAGGTCGAGGCTGGGAGCGGGATCGGCAGCAATAAGCTCCCCCGGCAGGTGGAAATCGTGACGCGCCTTGTTCAGGACGAGGGTGCTGGCGCCCGACCCGATCTCCATGATGCGAGTCGGTTCGAATTCAGCCACGGCGGCGTACAGCACAGCGGCGTCAGCAGGAGGAATTGTTGGGTGCTCCTCACCCGCCAGCGCGGCAAGCGCCTCCACCACGTCCTCTGTGAGACGCGGCAGAACCGCCTCGCGGAGCCACGCCTCCTGCTCATCGTTGCGCCATTCCAGGCCGGAGGGGTCAGGCGTGCGGAGCGGCGGGGCCGATGGTTCCGGTTCCTCTTCCGGGGAAGGAGGGTCCGTTTCGCGGCCTGAGATCTTGTTCAGGAGCCACTTCAGCATCGAACCGGCCTCCGGGGGTAAGAAGTGCGGGGTGAAGCAGGAGCGTGTCTATCGGCGAGGCAGCAAGACACGAAGGGGACTCCGTCTAGCCGTTGGCAATCCGCTCCAGCTCGTGCCAGAGCTGCTCGCGGGCGCGTTCCCAGCCCCTGTGGTGTTCCATCATGGCGTTTGCGGCGCGTGTGCAGGACTCGCGCAACGACGCCAACGCCTCGCGCGTGCGGGCGGGATGCGGGTTGCCCGGCTGATCGCGGACGGAGAGCAGGCCCTCCGGTGATTCGAACGGTGCCCATTCCTGCTCCGTGAAGGGCTCGATGCCCTCCTCCGCGAGCGCCTCGTTAACTTGAGCCCGGCCCAGGAGCCCCTCAGCCGTGGCGCGCTGGACGGCGGCACCGAGTATCCGGTAGCAGCGCCGGAACGGCAGGCCACGCAGGCGGGCCATGCTGTCCGCCACATCTGTTGCGTTCAGGAAGCCAATGGAGCAGGCGTCCCGCATGCGGTCCGTATAGACAGTCATCCGGCGGAAGACATCCGCGCAGAGCGGGGCCGCGCCGCGGGCATTGTCCGCCGCGTCGAAGACCAGATATTTCGTCCACTGCGTGTCGCGGTTATAACCCGAGGGCAGGGCGGAGGTGATGGACAGGAGCGATTGCGCGATGCCGCCGGCGTGTGCGGCGCGGGCGCGGGCGACCTCCGCGAAGTCCGGATTCCGCTTCTGCGGCATGATGCTGCTGCCGGTCACGTGCTCGTCCGCCAGACGGAGCCATTCCCGCGGGGGTGTGCTCAGAAGGATCAGATCCTGCCCGATGCCGGCCAAGTGCGCCAGGTGCTGGGCCATGGCGAAGGCGAAGCGCCCTTCCAGCTCTCCGCGTGACCAGATGCCATCGGCGCCCGACAGCGTCGGCCGCTTGAAGCCGAGAAGGCTTGCCGTGCGCTGGCGATCGAGCGGCCAGGAGGTGCCGAAGCTGGCGGCGGCGCCAAGGGGGCATTCCTCCAGCTCCTCTGCGAGTGAATTCAGCGCATTCAGCGTCCGGAGGACGCGCGGCAGGTAGGCCGCCACCCAATGCCCCCAGGATGTCACCATGGCCGGCTGGCCATGGGTGAAGCCGGGGCAGACGGACTCGGTGTGCTGCTCCGCGTGGGTGGCAAGGGCCTCGGCAAGCCCCTCGATCGCGTCCGCGAACTCCGCCAGCTCGCCGCGCATCCAGAGCCTCATGTCCGTGGCCACCTGGTCGTTGCGCGACCGTCCGGTGTGCAGGACGCCACCGGCCTCGGGGCCCTCCACGTCGGTCACCGCGGCTTCGATGGACATGTGGACGTCCTCGCAACCAGGCCGCAGGAGCAGCGTCCCCTCTGCATGGCGCACGCGGAGGGCGAGCAGCCCGCGGGCCGCCCATGCCGCGGCCGCCCGGGGCACAATGCCCCTTTCCACCAGCATGATGAGGTGGGCCGCGTTGGTGTCCAGATCGTGAGGAACGAGGCGCAGGTCGGCAGGGGGACGCCCGTGCACGTCAAAGCCGGCGCAGAAGCGGACGTTCGCTTCGGCGGCGGCAGGGTCCGCGGCGCCTTTGCTCCACACCGGAGCCGCCGTGGGCTTGGCGTCCTTGTCTTTCAAGGCCGGCTCAGTCCTCGAAGAAAGCCGCTTCCTGAAGGAGCGGGATTTTCTGCTCGATGTGCTCGCGGACGGCGGTGATGAAGCTCTCCACGTCGCTCGTGGTGAGGTCGTAGGAGTCTTCGGGCAGCGTGTTGATGTCCACCTCCACGCCCATGGCAAGGTCGGCGCGCCGCTCGTCGTTGGAGCGCAGTGGCTTGACGCGAATCCAGCGGTTCACCTGCCGGTCGCCGGTCAGCGTGGGCTTGGCGAGCGCTTGGACCTGCAGCTCGGTCAGACGCTCCCCGAAGTGCCCGCCCGAGGCGAGCAGCGTGCGCTGCATGCGCTGGTTGGCGGAGGCACCCAGGTGGGCGAACAGCTCGGTCAGCAGACCGATGCGGTTGGCCGTGGCGCCATAGTGCTCGGAGAAGACCGAATGCACCTTCATGGCCATGGGCAGGAAGGCCTCAAAGGATTCCTGCAGGCCGAGGGGCTTAATACCGCGCGGCTTGCCCTGCTGCGCGTCCATCAGCTCGCCGGGGAGCATGCGGAACTGGATTTTGGCGGGTGCGACCTCGAGGACCTTGCGGCCGTCGGCCGAGGGGAAGGCGGCCCGGGTGGCCTCGGGGCGTGCATTCTGCGGGACATTCTTCGCGAGGCGGGGCCGGCCGTCAAACTCGGGCAACCGCCAAGGGAGGCTCTCGGCCAGCTTGCGGAAGTCCTCCACCTCCATCTTGCGGAGAAAGAGGCCAAGGAACATCTGAGGAACGTGGTACTTGGAGATCATGTGGATGGAAGCGTGTCCAGTGCAGGAGTATTTTGACGCGCCGCGCTAGGCGGCACGCGGGAAACGGTCTCCCACCACACGCGGGGGGCCGCCCGGTGGCAACCCCAATCCTGAGAGCGGAATTTTCGAACCCCGGCAGTCAGGACACCAGATTTGCACGCTGCTGCCGGCTACGGCGCCGCTTCCTGCACGTCCGCGCTGTCCACAGTGTGGTCGCCCGTGATGTCGTAGATCACGCCCTCGACCTTTTCGAGCACGCCGAGAAGGACGCCGGCGATTTCCGTTTGCGTGGCCTGGCGCGGAGCGACGATGAGGCTGACCTCGGCAGTGGTGGATTGGCCGTCACTATCCGTGGCGGTGAGGACAAGCTGATGGGTCCCGACGTCCAGGTCCGTGAGAATGAGTGACTCGCCGGTGCCCACGCTGCCGGTCCCGGGGATCTCCCAGGCGAGCGACTCGCCGCGGAGTGGGCCGTCCTCCGGATCGTAGGCTGTGCCGCGGATGAAGATGGGCTCTCCGGGAGCAAAGGCCTGGTTGTTCTCCGGGCTGTGAATGGTGGCCAGGGGTTCGCGCGGCGTGACGGTGAAGGGGTCCGAGACCGCCTCGGTGGCGTTGAATCCGTCGCTCACGATGACGCGTATGCGGCCTTCGCCAAGGGTGCCGGGGAGAAGGTCCGCCTCGAAGACGAAGGGCTCGTCCGGCGCGTTGACCGCAAGCGTCGTCCAGTTTTCCCCATCGTCGGTGCTGTACTGAATCATGGTGGAGAGAATGCCTCCGTCCGGGTCGCTGGCCTCCCAGTCCACGACGAGGATGTCGTCCACAACGTCGCCGGAGGCGGGCAGGAGAAGTTCCACTTCGGGTGCAGAGGGGGAACGTTCCACGGTGGCAAGCACACCTTCATCCTCATGCAGGACGCGCAGCTCCTCCACGCCGTCCGGCATGGGGATGAGCGCTCCGATGATCCAGACGTAGGGTGGCTCTGAGTCGTGCACCAGCTCGGCGTTGACGGGCACGTCCAGGATCGTGGCGCCGGAGCCGTTCCGCAGCTCGATGGAGTAGGGTGTGCCGTGTTCCGCGGCGTGAAGCTTCTCCGCGGCCATCTGGAGCATGTTTTCCTCCGGCACGGCGCCGGAGCTGAGCTGCAGAACGTCTTCCAGGATGAACTCATCCTGGCCCTCGATCGTGGCCGACACGAGGAGGAGCTTACCGTCGGTGCCCTTGTTGGCGGTGAGCCACTGGCGGGCGGCGTCGTGCTCGCCGTGGCTGTGGGAGTGCTTCAGATTGAGTGCGAGTTTTTCGCGGACGGCGTTCCATGTATAGTCACTCGTCCACACGTCATCGGCGTAGGACATGAGATCGCCAAGGGTCCGGGATGCGTCCGGGGCGCGGGGCGGGATGACGAAGGGATTCATCGGGTCCACAAGGTCCACACCGAAGAAGCCATTCGGCCCGAGCGGCCCAAGCTGGCAGCCGGGATACGGTATGTTGCTCTGTGCGAAGGCGGGGTCGCCGCAATCCACGTGGAAACGATTGAAGGTGTGCCCGAGCTCGTGCGCCAGCGTTCGGCCTCCGCGCGGGAGATTGAAATCGGAGCCCGCACCCTGCCGGACGCGGAAGGTGAACACACCGTCCACCATCCACGCATAGCCGTTGAAGTTGGCATTGGCAAGGGTGGACAGATTGTCCTCCGCCACGACTCCGGTGTGATGAACCGAGGCGCCGGGGACGCACGCGGCGGGACGGGAGGTGGTGATGCTGTGGGCAAGGAGCGTGGCAAGCAGCCGGCCCTTGTTGATGCTGCCGCCGGGATCCAGCTCGTAGGGCCCCCACTCGGTCGGCGGTATGAGTCCACCGGTCAGGACGACCTTCTCCAGCGTGTTGCCGCTGCTGACCTGCACCACTTCCGGCGTGGGGAGCATCGCGGTGGCACGGTCGAGGTGGTCCTGGGGAATGAGGTGCGGCCCGAAGGTGTCGCCACCACCCATCCGCAGGCTGCGGACGCTGTGGGTCACAAGGCAAATGGGCGCCATGGCGTCGAACTGCAGCTCACGCGTATAGACGCTGTTCTCCCGGTTTGCCTCCCCAAGGAGGTTGTCGGGATCGAGGAGGATTTCCATCTTGAGGGGCCTCTGGTTCCTTGGATCGAGGAGCTCCGGAGGAAGGAGGAAATTGATCGAGGTATCGTAGTCATCGCGGTTCCATGAACCGGGCCCAAGGGTGACGCAGTTTCTGAACGGGTCGACCGGCCGGTTGAAGAAGCGCTGCGAGAAGTCCGGGTTTGTGTCGTCTGTCAGGCGCATGACCGCCTGCACGTTGTCTATCGGGACGTTGCTTTCCGCATAGACGCGGATGAGGGTCGGGCGGCCCGCAATGAGGCCGATGCTGTTGTCACGGTCCTGCAGCCCCTGTGTGACCTCCACCCAGGCGATGGAGAGGTCAAGGTTGGCTGGTGGCTCGTCTATTACCGGGAGGATAAGCCCATCGCTTGTCCGGTTCGAGTTTGTATGACGGACGCCGCTTTCAACGGAGACCCTGAGAAGCGGGTTGCCGGTCCGCAGCGGCACCACCTGCACGGGAATCTGGCCGCTGGCGCCCGCTTCCAGGTCGCCGAGGCTGATTCGCATGATCCTGCCGCCGTCCACAATGGTGCTTTCGTATCCATCCGGTGGCAGCCATTCCACATGCTCGGAGCCAAAGGACTGGCGGAGTTCGATTGTCGCGTCCGGGGCAAGGCCCGGGCCCAGATTTGAATAGGAGACCGGAACGGTGATCGGCCTTCCCACCGGCGTTCCACAGGGGACGCGCTCCGGTTGTGCGAACTCCACACCCATGTCGGCCGGCTCGGTTTCGAAGACAAAGACGCGGCCCATGCCGGCTCCGAAGAGTCCCAGACTGTGTGCGAACAGGTGCCCGTCGCGCGCTGCAACAGGTCCCACCATCATGCCAATCTCCGGACTGATCAAGCTCTGGACGACGGCGCCCGTGTGCACGTTATAGACGCGGGTTTGGAGTCCTTGTGCGTCGCCCAGAAAAATGTGGTCACGAAAGAAATGATTGCCGCTGATGACGGCTGGCATCGGCCCCTGGAACCATGGCGCGGGTATATTCCAAGCGATCTCCCCCGTGTCCGGATTAAGGCCATAGAACCTGCCGGCGGACGACATGCTTCCATTCTCGGCACGGAGGGTATTGCAAACACCAGTCACCACCAGCATGTCCGGATGCAGCGAGAGCCACGCGTTCTCAGTGCAGCTTTCGCCCTCGGGCATGAGTTCGCGAATCCATCGCACGTTGCCATCCCGGTCAAGCGAGGTGACGCGGTACTGGTCGCGCTGGATAAAATAGACGTTCCCGGCGCCTGAGACCATACTCGTAATACCTTCGTAGGCGCCGCTGTTCTGCCGGCTGCCGTCCGGCGGCCATGTCCAGCGATGGGCGAGGCTCGTGGTATCGTATGCGGCGATGCCGCTTTCGCCGGGGAGGAAGGCCACGCCGTCACTCGTGACGATACTGCGGTATGAGCTGCTGAAGAGCGGCTCCTCGATTTCGACGAGCGCCTGGGGTTCGTCCGCGCCCGGTACAATGCGCATCAGCCGGCCGGGCAGATCATCCCAAAATGGGCCGGTGATGACTTCCGGGTCCACCCAGCGGACAAGGACCGAATTGCCGGCACGGGTCATGGCGGGGCGCTGCATGCCGCCCAGTTCGTAACGCCAGACCTCCTCACCGCTGTCCATGTGGAGAGCCACCAGTTCGGTCGAGGCGACGCCGAAGAGGTCGCCGGCTTCCTCGATAAAGACCAGCAGCCTGCGCGTCGGGTTGGAGACCGCCTCGCCGGGATAGAGGGCGCGGCCCAGGAAGATGTCGTCTTCATTCGCCCCCTCCACCTCGTAGCGCCAGCGCGGCTCCGTTACGGAGAACGGCTCGTCCCCAGCGGACTCCTCCACCCGGGTGAACGCGAGGATCTTGGTCGGGCTGAGGAGGATCACCCTGTTGCTTGTCACAATGGCCGGAGGAACGTCGGCCAGCAGGTTTTCCTCGATGTGATAAGCACCACGAACGGAAATCGGTGGTGTGACACCCGCCGTGCTGTCACTGAAACTGCGGCCAGCATCGCCGAAAGGAGTGTCCCAATCTGCTGGAACAATTGCGGGAATCAGCACGAGAATCGAGGCAAGCAGCGAAGTGAGCAGGCGCTGAGCAGCAGCGTGCGCCGGAATGCGAATTGACGTCATGGTTTTGTCCCATTTGCCCTGAAAGGGGCAGGATAAGAGAAGGATTATCGGTCAGGACCCGGGTGGCCGGTCAAGCAGAATGGGAAACTGTGAATAGACGACCACGAGGTGGACAGGAGGCAACCGCCCGCCGCCTCATGGCTCCTCGCGCAGGACCATCACGCGGTGGACGGGAATGCGGGTCTCGAAGCTGCCGGGTGCGGGACCCAGTGCTTCCAGGTAGATCCAGGGGTCGCGGTTCGGCACTGGAAGAATCACCCACGTGTATTGCGGGAGGATGCGTGGCTTGTTCATGTAAAGATCCCGGACGGCGACAAGACGACCCTCGCAGTCCCGTACGCCGGCGCGGCCGCACCAGGGACCGAAACCAAACTGGATGGCAATATACCGGGCGCCGCGAAGCGACTCGTGCTCGATCCGGATGCGTTCGCCCACGTTGGCCGCGGGGAAGAGCAGCGAGAGGGAGGAGCGCAGGCGGTGGTCGCGGTGCGGTGGATCCGCGACGCGCCAGCGCATGAGCCCCGCCGTGATGTTCTCCAGCAGGTCCGCCTGGCGGAATTCCGGCGCGATGTGCGTGCGCGGCACGGCCACCTCCCGGTGCATGGCCCGCCGGAGCTCCACACCCTCGAGCACCTTCGAGGCGGCGGGGAGCTCGAACGTCCCCGGGCGCGTCTCGACGAAGGGGAGATTCCCACTCCATCCCTGCACATCGGGAAGAGCAGGGTGCCTGTATAGACGTACACGGTGCACATCCACGGTGCCTGCCGGCACGTCCGGCCAGGAGAATCGCAGCTCGCGCACCGGACTCAGCCAGCTCCGGTCCCTCCCGACCGGCACGGTGGCCCAGTGGCGCGTGCCGCCCAGCAGGGAGCGGCCCCGTGAGAGCCCGTCTTCCACGTCTGCAAGTATCAGGAGCACCTCGTGGTAGAGCGGCTCCTCCTCGTTCGAGTAGGTCACGGGCGAGAACTCCACCAGGACCTGTGTTTCCGCACGCCCGTCGCGCTCGTTTACGGTGGCTTCGATGGCAAGACTGTCGCCCGGGCGTGTCTCGAAATCGCGGGGCAATTCGAGGTGGTAGGTGCCGTCCTCCGCGCGGGAGAGCGCGGAAGCGGGCCATTCGTAATCGGGTTCGCCACGGGGCTCGGCCAGGAGGCGCATCTGCCGGTGGATGGTTTCCTCGGACCCGTCCGTAAGGTAGGCGTGGGCACGGATTTGCACCACATAGTTGCCGGGGGGGATGCGTTCCGGCGGACGGGCGCTCCAGGCGAATTCGTAGAGACCCGGTTCGGGATCATCCCAGGCAACCGGTGGCCAGCCAATGTCATAGACTTCGACCGGCTCGCGGCCGGCGGGGCGCAGTTCGCCGGTCCAGCCGTAGGGAAGGTCGAGGAAGACAAAGAATCCAAGGGCGTTTTCCGGATGGAGCCGGAAGCTGGCGGTGCCCTCGAACGCGCCACTGTCCGCCTGAAACCACTCCTCAAACGGCCGGATGCCGCCCTCGACAAAGGGCATCTGCTCCGTATAGACGGGCAGTCCGGCCGCATCCACACCGCTGGACTTGCGGGTGCCGGTGGGCATGCCGGTGCGATCGGACGCCGCCCGGCGGGGAGGGGCGGTCTCCACGCCGGGGCCAAAAGACTGGCCGGCAAGCAGCAACTCGTAGCGCGTTGGCGGTGCGTCGTCGTGCGGCCCGGCCTGCAGTTCGAATCGCAACTCCCCGGCGAACGGGATGCCGAAGGGCCACCACGTGGCGCGCGCCACCATTTCCATCAGGCCCTCTTCCTGAAGCGGCGATCCGGCCATGGCCGTCGCAAACGGCCCGTTCATGAAGTACCACGCCGAATCGAAGAGGTCCTCCGTGCCTGTTCCGCGTATGGACGCGTGCTCCTCGCCTTCCAGGTAGATATACTCGTCGCCCTCGATATACAAGGCCGAGCCGGTGGCGGCAACGCGGGTTGCCACGAGGAGCAGCCGCCCATCGGCGGAAAACTCCGGAGGAGCCACCCGCTCCCCGCCGCCGGTGTCCTGGACGTGCCAGACGGCGAGCAACCCGGGAAGGTCCTCCCCGGCGTGGGCGGGCCGGCCATGAAGCTCCACCTCGCCGACGAACTCACCTTCTGCGCCGTCCTGCCAGGAGAATTCCAGCACGGATTCCTCCTCCAGGAGGAACGGCACCCTGAAGTAACTCCGCTGCCCGATCCGGCCGTGCAGCAGCGAGGGGGAATCGCCTTCCGCTTCCCACAAACCAGCCATGGCGGCCCATGGTACCGGTTCGAGGAGAGCTTCTCCGTCTGCGCCACGTATAGACACAAACAGATCCCCCGGCAGCGGGCCGGCGGGGGCCTGTACAAGGGCAATTTCGGTCAGCAGCATGTCCTCCCCTGCGCGGAACCGGTAGGGCTCCAGCATACCTGCCAGATGAAGCATGTCCGAGGCGATGACCTCGCCGGGCACGGCGGCTCCAGCGGGATCCTCCCAGGCCGCGGAGGCCTCCTTATATACGCTCTCCGCCGCATCCTCCAGCCCAAGGCCCGGGTGCCAGGTCTCCACCTCGGTATCCGGAGGGAAGTATTGGTAGTGAATCTGCCAGTGGCACCATGTCTGGCCGGTGAGGGTGACCTTCAGGGATTCGGCGAAGGGGAGCGGAAAGCGCATCGTGGAGCCACCGCCTGCCGAAGTGACAAACGGTTCGGTCAGCCATGGCACCTCTCCACTCTGGAGGTCCGTCCACAGGACACTGAGCTGTGGCTCCTCCGCTCCGTCGAAATAGAATCGCAGGACGCCCATGGGCTCGGCGGTCCACAGGCGCGTCAGGACACCGGGCCCGCGCACGTCCATGAGCACATGCTCGAGCCCTTCCTCCCGCAGGAAGTTGCCCTGGTCGAAATTGCCGCCATTGGGATCATTACTGGAGAGCTGGCCGAAGCGCCGTGGCGGATCGGCGGGATGTTGCAGGAATTCCAGGCCGTGGAACTCCCGGAGCGCGTCCTTCACCGTATAGACGCCGGGGCTCCCAGCAGGCACGGGAGTGATGACCGCCGCAATTGCGGCCAGAAGAAGGACGCGAAGGAGAAATGAGGGGCCGTGCCGTCCGCCCATGGATCAGCGGCGTTCGCGCTCGCGGCGAATTGCCTCGCGGTCGAAATCGCGCACGCCGAAATGGTCCTCGAATTCGCGCCACTCCCGAGTGGTGAAGGAGAAGCGGTAGGGCACGTTCCGGATGCGGTCGCGCGTGACAGTACGCACCCCGCTGCGGATACTGACCGTGTAGCGCGTCCCGGGCTCGGCGAACCCCGCGATGAAGAGCACCGACCAGCCGGTTTGCGGATCACGCCGCAGATAGACGTTGGGCGAGCCGGGAAGCTCCGGCCGGAATGTCACGTCCTCCGGACGCACCGATTCCGGATCAATCGCCGCATTGAAGAAAACCCGGATGGGGCGGTCGTAGAAGACGCCGGCATCCCGGGCCCCGTCGTCCGGCACCGTTGCAATGATCTCCGGGTAGCCGGTTGTGAACCGGATGGAGTGTGGTTCGCGCATGGAGACGCCTTCGGAGCTTTCCGCGCCGGTGCCGACGGTGATTGTGTACCGCGTGCCGAAGCGCAGCATGCCGGAGTTGTTGCCGCCTTGGGGAACCCCGGGCAGCTCGATGCGGAACACGTCCTGCGCCCCGCGGCCGGGAGTGCCCTCCGCCACCACCCGGAAGGGGACTTCGGGAGAAATCGTCATCGCGTTGCGCACCGAGGCGATGTCCATGTTCGTGTTGAACTGGATCGTAAAGACGGTGGGGTGCTCGATGGTCAGGTCGCGCGTTCCGTCCGCGGGGGAGACATAGACGATGCGCGGGATAACAACATCGCGCTCGAGTGTCAGTTCGCCCGCGTCCGTCTCCCGGTCCGCCTCCACCTCGACGCCGCGGAAATTCCCGTTGTGGTAGCCTGTATAGCTGGCGGTCAGGTCATA
>SLOM01000201.1 GCA_007132505.1 Candidatus Sumerlaeota bacterium
CTCGCCCGGCCGCCGGGTGGCGGAAAAAAGCCTTGTCCGGTGTTGCGGGACGGGGGTTCCCTGAGCGCCCCTGCGCTATCCCCACCCCCCTTGTGGGTGGTCCGCGCGGAACCAATTCCCCGGGATGAAGCCCGTCCCAGGAGCAGTCATCCATGTACCAGCCGGAAATCAAGCCAGCCGCCATCGTCCGTCATCCCCTGTTCGGGGTTGGAAAGGTCGTCGCCCGGTTCGGCGAGGACGAGCTGAGCAAGGTCATCGTGAAGTTCCAGGAGGAGGGGGAGAAGAAGCTCGCCCTCCAGCACGCCAAGCTCACGCTCGACAAGGTGGAAGAACCCGAACCCGCCGAGGCGGCGGAGGAGTAGGGAACCAATGAAAATCACCCCCGAACTCGTCGAGCACGTAGCCCTGCTCTCGCGCCTCGAGTTGACCGAGGAGCAGAAGGCGCAGTTCTCCCGCGAACTCTCCAAGATATTCGAGTACGTGGAACAGCTCGGGGAAGTGGACGTCTCGGGCGTGGAACCGACCGCCCATCCACTGCCGCAGAAGAACAAGTTCCGGCCGGACGAGGTGGTCCCGGGCCTCGCCAACGAGACGGCACTGGCCAACGCGCCGGAAACGGAAGACGTCTACTTCAAGGTGCCGCAGGTCCTCTGATCCGCAGCACACCGAACACCTCCATTCGCCAGACATCAGGGAGCAGACAATGGCGCTCAGAAGTGCTCACGAACTCGCCGGCCAACTCGCCAAGGGGGCCGTCACCTCCGAGGAGCTCGTGCGCCGGTCCCTTGCGCACATCAAGGCCACGGAGCCGCGGCTGAATGCCTTTGTCACGGTGATGGAGGAGCAGGCGCTCGCGGCCGCGCGTGAGTCGGACAAGCGCCGGGCTGCAGGGCAGACGCTCTCCCCGCTGGACGGGATCCCCGTCGCCATCAAGGACAACATGAACACCGAGGGCGTCCGCACCACCTGCTCCAGCCGCATGCTGGAGCAGTTCGTCCCGCCTTTCAGCAGCACGGCGGTGAGGAAGCTCCAGGACGCCGGTCTTGTCGTTGTCGGGAAGACAAACCTCGACGAGTTCGCGATGGGCAGCTCGACGGAGAATTCGGCCTTCGGCCGCTCGGCGAATCCGTGGGACACGGACCGGGTGCCGGGCGGCAGCAGCGGCGGTTCGGCCGTGGCGGTTGCGGGTGGGCAGGTGCCCCTCGCGCTCGGGTCGGATACGGGCGGTTCAATCCGCCAGCCGGCGTCGCTCTGCGGCATTGTCGGTCTCAAGCCGACCTACGGGCGCGTGTCGCGGTACGGCCTCGTGGCGTTCGCCAGCTCCCTCGATCAGATCGGGCCGATGACGGTGGACGTGGAGGACGCAGCGCTGCTGCTCGGCACCGTCGCGGGGCACGATCCACTGGACTCCACCAGCGCGGACGTGCCCGTGCCGGACTACGCCGCCAGCCTGCGCAGCTTCGATTGGAAGGGCAGGCGGGTGGCACGGCCCAAGGAGTTCTTCACTGGCGAAGGGCTCGACCCTGAAGTGGCACGCTGCGCCGACGCTTTCCTGGAGAAACTGGCCTCCCTCGGGGCGGAGATCGTGGACGTCTCCATGCCGCACCTCAAGTACTCCATCTCCACCTTCTACATTGTCGCGACCGCGGAAGCCTCCAGCAACCTCGCCCGCTACGACGGGGCGCAGTATGGCTTCCGTGCCGCAGGCACGAAGAATATCATCGAGATGTTCTCCCGCACCCGCGCCCAGGGCTTCGGCCCGGAAATCAAGCGGCGCGTCATGATGGGTACGCACGTCCTCTCCGCCGGTTACTACGACGCGTATTACAACAAGGCGCAGAAGGTCCGCACGCTGATCAAGAGGGACTACGACCGGGCGCTTGAGAAGGCGGATCTGGTCGCCGCACCCACCTCGCCCTTCCCGGCTTTCCTCGCCGGCTCGCGCATGGACGATCCGCTCGCCATGTACCTCTGCGACGTCTTCACAATCTCGCTCAACCTGGCGGGATACTGCGGGCTTTCGCTTCCCTCCGGCTTCACGGAAGGCGGCCTGCCGATCGGCATGCAGCTCATGGCGGGTGCGTTCGAGGAGGAGAAGCTCCTCGGCGCGGCGTGGCAGCTTGAGCAGGCTCTCGGTGTGGCCGGTTCCCGCGCACCGGAGATCGCCGGGGCCTCCGCCTGACCGCAGCCTGCTGTCAGGCGCTCGGAGGAAAGCCGTTCAGTACCACCACCAGCCCACGGGTGCGTCCGGCTGCCAGTCCTCAAGCGGCCGGCCCGGACGGAAGACGAGCACACCCAGCGTGCCGAACTCGGCCTGATCGAGCGCCTCGAACTCCCCGGTGATTTGGTCCCGGTCCCCCGTGTCGTATAGAAAGAAGTACGTGTCCTCATCGTGCTCGCCGCGTGTTCCGGTCTCGAGCGCCCAGCGCAGCTCGTGAATGAGGTCTTCCTCGGTGTGGATGAACACCTTCCGGTCGGCGTGCACGCGGGAGAGGAAGCGTCCCTCGTCCACGCCATGGTACTCCACCAGGAAATGGGCGAGGTTCATCTTGTCGATGATCGGGCGTACGGTACCGGGATATTCCGTGGTATAGCGGAACATGACACGGTCCCGCTTCGCCACTTCCACAAAATGCCACGTCATGCCGAGCGCCAGACCCGTATAGACAAGGATGAACCCGGCCAGCACCGGACGAAGTGCCGGTGCGTGCGTGCGTATCCAGTGAACCCCCGCACTCACGAGGAAGAACTGCGCGGGCCAGAAGACGAAGAAATACCGTGGCGGATGCCGGATGTCCTCCGCCCCCCCGATGAGCGGATTCCACACCATCATCGGCAGGCATGTCAGTACAATGGCCAGCATCGCGAAGAGAAGAAACGGCGTGGCGCGCTCCTTCGTGTGCCGCAGGGCGAGCCAGATCCCGGCAAGGAAGAGCTTGAGCATGCCGATCGAGAGCAGAAAGAGCGCCCACCCCAGCACCGCGGCAACGTGCCCTCCGCCCCTGTAGTATTGACTGTAGTACTCGAAGGGAGGCAGCTCCGGCCACCAGGGCGGCTTCACGAAAAGGTGCAGCCCCACCACCGAAAGGAAAGTCTCCACGTACCGGACCCGGAAGACCTGCAGTCCCTCCCCAGTCTCCTGCTGGAAGGTGAGACGTATATGGTCCGGCCAGCCGTGCAGCATTTCGTGGA
>SLOM01000230.1 GCA_007132505.1 Candidatus Sumerlaeota bacterium
AGATGACGTTTCGCGAGGCGCTCAACGAGGCCCTCGCCGAGGAAATGGAGCGCGACGAGCGCATCTTCCTGATGGGCGAGGAAGTCGGCCAGTACCAGGGCGCCTACAAGGTGAGCGCCGGTCTGATGGACCGCTTTGGGGAACGGCGGGTGATAGACTCGCCCATTACAGAGAACAGCTTCGTGGGGCTCGGCATCGGCGCGGCGCACGTGGGCCTGCGACCTGTCATCGAAGTGATGACGTTCAACTTCGCGATTCTGGCTTTGGACCAGATCATCAACAACGCGGCGAAGTTCCGCTACATGTCCGGCGGCCAGTTGGAGGTCCCCATCGTAATCCGTGGCCCGCACGGGGCGGGTGGAGCGCTGGCGGCGCAGCACAGCCAGGCGCTGGACTCGCAGTACGTGCACATTCCGGGGTTGAAGGTCGTCATCCCCTCGACACCGGCCGACGCCAAGGGGCTCCTCAAGGCAGCCATCCGCGACCCGGACCCGGTGATCTTCATGGAGAGCGAGAAGCTCTATAACTACAAGGGCGAGGTGCCCGAGGACGAGGACTACGTGCTGCCGCTCCACAAGGCGCACCGCAAGCACGAGGGTTCCGACGTCACCATCGTCACCTACGGCCGTATGTACACTCACGCGGTGCTGCCGGCGATTGAGCAGCTTGAGGGCGAGGAAGGCATCAGCGTGGAGGTGATTGATCCACGTACGCTCAGGCCGCTGGACCTTGAAGCGATACTTGAATCCGTGCGGAAGACCAATCGCATGGTGCTGGTGGAGGAAGGCTGGCCTCAGGCCAGCACCGGCGCCTGGATCTGCGAGCAGGTTTACCACCACGGCTTCGACCACCTCGACGCGCCGATCGAGCGGGTCAGTCACCTTGACGTTCCGCTCCCCTATGCCAAGAACCTCGAGGATGAGGTGCTTCCGAGCCCCGAGGACGTCGTCGAGGCGGTCAAGAAGGTCTGCTACATTGACTGAAGGCGGCGGGGCCGCGCGCCGCGAAGCAATTCGACATAAGCGAAAGGACTTCTCATGGCATCACAGGTGACTCTTCTGCAGCTCTCCCCAACGATGAGCGAGGGAACGATTGTCAAGTGGCTCGTCAAGGAGGGCGACGAGGTCAGCAGTGGCATGCCGATCGCCGAGGTGGAGACGGACAAGGCGGTCATGGAGCAGGAAGCGTTCGAGGACGGCAAGGTGCTGAAGATTCTCGTCCCCGAAGGTGAACGCGTGGAGGTGGGGAATACGATCATGATCTCCGGTGAGGAGGGGGAGGATATCTCCTCGCTTGTGGATCAGGCGGCCTCCAAGCCCGAGTCAAAGGACGAGAAGCCGAAAAAGGACGAAAAAAAGAAAGAGCCCGCCAAGGATGCCAAGGAGTCCGTGAAGGAGGAGAAGAAGGCCCCGGCCGCGGAGACGTCCAAGGTGAAGGCCGAAGAGCCGCGTGACGAGGAAGAGCGCGAGCCCGTGCGGATCCTGGCCTCGCCGCTGGCGAAGAAGATGGCAAAGGAAGCGGACCTTGACCTGTCGCGGGTGAAGGGCACGGGTCCGAACAACCGCATTACGAAGCGCGATGTGGAAGCAGCACTCTCCGAGGAACAGAAGGCCCCGGCCGGCGCGGCGGCACCTGCTGCCAGCCAAGCACCCTCCCCGGAGGCTGCGGAGAGCGGCGAGGAGATCAAGCTGACGGGGATGAGGCAGACCATCGCCCGCCGCCTGACGGAGTCCAAGCAGCAGATTCCCCACTTTCAGCTCACGGTGGAGGTGCGCGGAGAGAAGCTGCTGGAGGCGGTGGAGCACGTGCGGGCCCAGTACCCGGACGCGAAGGTCACCGTGAGTCACTTCCTCATCAAGGCGATGGCGGCGAACCTTATGCGGCACAAGGAGCTGCGCAGCCAATGGGCCGGGGACAAGCTGGTGGTGCATCCCTCGGCGCACGTCAGCGTGGCGGTTGCCATTGACGAGGGGCTCGTGACGCCGGTGATCCGCAACGCGCAAGGCAAGGGCGTGGTGGCACTTGCGGCAGAGCTTCGGGAGCTGGCCGGCAAGGCCCGGGACCGCAAGTTGACGGCTGAGGACATGAGCGGCGGGACGCAGACGCTCAGCAACCTCGGCATGTTCGGCATTCACGAATTCAACGCGATCATCAACCCGCCGGAGGCGACAATTCTGGCTGTCGGTGCGATGGAGGACCGGCCGGTCGTTGAGAATGGCCAACTTGTGGCCGGCAAGGTGATGAAGATCACGATGAGCTGCGACCACCGGGTCGTGGATGGCGCGGTGGGGGCACGTTATCTTTCGGACCTGAGGAAGGCCCTGGAAGATCCGCTCCTGATCCTCGTGTGAGCAATTTCTTGCGCACCGAATGCAACGGAGGCCGGACCGCGGGGTCCGGCCTTCGACGTTTCGGGAGCTTTGCAGGCCCGAACCGATTGACAGCAGCGGTCGCGGGGACGTAGTCCAAGCCCGCAAGAGAGTTCCCAGCCTTGGAATCGTGCCCAAGGCTTCTGAAAACCTGGCCCGCGGGAGGTGTCCGGATAGCACTCGTTGAGGGGGACTGGAGAGAGGGAAAACCTGCCTGCACCGATCGGAGGTTGGCCCCATGGTAACAGCAGAGCGATACAGAATCCTGACAGTGGACGACAACGAGGACGTGCTGGAGTTGATTCAGCTCACCTTGGGGCAGGACTATGATGTCGTGACGCTCAGCAATCCTCTGGACGTTTACGAGATCATTGATCTGTTCGAACCCGACCTGCTCATCCTGGACGTGATGATGCCGAAGGTGAACGGGTTTCAGCTCACCGAGATGCTCCGGAAGAACCCGAAAACGAAGGACCTGCCGATCATCATCCTCTCGGCGAAGGTCAACGCGGGGGACATCAAGCACGGCTACCGGCTGGGGGCGACCCTTTACCTCACCAAGCCTTTCCAGCCCGACCGGCTGATCAAGAACGTCGAGACGCAGTTCCGCCTCAATCCTCCCGACACGAACAAGAAGTCAAGCAACCTGCGGCAGGTGGTGGCCCAGATCGAGGTGAAGCAGTCCTACCGCAAGGGCATGATCCGGCTGTCCCAGCGCATCATGCAGCACGATCAGGTTGTGGACGTGCACCGGAAGATCCGTGACAAGATCGTGGCGGAGGAGAAGGAGCGGAAGGGCGCCCAATTGCACTGGGAGGACTGAGGACGGTGGTGGGCGCTCAGGAGGAGGGTGAGCGCCGTTTCAGCGCGGAGAGGGCGTGCGCCTCGAGCCCCTCCAGCCTTGCCAGGGCTGCGGAATCCTCGACCAGCCCGGTTGCAGCCTCCGTGTCGTCTATACACATCCACGTCCTGACGCGCAGGAAGTTGAAGACCGACAGGCCGCCGGTGTAGCGGGCGGTGTTGCCTGTGGGGAGGGTGTGGTTCGGCCCGGCGCCGTAGTCGCCGAGCACTTCCGCCGCTCCGGGGCCAATGAACAGGCCGCCATAGTGCCTGACGCGGCTGGAGACGCGCTCGGCGTCTGCCGTGAGGACCTCGAGGTGCTCCGGCGCGAGACGGTTCACACAGTCCACTGCCTCGTCGAGGTCTGCTGCCAGGACGGCGAACCCGTTGTTGAGGAGGGATGCCTCGGCTGTTTCGCGGGCGGGGAGTTTGGCAAGCCGGCCACGCAGGTGGGAGTTGACCGCCGCAATCAGGTCCTCGCTGACCGTGACCAAGATGGGTAGCGCGTCGGGATCGTGCTCGGCCTGGGCGAGCAGATCCACGGCCACCATGTCCGGGTCTGCCGTATCATCCGCGAGGACAACCAGCTCGGACGGCCCGGCAAGGAGGTCTATTCCGACGGAGCCGGAGACAATCTTCTTCGCGGCCGTGACCCACCGGTTCCCGGGACCGACCACGACGTCGCAACGCGGAACAAGACCCTCCACGCCGTGCGCCAGCGCGGCGATGGCGTGCGCCCCGCCGCAGAGGAGCAGCATGTCGGCTCCGGCGATGTATGCAGCGGCGCGGGTGATGGGTGCGGCTCCGGGTGATGCGGCCACCACGGTTTTGACTCCGGCGGCCCGGGCCGTGGCGACCGTCATCAGCATGGTGGACGGAAGGGGGAAGCGCCCCCCGGGGGCGTAGCATCCGGCCGTCTCGACGGGAGCCACCTGGTGCCCCGCCACTCCACCTGGGAGGGGTACGGTGACATCCTCGAGTGCATCACGCTGGGCCTGGGCGAAGCCCTCAATCCGATCCTTGACGCGCTGGAGCAGCGCCCGCTCCTCCTCCGCGAGTCCTTCCCACGCCGGGAGCAGTTCCTCCCGTGTCAGGACAAGCGAGCCGCCCGGCGTGACCTCGCGGAACAGCTCAGCGAGCTCCCGCAGTGCCGCCTCTCCGCGCGCCCGCACCTGATCCACGATTCGCTGGGCCTGCTCGGTGGTTTCCGGGTCCACAGGTTCGCGGAGCAGGTCCGGCAGGCTGTCGGGGCGGATGGTGCGGAGGAAGATTTCACTCATCGGTGATCCGATTCTTGGCATTGCCGGGACGGCGTGTGATGCGGAGCGCGCGGCGGTCGAGTTCGCGCTCCACATCGGCGAGCCTTACCCCCGCGCGGGCCATCGCGACAAGTGTGAAATAGAGCATGTCGGCCGCCTCGCCGGTGACGTCCCCGGGTGTGGTGGCACGTGCCAGTTCGCTGGCTTCCTCGGTGAGCTTCGCTGCCAGGAGTTCGGAGTCGGAGAGCAGCCTTGCCGTGTAGGAGCCTTGGGGCGCGTCCTGCTTGCGGGCGGCGAGTGTTTGCTCCAGACGGGCGAGGCCGGCCGGGTCACCGAAGCAGGTCCACTGATCGAGGTGGCAGAATCCGTCGCCTTCCTGGCGCACGATGAAGCGGATGGTGTCGGCGTCACAGTCCGGCGTGATGGCGAAGAGCTTCTGGGTGGCGCCGGAGGTTTCGCCCTTCACCCAGAGGCCGCGCTTGCGGGAGTGATAGACGCCAAGCTGGCGGTCCACGGCGGCGCGTAAACTGTCCATGTTGGAGTATGCAAGGCCGAGTGCCAGACCGCGTTCGTCGCAGACCACGGTCGGCCAGAGCCCGTCCGGCCGGTCAGACCGGAGGGGCGCCGCGATGGCGTCCGCGAGGTGCATCTTTCCTGTATAGATGGCCATACCGACCTGGGCGTCGGCGCCGAGCCTGTGCAGTTCGGCGATTTCCTCCGGGGTGGTGACGCCTCCGGCGATGGTGACGCGGGCCTTCCCTGCGGCCTTGACGATCGCCTCGACGCGGGAGAGGTCTGTGCCGCCGAGGCGGCCTTCGCGCTCGACAAAGGTGACGAGGAAGCCGCTGACGTAGTCGCGGAGTTCTTCTATACGCTCGAGGATGGGGCGGCCGGTCTTTTTCGTCCAGCCCTCCACCACGACATCCCCCTCCTTGGCATCCACGGAGGCGATGAGGCGTTCGCGCGGAAGCTCCCGCAGGATATCCGGGCGTGCAGCGGTACCGAGGATGATGCGCCGTGCTCCAGCGTCGAGCCAACGCCTGGCCGTTTCGATGTCGCGGATGCCCCCGCCCACGCGGCATGAGGCCACACGAAGGACGCGTTCGATCAGTTCACGGTTGTTTCCCCTGCCGAGCGCCGCGTCGAGGTCAATGACGGCGATCTCCCCCGCCAGGCGGAAGCGCTCCGCGATGGGCACGGGGTCGCCGGCATCCAGGGCCTTCTTCTCACCGCCGACGAGCTGGACGGTCTGCCCGTCCATCAGGTCAATGGATGGGATGATCATAAGCGGATGCTGGCGCCTCCTTCGGCGAGGAATTTCTTGATGTCACCGACCGTATATTCGGCATCGTGAAAGATGGACGCGGCGAGGACGGCGTCCGCCCCGGCCTTGAGTGCCTCAAGGAGGTGCTGCGGATTGGCGGCGCCACCGCTGGCGATGACGGGCACGTTCACCGCCTCCGAGACGGCGCGCAGCAGCTCGAGGTCGTAACCGGAGCGCGTCCCATCGCGGTCCCAGCTGGTGAGCAGGATTTCGCCTGCCCCGTATTCGACCACAACGCGGGCCCACTCGACGGCGTCCTTGCCGGTGCGGCGTGTGCCGGAGTGCGTGACGACCTCCCAGCCGGGCGACCCGTCTTCCTTGCGGGCGGCATCCAGCGCCACGACGGCGCACTGGCTGCCGAAGTTCGTGGCGATCTCGCGGATGACTTCGGGGTTCTCGACGGCGGCCGTATTGACACCCACCTTGTCGGCGCCGGCTTCGAGGAGCGCGCGGGCGTTCTCCGCGGTGCGCACACCGCCTCCGACCGTGAGGGGAATGGAGAGCTTTTCGCGGACGCGCCGGACCGTCTCCACGGCGGTGCCGCGGCCCTCCGGCGTGGCGGACACGTCGAGCAGCACCAGCTCGTCGGCGCCCTGTGCCTCGTAGGCGGCGGCCAGTTCCACGGGGTCACCCGCATCCCGCAGGCCCTGGAAGCGCACGCCCTTGACCACGCGCCCGTCCCTGCAATCGAGGCAGGGTATTACCCGGTTCGTCAGCATTGACTGTTCTCCTCTTTCGTTTCGAGCCAGCGCTTTAGGAGCTCCAGCCCGTAGGTACCGCTCAGTTCGGGGTGAAACTGGCAGGCGAGCAGGTTGCCGCGCTCCATGCAGGCGACAAGGCGGATGCCGTGCTCCACGGTGCCGCACTTCCAGCCGGGAGGCGGTGTGTCTATACAGAACGAGTTGGCGAAGTACGCGTAGCCGCCGCGGAGAAACCGGCAACCGGATTCTGTCCCGATCTGGTTCCAGCCGAGCTGTGGCACGCGCACGCTGGAGGGCAGCTGGCGTGCGCCCCCCGGCACGAAGCCCAGCCCGCGGACGCCGGGGGTCTCGGCGCTTGTTTCGAAAAGGAGTTGGAGGCCAAGGCAGACGGCCATGGTGGGGCGATTGAGCTCGAGGCGCTCCCTCAGCACGGGCAGGAGGCCGTGCCGCTCGAGGTTCTCCATCGCGGCGCCAAAGGCACCGACCCCGG
Source organism: Candidatus Sumerlaeota bacterium (assembly GCA_007132505.1). Lineage (GTDB taxonomy): Bacteria > Sumerlaeota > Sumerlaeia > SLMS01 > SLMS01 > SLMS01. Next base: position 6,984 of record SLOM01000230.1, read on the forward strand.
GGAGCACAACGTGCGTCGCTCCGGCGATGTCCTCCGGCGATTGGGTAACGATGGGCTCCGCCCCTGCCCGGCGGAATCCCGCAAGCACCGATGCCAAGTTCGCCAGGCCGGTGCGGACCACATAGACACGGGGGGTCATCCGCCGAGGACTCCCTTGGTGCTGGGGACGCTGCCGCTGCCGTCCTGCGCAAGGGCCTCGCGCAGGGCGAGGGCAAGGGCCTTGAAGGCTGCCTCGGCGCGGTGGTGATCGTTCTCGCCCTTGATGACGTCCACGTGGATGGCGCTCCGTGAGGTCATGGCGAGTGATTGGAAGAAGTGCGTGAGATTCTCCGCAGCGACGGCACCGACCCTGCCGCGCTCGAGGCCGAGTGACACGGAGGCGTGCGGCCGGCCCGAGAGGTCCACGACGGCCCGGGCGAGGGCCTCGTCCAGCGGGGCGTAGGCGCTGCCGAAGCGGCGGATGCCGCGGCGTTCGCCGAGGATGCGGTCGAGCGCCTGCCCGAGGGCCAGCGCGCAGTCCTCCACTGTGTGGTGGTCATCCACGGGCAGGTCGCCCTTGCATTGGAGTTGGATGCTCCATCCGGCGTGCCGGCTGAGGGCCGTGAGCATGTGGTCGAGGAAGCCGAGACCGGTTTCAATGGTGCTCTTCTGGCCGGCGCCGTCGAGGTGCAGGGAGAGCGTGATTTCCGTTTCAGATGTCTTGCGTTCGAGGGATGTCTGGCGCGCTGTCATGGCAACATTCCTGTCAGTTCCTCGAGATTCCGGAGCACCCGGGCCGCTCCGGCGCGAAGAAGTACTCCGGAGGACACGGAACTGTCCTCTCCCGGCGGGACGACGGCAAGGGGGACTACTCCTGCGCCACGGGCGGCGTGTATGTCATCGGGTGTGTCTCCGATCATCCAGGCGCGTTCTGCGTCGAGCCGTTCAAGCGCCAGGCGGACGGGTGCGGGGTCCGGTTTGAGGGGCCCATCCTCCATGACCACGGTGGTCCGGAAGTATTCCGTGATGTCGTGGGTCTGGAGGAAGCGGTCGGCGTCCTCGCGTGGCCGGCCGGTGACGATGGCGAGGGGAAGGCGTCTTGACAGGGCACGAAGGAGGTCCGGCTGGCAGAGGAGTGCCTCGTCGCGGCAGAAGCCCGCCCTCTCTGCGGTGCCGAGGTAGAGCTCCTGGAAGCGGGCCTTGACTTCCTCGTAGGGCACATCACGGCCGTGCTTTGCCAGGATGCGCTGCGTGACGCCCCAGTCGTCGTTTGCGTTTCCGGCGGCCTTTACTTCCACAATGTCATCGAAGGTTGCAGGGGCGCCGAAGTAACGTGCCGTCTCGGTGATCGCACGGCGGTAGGAGCGGGACACGTCGGCGATCACTCCGTCCATGTCGAAAAGCAGCACCTGTGGGGCGATGGCTGCACGGAGGCCTGCTTCGAGCCGGCTGTACTCCTCCTCGTTGCCGGGGCAGGTGATGCGGAGTGAGTTGCCGAGTTCGTGGTGCCCGGGCCATGCGCGTATGGCGATGCCGAGTCCGGCGAGGGCGTCGCGCATCCAGAGGGCGTCGCCTCCGGTCGTATAGACAAAGTTGCCCTGTGAGCTGGTGCGGAGGATGCCGAGGGCGTCGAACATTTCGTTGAGGCGGGTCCGTTCGCTCCTGACCTGGGCGATGTAGGAGGCGGAGTCGCCCTGGTCCACTTCGAGGCGTGCAGCGGCGAGGGCAATGGAGGGGCGCGAGACAGCGTACGGGCCGCCCGCGGCGCGCATCCAGCCTATGATTTCCGCGGGCCCGAGGGCATAGCCCGTGCGCAGTCCCGCGAGGCCCCACGCCTTGGAAAGCGTCCGCACGACGACCACGTTCGGCAGCGCGAGGGCCTTCTCGGTGAGATCCTCGTCCGCGAACTCCACGTAGGCATGATCGAGCAGGACGACAGCGTGCGGCGCGGCCTTGGAAAGCGTCTCGACGTCCTCGAACTCGGCTGCGGTGCCGGTTGGGTTGTTGGGGGAGACAACGGCAATGAGTGCCGTGTCCTTCGTGATGGCAGAGAGGAACTCGCGCACCGGGAAGGGGCCTTCCTGCCAGGCGAACTCCGTTATGGCTGATCCGGCAATGCGGGCATAGCGCGGCAGCATCTCGAAGGAGGGGTTGGTGAGGAGCATCGTTCGTCCGGGCGCGAGGACGGCCCGGCACAGGCGGTCGAGTGCATCGTCGGCACCGGCCGTGGCGATGACCTGCTCCGGCGGAAGACGGAACCGCTCTGCGAGCACGATCTCCAGCACGCCGGGGTCCGGGTACCGGCGCATGACGTCGGCGCCGTATTCGTATAGACGCTCGAGCAGTGCGGGATCCGGTTCCATGCCCTCGTTGCTGTCGAGCTTGAGGTCAATGGGCGCGGGGTGACGCGGCACCTTGTAGGCGCTGACGCCGGCGACCCCGGGGGAGGGTCGTGGCTTTCGCGGGGAAGAGGATCCGGGCACGGCGGGCCTCAGGGGACGATCTGGGCGAGGTCCGTGACGACGATGTCGGTGCCGCCGCGGGACTTGAGCACCGGGATGAGCAGCGGCAGTTCGTTGCGCGGCACGGCTGCCTTGACGGCGTATCCACCGGACCCGTGGAGCGTGGAGATGGTCGGCTCCCGCATGCAGGGGAGGGCCTCGACGAGGGCGTCCAGGTCGTCCGCTGACACGTTGACCTCGAGCATGACACGCTTGCGGGCCTCCAGAACCGAGCGGAGCAGCATGACGAGCTGGTCCACCTGCTCCTTGCGTGCGGGGTTCTCAAGGCTCCGGGGGTTGGCGTAAAGACGCGTTGTGGAGCGCATGACCTCGCCGACGATTTCGAGGCCGTTGGCCGCGAGCGTGGAGCCCGTGGCGGTGTTGTCCACGATCAGGTCGGCGTCCTCGGGAGGGAAGACCTCCGTGGCTCCGTAGGTGAGGACGAATTGCGCGTCGAGGTTCTCCTTTTCGAGCCACTTCCGGGAGAGCGTCTCGTATTCCGATGCGACGATGAGGCGCCGCGGGGGGAGCTTGCCGTTCTCAAGGATGCTGATGGGTGCGGCGGCGACGATGCGGACGGGATCCATGCCGGTGTCGAGCAGCTCCACCAGGTCTGCCTGTACCTCGGCGACCCAGTCTGCGCCGGCAAAGCCGATGTCCCGGGAGCCCACATGGAGCATCTCCACGATGTTCTGAGGCCGGAGGATCTTGGTTTCGTATCCGGGGAGAGAAATGCTGGGGCGATAGCCGCGGGACCCGGCGCGGACACGGATGCCGGCGTCGGCGAGGAGGCGGAGGACGCCGTCCTCCAAGTGTCCCTTGGGCAGGGCGAGGCGGATGGTGGAGTTGCTCTTTTCAGCGGTCAAATGAGGTTTTCCTTGGTGGGGAATTGCGAGGGGGTCAGCAGGGTGCGCACGCCCCCCCGGCGTGTCAAGCCCGCGGGGTCCGGGCGGCACGCGGCCGAGGACCCGGCCCGTCATGTTCCGGGCGGGAAAGGGTGATGAATCCGAACCGGCGCGTGGTTCCTGCCCTACCGCACCATGACTTCCACGCGGTGCATCAGGTCGAGGGAGTCGAGGACAAGGCCGGCGCCTTCGACGATGGCCGTCTCAGGGTTCTTGCAGACGTAGACCGGGAGGCCGGTTTCGCGGCTGAGCAGTTCCCGCAGGCCGCGAAGCTGGCTCGAGCCGCCCGCCATGCAGATCCCGCGATCAATGATGTCGCCCGCCAGCTCCGAGGGCGTCTTTTCGAGCGTGGCTTTCACGGCGTTGACGATGCTCATGACGGGTTCCATGAGGGCCTCGCGGATTTCCTCGCTGTGGACCTCGATGGTGCGGGGCAGACCGCCCATCAGGTCGTTGCCCTTCACGGACATGATGAGTTCCTCGTCGAGCACGTCCGCGGATCCGATGTAGACCTTGATGTCCTCCGCGGTGCGTGGACCTATGAGGAGATTGTACTTACGCTTGATGTGCTGAATGATCGCCTCATCCATGGCGTCGCCCGCGCAGCGCACCGAGCGGGCAAAGACGATGCCGCCGAGGGAGATCACCGCCACCTCGGTGGTCCCACCCCCGATGTCTATGATCATGTTGCCAAGGGGTTCCTCGACGGGGAGCCCGGCGCCCATGGCAGCGGCCATCGGCTCCTCGATCAGGTGGACGACGCGGGAACCGGCCTGAAGGGCACTTTCCCGAACGGCGCGCTTTTCCACCTCCGTGATGCCGGAGGGAACGCTTACGACGACGCGCGGGCGGGTGACGTAACGGTAGCCCCGCCCCTTTTGCACGCGGCGGATGAAGTAGTTGAGCATTTCCTGCGTCACGTCGAAGTCGGCGATGACGCCGTCCTTCATGGGACGGATGGCGGTGATGGAGGCGGGCGTGCGGCCGAGCATCCGTTTGGCCTCCATGCCGACGGCCAGGACCTTGCCGGTGGATTGCTGCACGGCCACAACGGAGGGTTCCCTCAGGACGATTCCCTCCCCCTTCACGTAAACGAGGGAGTTTGCCGTCCCAAGGTCTATTCCGATGTCAATACTGAAGTGATCGAAGATTTGCTGGAGCGCGAGCATGGTGAGCACATCCGGAACGGGAGATGAACAGCAGGAGCAACGGGTCGGATGCTGCCGGGAATCCTGCGGTGGCACGATGGCCTTGCGGGACGCCTTGTCGCTGTAAGGGGCTGCTGAGGCCGAAGACCGTCAAGCACAAAGGTCGGTTGTGGAAAAAATCTGTGGAAAACTCTGTGAAGCCCCCGGGTTGCGGGACTTGGGGCGGCGGGGACTACTTCACGACCCTGTGGAGAAACTCCTCGATCTGGCGCCGCTGGCGCTCGCGGGTGAGGTTCGCGAGGGCGAATTCCCGGGCACGGTCCCTCCGGCGCAGGCGCTCCCCCTCGTCGGCCAATGCGGCCAGCAATGCCTCGCGGACCGGTTCCGGCCCCTCGCCGCGGCAGAGGTACCCGCGCTCGTCCGCCAGCAGCCACGGCACGTCACCCGCCTCGCGGGCAATGACCGGCGTGCCCCACATCATGGCTTCGATGATTGAGAGGGGCATCGCCTCACCGTAGCTTGGCAGCACAAAGAGGTCCGCGGCGAGGAGCCACTCCTGGACGTTGCGCTGGAAGCCGGCGAACCGGACCCCCTCCTGGCCGGAGCGGAGGAATTCCGCGATGCGGGGGTGGCTGTCCTGGGGATCCTCCTTGCCTGCCAGGA
>SLOM01000243.1 GCA_007132505.1 Candidatus Sumerlaeota bacterium
CGCGTCTCACGGAGACAAGATTGGTGCCCAAGGAAAGGCCCCTGATGGCCACCAGGAAGGAATCAGCGAAAAAGACCCGAAAAGCACCCGCCAAAAGGCAGGCGCCCGCGCTTTCGTTGCTCATACAGCAGCCCGACGGCAGCCGCAAGCTGGCAGGTTTCGACGCTTTCCCCATCAGGATGGGCCGCGCCGAAACGAATGAGTTGGTGCTTGAGGATTTCAACGCCTCCCGGCTCCACGCCGAGGTGCACTGCCGGGACGGGCAGTTCTTCCTGCGCGACTGCGATTCGCTCAACGGCCTTCGCCTGAACGGCGAGCTGGTCGTCGAGTCTCCCCTGCGGACGGGTGACCGGGTGCAGGTCGGTGACAGCGAAATCCATGTCCTCGAGGCTGGCATGGCTGCGAACGGCGCGGCCGGCTCCCACGACATGCCCGTTGGTCCCGCCGCCGCCGCCGGACTCCTCGAAATCATCCATGCCGTATCGGTGGACCGGATGCTCGGCGGGCAGCCGGGCAGCGGAGCCCTCTCGGAGGTGGAGGACTTCGGCGCCGGGCAGGACCCCCGGCAGTACGGCGCAAAGCTCGGCCGCGCCTACAACACCCTGCTGCTCATGATGAATATGGTGTCGGGACTGGGCAGCTCCGCCCACCCCGAACAGCTCTGCGAGCAGTTCGTCACCGCCCTGCGCAACGCCTTCCCCCTGATGGAGAATGTGGCGGTCGTGAAGACGGCGGACGAGACCGGCGGGGCGCCCCACCCCTCCATGGAGCCTCCCTCCTACGAAGTCCTCTATACCCACGGCACGACCGACAAGTTCCAGGAAACGCGATCCAGCCGGACCATCCTGCAGCGCGTGCTGGGTGAGATGCACGCCGTGCACGCCGTGGACGCCAGCAAGGACCCCCGATTCAGCGCCAGCGATTCCGTCCGCCGGCGCGGCATACGCTCCATGATGTGCGCGCCCCTCGTCACCCGCGGGGAGGCCCGTGGCGCCATCTATGTGGAAAACCTGAGCCAGCCCTACTGCTTCACGCGCTTCGACCTGAACCTGCTCACCATCTTCGCCTTCCATCTGGCCACATCGCTGGAGCTTTGCCGCATGGCGCGCGAGCAGGAGGAGGCCTTCGAGCGTGCAGTGGATTCCCTCCGTGGTACACGTGAGGACCGCTCGGACCTGGTGGTGCAGGTCTACCAGAGCGAGAAGAAGTTCCGGGCCCTGTTCGAGCAGTCCTCCCTCGGTGCGGCGGTCATTGACCTGGAGGACGGTGACATCCGTGAGGTCAACGAGGGGTTGATCAAGTGGCTGGGTTACAGCCGGCGCCGGCTGGAGGCCATGCGGCTGCGCGAACTCGCCTCCGGCGATGAAACGACCCGCGTGGAGGATTGGTGCCACTACGTCCGCTCACGCGGCCAGGGCTCCTGCCGTATGGTTCTCCGCACCGCCCGTGGCGAGTCCGTCGTGGCGCTGCTCAACTGCCGGGCCCTCCGCATCAACGACCGGCAGGTGATGGTCGCCTTCTTCGTGGACATGACCGCGAAGGAACGCATGGAGCTTGAAACGCAGATGCAGCTCCGCCGCGTGACCGTGCTGTCGGAGTTCTCCCGCGGGCTCATGACCACACGCGAGCCGGAGGAGGTGTACCGGCTCCTTTTCGAGAAGATCGAAACAGTCCTGCCGCTGGACAGCCTGCACGTCGCAGCGTTCTCCCCTGCGGGAGGCGAACTGCGCCAGACCTTCTCCGCCGTCCGCAGCCGCGGCAAAAAGTTCACCATCGCACGCCGGGCGAAATCCATCCCAGGGGAAAACCCAGTCCTGCAGCGGGCGCTCGTGGGTGGCGAACCCGTCCTCCGCCGGATGGAAACGCGCCCTTGGGAGCTGCAGGACAACGCTGAGGGGGAGCCGCCCGACCCGTTCGATTTCCCGGACGGGCGCTTCCTCGCGAGCGCCATTATGCTCCCACTCACCGTTGGGGACCGTGTGCAGGGCGCCGTCTGCGTTCAGAGCAGACACCCCAGCGCCTACGAGCCGCCCCACATCGAAATGCTGACTGCACTCGTCGCCCAGGCGGGCCTCGGACTCAGCAATGCCGAGGCCTTCCGCTCCATCCGCGAACAGCAGGAAAGCCTCCGCCAGCTCAGTCTCCAGATCATGACGGCGCAGGAGACAGAACGGGGAAGGATCAGCCGCGAACTGCACGACGGAGTCGGGCAGCAGCTCATCGCGATGCGGTACATGCTGGAGTCCATACGTTCGGTGGCCCGGAGTTCCGGCAATGAAAAGCTCAAGGAGCGCCTTGTCGAAGCGGGCGAAATGGCGAAGCAACTGATCGAGGACCTGCGCGCCATCAGCCTGGACCTGCGCCCGACCATGCTGGACGACCTCGGCCTCAAGCCCACCCTCCAATGGTTCTGCGAGCAGTTCTCCCGCCGCCACGAGATCGAGGTCGTGCTCGATCTCCGCCTGGAGGCGGAACCACTCGACCCGGATCTGGCCACTGCGGCCTACCGCATCGTCCAGGAGGCCCTCGGCAACGTCGCCAAGCATGCCCGCGCCACCCAGGTCGAACTGGCCGTCCGCCAGGAGACGGATGGTTGGCTCAACCTGCGGGTAAGGGACAACGGCGTGGGTTTTCGGGCGGAAGACCTACCGAAATACAGGGCTTCCCGGGGTTGCAGCGGTATCCTGAATATGAAAGAACGTGCGCATTTCCTCGGAGGTCAGTTTCACCTCGAGACAGAACCAGGCGGTGGAACCAATCTGCGGGTGCGAATTCCAATCAACGAGAGGTGAATCCTCCGATGCGCCAGAACAAGGACATTAGACTGCTTATCGCCGACGACCACACCATCGTGCGCGAAGGACTGCGGAAACTGCTGGACGAGGAACCCGGCGTACAGGTCGTCGGTGAAGCGGTGGACGGGCGGGATGCAGTGGCCAAGGCGATGGACGCGCTGCCGGACATCGTCCTCATGGACCTCTCCATGCCGGGACTCCACGGGCTCGAGGCCACGCGCCAGATCGCAAAGCGCCTCCCCAAGACCAAGGTCCTCATCCTCAGCATGCACAAGAACGAGGCCTACGTGCTGCAGTCCCTTCAGGCGGGAGCAAGCGGCTACGTGCTCAAGGATTCCGCTTCGGAAGAGGTGCTCGGCGCCATCCGGGCCATACAGCGGGGGGACAGCTATCTCTCCCCCGCCATTAGCCGCGTCGTCATCGAGGACTATCTGCGGCTCAGCAGCCCCGACGGGCCAGGAGCGAAGTCACTCTACGAAACCCTCACCATGCGTGAGAGAGAGATCTTTCAGCTCCTGGCCGAGGGGCTCAAGAATCAGGAGATCGCCGATCGCCTGCATGTCTCCGTCAAGACGGTCGAGACGCACCGCGCCCACGTGATGGAGAAGCTCAATCTCAACAACATCGCCGAGCTGGTGAAGTACGCCATCGAGATCGGCATCGTTCAGCTCGACGCCTGATCGGCTTCGCTGCGGCCGTCCTTGCCGAGTATCTGATACTGCACGTACTTCTCGATGGCCACGATGGTGGCTGCCGCAACGCCAGCTGCCACGACCACTGACCACGACAGCAGGGTCGTCGGGGCCGTGCCGAAGGCGAAGTTCATGAACGGCGCGTAGGTGAACAACACCTGCGCAACCAGCATGACCGCCACGCCGAGCCACAGCCACTTGTTCGAGAAGAAGCCGACCGACCAGACTGACTTGTGCAAGGAACGGCAGTTGAACAGGTAGAATATCTGGATCATGATGATCACGTTCACCGCCGCAGTGCGGGCAACTTCCAGATTCTCTGGTTCGCCACCGTATTCATAGAGGAACAGACCGAAACCACCAGCCAGCATCACCAAGGCAACCAGCACCATCCGGAAGCCAAGGGCCATGGTCAGGATGGGCTGTTTGGGATCACGCGGCATGCGGCGCATGATGCCCGGTTCCTTCGGCTCAAAGGCCAGCGTCAAACCCAGGGCAATGGCGGTCATCATGTTGATCCAGAGCACCTGCACCGGCGAGACAGGCAGCGTCGCGCCGGCCGCCATGGCAGTCAGGATCAGCATCGCCTGGCCAAGGTTGGTGGGAAGGATATAGACGATGAACTTGGTCAGGTTGTCGAAGACCCCGCGGCCCTCCTCGACGGCGGCCTTGATGGACTCGAAGTTGTCGTCCGTCAGCACCATGTCGCTGGCATCCTTGGACACCTCGGTACCCGTAATGCCCATGGCAACGCCTATGTCCGCCTGCTTGAGCGCCGGGGCGTCGTTCACGCCGTCACCCGTCATGGCGATCACGCTGCCGTCTCTCTGAAGGGCGCGGACGAGCCGGAGTTTCTGCTCCGGTGTGACACGGGCGAAGACGGAGGTCTTGCGGGCGACGCCCACGAGATCGTCGTCGGAGACTTTCTCCAGCTCCCGCCCCGTGTAGGCGAGTTTCTCGCCCGCCTTCTCCTTCTCCTCCAGCCCTGCAAAGCCGATCTGCTTGGCGATGGCAACGGCCGTCTTGGCGTGGTCGCCTGTAATCATCTTCACGTTGATGCCTGCCCGCTGGCATTCCTGCACGGCATCCACGGCCGCTTTCCGTGGCGGATCCATCATCCCCTGGATGCCAAGAAGCACGAGCCCCTCGGAAATATCCTCATGCTTCAACTCGTCCTTGTCGCCGCGAACGATGAATCGGGTCAGTGCAAGGACCCGCAGGCCATGGCTGGCCATCTCCTCCACCTGCTCCTCGACCTTCTCGCGCTCGAGTGGTATCTGGTTTCCGTCCGCGTCCAGGCTGGACCCGCACTTCTCAAGGAGCACCTCGACTGCACCCTTCACGATCACGACGCGCTCGCCTTCCTTACTGTGGTCGTGAAGCGTCGCCATGTATTTGTGGGCCGACTCAAAGGGCAGAGCGTCAATACGCGGGCACTCCTGCCGCAGTTCCTCGGAACCAACACCGGCCTTGAGCGCGCTGACGATCAGGGCCGCCTCGGTGGGGTTCCCTTCGGCCTTCCAGGCCCCCTCGCTCTCCACGACCTGACTATCGTTGCAGAGGAAGCCTGCGCGGAGCGTCTGATAAAGCGCGGGCGGAAGGTTGTCCCGGGACACTTCCTCCTCGCCCTTGCTGATGGAGCCCTCCGGGTTGTAGCCCGCACCGGTGGCCTCGTATCTCTCCCCCCCCGCGTAGATCGCCTGCACCGTCATCTGGTTCTCCGTCAGCGTCCCCGTCTTGTCGGTGCAAATGACCGACGTGCTGCCGAGCGTCTCCACGGCGGGGAGCTTCCGGATGATGGCCCGCCGCCTCGCCATGCGCGCCACCCCGATCGCCAGGGTAATGGTGACCACGGCAGGGAGTCCCTCAGGAATGGCCGCCACCGCCAGGGCCACCGACGCCATGAATCCCTCGACAAGGTCAGTTCCGCGCCACAGCGCAAGAAGGAAAGTCACAAAGGCCAACGCCAGGATGGCCCACAGCAGGATATGGCTGAAGTGCGTGATCTTCCGGGTAAGCGGCGTGTCGAGTTCCTCCGCGGAGGAAATCATCTCGGAAATCTTGCCAACCTCGGTGCGGTCGCCCGTGCCGACGACGACGCCGGTCCCTGTTCCGTAGGTGATAAGGGAGCCGGAATAGGCCTGATTGGCGCGGTCGCCAAGGCCCGTGTCTTCGTCGAGCACCTTGATGCTCTTTTCGACGGGGACGGACTCACCCGTGAGCGCCGATTCGTCGCACTGAAGGTCGCGCACGGCGACGAGGCGCAGGTCAGCCGGAACCTTGTCGCCGGAACGCAGGACGACGATGTCGCCGGGTACCAACTCCCCGGAGTCCAGCCGTTGCCGTTTCCCGTCCCGTAGGACCGTGACCTCCGTGATTACACTCTTGGCCAGGGCGTCCAGCGTCTTCACCGCCCGCTGCTCCTGCACGAAGCCAACGATTGAATTCACCAGGACAACGCCGAAAATTACGCCGGAGTCCACATACTCCCCCAGAAGGCCTGCCGCCGCCCCCGCCGCTAGAAGGATATACACGAGCGGCTGGTGGAACTGGAGGATGAACCGCATCAGCGGCCCCATCGGCTGTTCCTGCGTCAGCTCGTTTGGCCCGAACTGCTCAATGCGCTTCTTCGCTTCTTCTGCCGAAAGGCCGCTTTCCTTGGAGGCCTCCAACTTCTTCAGGGCCTCCTCAGCCTCTACGGTGTACCATTTCACCTCTTGCAGTTCTTCAGGACCAATCATGGTTTCCTCCGGAGGGAGCTTTCAGGACTCAAGTGATAACATGCCAAAGCCGTGCCCGAACGGACCGGGCAGCGGCGGGCAATGCGTGGGGCGGAAGTCATGACTGCGCCCCCGCGGGTCTCTCCCGGTGGCCATCCGAGCCGGGACCCGCCTCCTCGTACCACTGGCGGAAGTCCTCCGCGGCGGCCTCGGAGTAAAGGACAGGGACCGCTCCAAGCGTGCGCAGCCGCCTCGCGTCCCCGGGATCGAAGATCAGTGTATAGACAGGCACTCCGCCAAGTCTCCGCAGCAGGGTCTCGTTGTCCGCCACGCGCCGCATCGTGGAGATCACAAGCCGGGCCCGCGAGGCCCCGGCGCGGGCAAGCACCTCACCCGAGGCACCATCGCCGCGAACCGCTTCCAGCCCCATCTCCCGCGCTCTGGCCACGATACCGGGGTCGTCGTCCACCACCACGACGGTCTGATTCTCCTTCTGCAAGCGCTCGGCCATCTTCCGGGCATTGGTGCCAAAACCGATCAGAATGACGTGCCCCTGATGAAGCCGGGACGATTCAGGCTCCATCCGCGAGGAGGGCACAAGGCGCATCAGCCGCCACGTGTTCCGGTCCGTCGCCACGAACGGCGTCAGGATCATGGTCACAACCGTCATGAGAACGATGACCGCCATCTTCCCCTCGTCAATGTGCCCCTGGGCCACGCCAATCAGGGCCACCACGATGGAAAACTCGCTGCACTGGGCGAGCAACAGGCCACTTTCGATGGAGGCACGGGTGTTCAGGCCCACCTGCTGCGCAACCCATGCCACAAGCGGGGGTGTAAGGGTCAACACAACCATGGCCAACAGGCCAACAAGAAGCAGCTCCCGGGCCGTCGGGATGGTCAGGGCAGCCCCCAGGGCCACGAAGAACACCGCCAGGAAGAAGTCCGCCAGCGATGTGAGCTGCCCCCTGATGATCCCCTGCACGGGGAAGGCCGAGAGGGAGAACCCCGCCAGAAAGGCACCGGTGACCGGCGGAAGCCCCATCAGGTAGGCCAGCCCGACGAAAATAAACAGGATGGAGAGCACTGTCAGCAGTACAGTTTCCTCGTCCAGCTTCAAGTGAAGCAGGAGCCACGGTGTCACCCACCGCAGAAACACCACCGCCAACCCGAACAGCAGGACCGTGCCACCCAGCGCCATCATGCTCGCGCCCAGCCCCTCACCCGCCCGCGAGAGGGAAGAGATGAAGAAGATGACCAGCACATCCTGCAGCAGCAGCACGCCCAGGGTCACGCGGCCGAAAGGCTCGAAGAACTGCTGGCGCTGCCGCAGCAGCGTCACCACCACCAGCGTGGAGCTCGCCGTGACGGCAAGCGCCAGGTACAGCGAGACCACCAGCTCGAAGCCCAACCCGAGCGCGATCGCCAGCCCCACCGCCCCAAGCGTGAAGAACTGGGCCAACCCGACCAGCAGCACCACCTTGCCATGCCGGCCCACACGCCGGGGGTTCAGCTCCGTCCCCACGACGAAGACAAGGAAGGCCAGCCCGAGCAGCAGCACCTGATAGTGCAGTTCCTCGTCCGGGATGGCGCCGAAGACCGTCAGCGCAACGCCCGCCAGCACGAGCAGGGGCACGCCGGGCAGCCGCAGGTACTTCGCGATGCCGTACCCGGCCGCCGCCGCAAGAAGGAGGATTGTCACGGTGCTCATGACGAGACGAACCCCTCCTCCTGCAAAAGCTGGGTGAGACGCCGGAAGCCCGCCGAGCGCGAGTCTATGTGAAAGTCAACCGACAGGCGCCGCAGATCCGGCAGCACCGAACGGTCGAACGCGTGGATCGCCACAGGAACGCCCATCTGCTTGCACCTGTAGGCCAGCAGGTTGTTGGTGTCCTCTATCTGCAGGGTGGAGATGACGAGCTTTGCGTGCTCGAGTCCCGCCTCCTCCACAACGGAAAGATAATCAACATTGCCCACGAGCCGCTTGGCTGGCAGCCCCTCCAGCTTGTGTATATCCGTGTCAATGGCCAGAACCTGCTCCCCCATCTCCGAGAGCATCCCCGCCAACCGCCTGCCGAGCGCGTTCATGCCGATGATGGCCACATGGTCCCGCAGAGGTGGCGCGCCTTTTCCATCCTCCTCCAGATCCGCTTTCGCCCGGAACATCCGAAGCAGGCCCATTCTGCGGCACCAGTCGTAAAGCTGGTAATTGTAGATGATCATATAGGAGGAGGCGGCAATGGTCACAAGTCCGACGACTGCGATGAGAGACAGTATTCCCTCGTCTATAAGCCCGGTGGAAAGCCCCACGGCGGCAAAGATAAAGGAAAACTCACTGATCTGCGCGACCGTCACGCTTGTGAGGAAGGATGTCTTCTCGCTATACCCGGACGCGGTAATGATCCACATGAAGATGAAGGGGTTGCCCAGCAGCACAAACAGCGAAAGCACAAGCCCGGACCGCCAGTAATCCCGTGCCGCTTCCAGCTCCATCTGCGCGCCGAGCGAAACGAAGAACACCGCGATGAAGAAGTTCATCAGCGGGTGCACGCGCCGGCGAAGGTCAGACGCGCAATCGAGCTGGGCCAGGCTCAGTCCCGCAAGGAAGGCACCGATCTCCGGGGAGAGACTCATTCCAACCGCCAGGAGCACGAACAGAAAGCAGAGGCACAAACTCCAGATAAAGAGTGTCTCCGGGGATCGCGCAGCCCAGCGGAATGGACGGGGCAAAAGATACCTCGATGCCACCAGCGCCACCGCCAGCAGCAGGCCCATGCCCAGGAACGCCTGTGCGACACCGGCACTCATGGTCAGCAGGTTGCGCTCCTCACCATCGCCCAGCCCGGCCAGGAAGGTCAGGACGACGATCACCACCAGGTCCTGGACCAGGAAGATTCCAACGGCGATTCGGCCGTAAAGGCTGTGAATCTCCTTCTTCTGGTCCAGCAGCTTCACCACCACCACGGTGCTGCTGAAGGTCAGGGCCGTGGCCAGGAAGATGGACTCCATGACAGTGAACTGCAGGAGCATGGAGAGCAGGAAACCGCCCGCCGCCGTGAACACCACCTGCCCGGTGCCCGCGTAAACGGCCACCTTCCCCACGTCACGGATGCGGTCCAGGCTCAGCTCAAGCCCCACAAGGAAGAGCAGCAGGGCGATCCCGATCTCCGCGATCACACTGACCGGGTCGTGATCCTCATCCGGACCGGAGTCCGCCAGCTCGAAGTGGAAAACCCCGAGGATCGGCCCCAGCAGCAGACCGGCCAGAATGTAAAGGACGATGGAGGGGATGGCGGCGCGCCGGGCCAGCAGGACGATCGCGCACGCAGTCACGATCATCACCCCGATGCTCTCTAGCAGTCCCAGTCCGCCGGCCAAGGAGGGTCCCCCCCTAGTAAAATGGCCGGCAACCTATCCCGCCCGGACCCCGGCGTCAACGGGCCATGCGGCGCCGATTCGGGGCGGCGGTCCAAGCGCCGTCAGGCGGACAGGGCCTCAGAAGATACCCCACTGGTCAACGGCTGTGGGCGGCTCAACCACCTCGAAGTCAGTGGTCAGGACGTTGTTGTCGGGGTTCACGTCCTCCGGGACGGCGACCGGGCCCTCTGGTGCCAGGGCGGTAATCGTGGCTGTATAGATGCCCGGCGCCGCGATGGTGACGGAGGCGAAATCCACCTCGATCATCTCCCGGCCACCGATCCCCTCCACGGTCTCGCGCTCGTCATAGATCACGGGACCTCCCTCCCCGGGCCCTTCGATCACGAAGGTCACATCGAAGGGCGCGCCTGTCCCCCATCCTCCCAAATTCATGACGGTGGCCGTTACCGGGAGCGCCATCCCCGCGTTGGCCTTTGCTTGCGGGGAGAGCGGAAGGAGCGGTGCAAGATCGAACTCCTCGATCACGATCGCCAGGTCGTTCGTTACAACTTCCCCCGGGTCATCGAGGGGAGTCGCCGTCAGCGTGACGAAACCCACGGCGAAGGAGGGTGCATCCTCCGGCACGGACAGTACCGTTGCCACGGTCGCCGGCTCCTCTGCCGAGACCGTCACAATGGCCGTCTCGTTTGTCATCTGCCAGCCTTCCTCGTTCGAGAACTCCACCAGAATTTCCACCGGCTCGTCAGGCGGATGGGGGCTGGTCAGCACAAATTCAATTGGCACCTCCTCACCCCTGACGGGGCGGACGACATCGCCCAGCTCACCAATCTCGACATAAGGCACGACGAGAAGGAACGCGGAACTCGGCGGCATTGTCTCAGGCCCTGGAAGCGTGGACAGCCGGAACTCATTCACGCCTGCCGGCGCGTCCGGGGGTACGTGCACCATGTACTCGAGGGTCTGCACTTCCTCAGGGGCCAGTGTCACGAAGACAGGATCGGAGGGAAATACCTCCCAGCCCCGATCGTCCTCCACCATCACGGCGAACTCCTGCATGTGCGGGGATGGGTTGTAAACCTTGCCCTCAAGGACCGTGACTTCACCCCGCCGGAGGCGAAGGAGGTCTTGCTCAAACATTGCCCAGTACTGCGGAAAGTGCCTGCTCATGCCCCTTGAGTGCCGGCGCATGCGCGAACGAATCAGCCGCTTGAAAGACTCATCCACCCGGATGGCTCCGCTGTCGTGGGCAAGCTCCTGCTGGCGGTAGGCATCGTACTCCGCAACGTGGCCCCAGTAGCTGTCATCCTCCCAGAAGCCTGGCTGGCTGCTCATGCAATTATGTGCCTGCCAAGCGTGGCGCACCTCGTGGAGTTTGATGCTGGCCACATACCGGTCATTACCCAGGAAAGCGGAACGGGTAAAGACGATACGTTTCGTCTCCTTTACATCGTCTGTCTTTGGAAAGTATGCGATTCGGCCACGGAACGGATTGGCGAAATACCTGCCAAAGTAGTACTCCGTACCGGGTGGTGCTTCGATACAGTAGTGCTCGTCTATCTTCTCCAGGGTTCGTATGAACAGGAGCCTCTCCAGGTCAGCCTGCTGCTGGGCGAATTGGCCCCAGATCCTGGCCACCTCCGGCATCCCCTGGGCGCGGAACGCGGCCTCCATTTTGAGGGCCTCCTGGTGGGCTTCGATCGCACGGGATGCCCCCAGGGCCAACTGGTATATCTCAACACGCTGCGCCCTTGTCGGCTTGCAGAGCTCGGTCGTGGGATAGCCACGGACAGCAGGGGGAACAGCCAGGAACGTCCATGAGACCAGCAGGGCCACCACGTGGATTGCGAGACGGTTCATGAATCAACAACTCCCTTTTAATGAAGCGAGGAATCCTGAGGGGGCGCGGACAGATGGTCGGGGCTCCATCCTTTTCCCCCGTTCCTGGAAAAGTGAGCAGCAACGAATCACAGAACACCCCACTCACCAACGGCAGTGGGTGCTTCAATCACCTCGAACGTGAACACCAGGACGTCGTTGTCCGGGTCGGCATCCGGCAACCCGGTTTGCTGCTTGCCGGGCGGCGGGGCTAGGGCAGTCATGGTGGCTGTATAGATACCAGCCTCGGCAAAGGTTATGGAAGGGAATTCGACGGTGATGAGTTCCCGCCCGGCGGGACAGCCTGCGGTCATCCGCTCATCGTAAACAAGGGGAGCTCCTGCACCCGGTCCATGGATTAGGCAGGTAGAGTCAAAGGATGAATCCACACTGAGCTTCCCGGCGTTGAGCATCTGCACCGAAACCGGGCAAGGAGTCCCGGCGTAGAGCCGCGGCGGGGGCTCGTCCGTGCCGATCGGCATCAGATCGAACTGCGCAATTTCCACCGGGACCAGACGACTGACCGTGGCGGTGGGCTCAAGCGCCGGAACGACCGTGGCAGTTATTACTCCGGCGGCTGTATGTCTGACACACGGTGTCAGTTTGCATAGAGGACGTCCGGATGCAGGAAATAGCTTCTGACGATGTCGGGGCGCTTTTGCGTGCCCCACAGGTAAGAGC
>SLOM01000273.1 GCA_007132505.1 Candidatus Sumerlaeota bacterium
AAGGTTCCATCACAGGCACCGTTGTGCCGTGGCGCCGTGGCGTGAGTTCCATGAGAAGGAGGAGCACGCAACGGCGCTACGACGCAACGAAGAGGGAGCGCGGTCACGGCCTCACCGGTCACCCGCCGACGTGCCGGACCCCCTCGAAATGGCGGGATGCAACCCTTCCGACGGAACGGAGCATGGGCGATGGTGGCCCGGCAACGGGGGAGTGCAGAAGCTGATTTCGCCTTGGAATGGCCCCTCAGTACAGCATCCATCCGTCCGCCGGGACGTCGGCGGGCTCAATGCCGAGGAAGTCGGCGATCGCGAGCGCCATCTCCTCGCCGTTGAGACGATAATCCTCCGGCGTGTTCCACGTCTGGCCGTCGGGCCCGAAGCCGTAAGTGCCCTCGTAGGTGATGGCCATGACGGGCGGTTGGTTGTTGGGTGGGTCGGTCCATTCGAGAAAGCGGCTCCAGCGGTCGAACACCATGGACTCCACGAAGGGGCGCGCCGCTCCACCCAGAATGCTTGATCCGTCCGTGCCGCGATCCACGAAGGGGCTGCGTGCGCGGAACGCCGCGACCCACTCCATCTCGAGGTCGTACACCTCCTGATTCACACCGAAGTCACCTGGCTGGTTCCAGATCGGCTGATGAACGAAGTGATAGGGGTATCCTCCGCCGTGGGTGCTGTGCAGGTTGAGCAGAATGCGGATGGGATTGGGCGCGGGATCCGCGACGGTGCCCATGAACTCCTCGATGCTCTCGCGCAGGGGGATGATTTCCGGCTCGGGCGAGTCGTAGGGGTGGGCCCACTGGCGCTCGAGGTCCACTCCATGCGGATGGGCCGTGCTCCGGCGCGTGCTGACACGGTAGTTGCCGACTGCCACGCCGTCGGGATTCACCATCGGAACTATGTTGAAGATCACGTTGTTTCGCAACGCCCGGGCGTAAGGGTCATCGGAGAGGACGAAATCCACCAAGCCCTCGACGACGAAGGGGCTCGTGGTCTCCGCTGGATGCACGAGGGAGTGGATCCAGACGCGCTCCTTTCCGTCATCCGGGACGCCTGGGTTGGTGATGTCGAGCCGTTCGATGGCGCGGCCTTCGTGGCTCTGGCCGATGTATTCGATGTGAACGTGGGGGTGGTCCTCAATGCCTGCCAGAAAGGCGTCCTTGTCCAGCACGGTGTAGGGGAAATACTTGGCCAGGCGGACTTGGGAAACACCCTCCGGGACGGTGACGCTGAAGGTGTGTGTGTAGGGCCCGGTGCCGGTGCGGGTGGGGACGGCGCTGAGGGGAAGGCGCTCGAACGGGGCGCCATCGAGGCTCCAGACGGGCAGGATGATGTCGGTGTAGCCCGTGTTTGTGGCGTTCACGGTGAGGGGTGTGGGCTGCTCGGGTTCCAGGCCATCAATCTGGAAGTACCACCAGCGGCGAAAGCTGAGCGTCGGATGGGTGCCATTGTCGGCGAGTGAGCGGGCCGTAATGCGCCAGCCGTTTCCCTCGGGCTGGACGGAGGACCCACCGAGGTCGAGCCGCATCTGTTCGCCCGGCGTGGAGAGCACCGGCTGGCCGAGGGCGGCCCCGGCAAGGAGGGCGCTGGCAAGAAGTGCCGCGGCGGCGGTGGCGACCATTGGTCTGCGAGTGCCATTCCCGAACATGCATTGCATCCTTTCGCGCCACCCGGGATTGGGGAGCATTGCCCGTTTCTTGGGTTTTGCCGAGCCGTCACACCCGGCGGTCCAGTTCGAATCCTCTCCCCTTGACGGAAAAGCACACCCGTGTGGTCATTGCGCCAGAGGGGGACGCCGGTGTCACGATCCTTGCTCCTTCTCTGTTCGGGCGGCGTCCGGCCGCAAGCTCCAAGCGAGAGAGTGAATGAATAACTTCAAGTCCGTTACGCTTTGGCTGGTCATTTTCGTGGTGGTGATCCTGTTGGCCTTCCGGCTGATGGAGCGACCCCAGCCACTGAAGCTGACCACCGCCGAGTTCCTTGAACTGGCCCGGGAGACCCACGTCGAGGGCCAGAGGTCCAATCCGGCCTTCCGTGAGATCATGGACAGCAATGGATCAGTGGAGGGCAAGGTGCTGGCCGGCAAGGTGCTCGAGGTGTTCCCGGACAAGCAGTTGGAGAGCGGCGTCTCCGAGAGCGATTTCATCCCCTTTGAGGCGACCTATGCGCCGCGGCAGGCAGATCAGGTCCTCAGTGCAATGCGGGAGACGCGTGTGCTGGCTTATGACGCCAAGGAACCCGGCGGATTTGCCACGACGCTCATGCTGACGATCCTGCCGATCATGATCCTCATCCTGGCGCTGTGGTTCCTCTTCATCCGCCAGATTCAAAATTCGGGCAGCAAGGCCATGTCCTTCGGCAAGTCAAAGGCGAAGATGGTCGCCGAGGGACAGGTCAAGGTCACGTTCGACGACGTGGCAGGAGTGGATGAGGCAAAGGAGGAGCTCCAAGAGCTTGTGGAGTTCCTGAAGGACCCGAAGAAGTTCAGCCGCCTCGGTGGGAAGATCCCCAAGGGCGTATTGCTTTACGGACCCCCCGGAACAGGAAAGACCCTTCTGGCGCGAGCGGTGGCCGGGGAGGCGGGTGTTCCGTTCTTCTCCATCTCGGGCTCTGACTTCGTCGAGATGTTCGTCGGCGTCGGCGCCAGCCGTGTGCGCGACCTGTTCGAGCAGGCGAAGAAGAACAAGCCCTGCCTTGTATTCATGGACGAGATTGATGCTGTGGGACGCCACCGGTTCGCGGGCATTGGCGGCGGACATGACGAGCGCGAACAGACGCTCAATCAGTTGCTGGTGGAGATGGACGGTTTCCAGGCGAACGAGGGAGTCATCCTCGTGGCCGCCACGAACCGGCCGGATGTGCTGGACCCGGCGCTGCTCCGCCCCGGGCGGTTTGACCGGCAGGTGACTGTGGACTTCCCGGACGTGCAGGGCCGGGAGAAGATCCTCCGCGTGCACGCCAAGAACGTGAAGCTCGCTCCGGACACGGACCTGAAGTCCATCGCCAAGGGCACGCCGGGTTACTCGGGCGCCGATCTGGCCAACATTGTGAACGAGGCGGCCTTGCTCGCCGCCCGCCAGAACAAGAGCCACGTGGACCAGCGGGACATGGAGGAAGCAAAGGACCGCGTGATGATGGGCCCGGAGAGGCGCTCCATGGTCATCAGTCCGACCGAGAAGAAGATGACCGCCATCCACGAGACGGGACACGCACTGGCGGCCTACTACACACCCGGGTGCGACCCGGTACACAAGATCACAATCATCCCGCGCGGACGAAGCCTTGGGCTGACCGCCGTGCTGCCGGGCGAGGAGCGCTTCAACCGGACGAAGTCCGACCTGAAGGCGCAGCTCGTCTACGGGCTGGGTGGTCTGGCCGCCGAGGAGGTCGTGGAGGGCGAATTCGGCACCGGCGTGGGCAACGACCTGATGAGGGTAACGAGCCTCGCGCGCCGCATGGTCTGTGAGATGGGCATGAGCGAGCGCCTCGGGCCGCGGACCTTTGGCGACAGCCACCACAACGTTTTCCTCGGGCGCGACCTTGGCAATCAGGAGAAGCATTACTCCGAGGAGATGGCGCGGATCATTGACGAGGAAGTGAAGCTGCTCGTTGACGAGGCCCACGAATCGGCGCTGAAGATCATGCGGGAACACCGCGACGTGCTGGACGCCGTGACCCAGGCGCTGATGGAGCGGGAATCGCTGACCGGCCCAGAGTTTGAGGCCATCATCAAGGGCGAGCCGCTTCCGCCGCTCTTCAACAAGGATTCCTCGCCGCCCCCGGGGCAGAAGGACGAAAAGGAACTGGAGGAGGAGTCCTCCAAGAAGAAAGCCCCGAGGCTCGGAGACATTCTCGACGGGCCGAAGCAGGTCCCTGGCTGACCTGCCCGCTGCCATGCATCGGAACGAATTCGCCGTGAGTGCCGGGCCGCCCGCCAAGAGAGCGTGGCGGCTCGCGCTTTTCTGCGGGGCCATGCTGCTCCTGTTCCCTCCGGAACTGCGGGCCGAGGGCCTGCGCCTGCAGGACGTCTTCACCCTCCCTTCCCCAGCAGAGACTGAACAGGAGTCCGTCCGGCTGGACATTCCCCGCACGGAGGACGAGTTCAATCCCGGCGACATGGACTCCTACCTGTCGGTGCTTGATGCAGCCGCCGGCGAGGACGAGTGGGAGGGGCTTCTTCGCAGTACTGAGATGCTGCTGGCCTGGATGGAGCCGGGGGATGACGGGTATGGGGAGGTGCTCTGGTATCGCGCCCGGGCCTTCGAGGGCCTTGGGCACCAGGACGAACTGCTGGAGCTCGCTCGGATATACCTTGGCCACTCTCCGGACGGAGATTTCCGCGGTTGGTTCCTGCTGCGGGCCGCCCGGAGCGCCACCAACCGGGGAAATCACCGCGATGCGGCCCAGCTCTGGGCCATGCTGGCGGAGGAGGAGGCCCGGCTGGATGCTGGGGAGGCAGCGGAGGGCGCGCGTTACCTGCTCCGTCAGGGGGACCCCGTCTCCGCACGGCGCCTGACCGCCCCGCATGCAAACGGGACCGACGCGCCCCCGGCCGGAGAGGCCATGGAAGCAGTGGAGGTGTTCCTTGAGTCACTCCTTGTGAGGGACGATCCCGATCTGGAGCTTCCGGGTGGGGAAATTCCACTGACGGAGGACACCGTCCGGCTGCATGTGCGCCGGGCCGCCCTGATGGCGGTGCGGGGAGAGCAGGCGGAGGCGGAGGAACTGGCGGGGACGCTGCTGGCGGGCTGGACGCGGCGCATGGTTGCTCCGGAGCGGGAGCTGTGCGAGTGGATCGTCCGGGGTCCGGTGGAGCAATACTGGCCCCCGAATCGCTCCGCGGCAAGAGAGCTGGACTCTGCGGAGGACCCCAGCCGTACCGGAGACCTCCCTGAAGGAGAAGGCACCCGAAGGCAGTGAGCGTTTTCGACCGGCCCTACCGCCGTCTATACAACACCATGCTCTCCACGGTGGACAAGCTGTTCAGCCGCTCGGAGGTGCGCGCCCGGCCGCTTCGCATCCACCTCGAGGTGAACGACTTCTGCAACCTCAAGTGCCCCCACTGTCCGCGCGAGAACCCCGACATCCCCAAGAACACCGGGCACATTCCCATCGAGGCTATCCGCAACCTTGTGCCTTGGTTCCGGGACGCCACCTACGTCGGGTTGGCGGGCAACGGCGAACCGTTTCTTCACCCCGACATCATGGAGATCCTGCGCATCGTGACCAGCGCCGGGGCAACGCCCTCGGTGATCAGCAACGCCACATTGTGGAAGAAGCTCGGGATGGTGAACCAGCTGGCAGGGCTGGGGCCGATGCTCCTCAACGTCAGCATTGACGGGGGGACGAAGCAGACCTTCGAGAAGTGGCGCCTGCGGGCCGGCTTCGAGGAGGTGCGGGCAAACCTGCGCGAACTCAACGAGGCGAAGCGCCGCACGAACGCGCCCTTCCCCGTGGTGAACTTCATCTCATGCCTGATGAAGGACACCATCGGCGAGGTGGAGCAGATCGTGGATCTGGCCGCCGAGGCGGGCGCCAACGTCGTCATCTTCCAGAACATGTACCCCTACAACAAGCTGATGGACGAGGCGCGGGTGAAGGACATGGACGCCTGCAGGGCGGCGATATCGCGTGCGCGCAAGCATGCCCGGCGCCACAATATCCGTATAGACTGGCTGCCCATGAGCGTTGACGTGGACGAGCGCGGCACCGAGGGCGGGAGTTACGGGGCGATTACGGCCGCCGGGACGGATAGACAGCGCACACCGCAGAATGGCACAAGCAACGGCAGGCGCCCCCGGTATCACTGCGACAACATCATGCACCAGATTCACGTCACCGTGAAGGGCGAGATCAAGTTCTGCTGCTTCTGGACCGAAGGCGCAGTCGGGGACCTGACGAAGGACGACTTCGGGGACCTGTGGAACGGCGAGTCCTGGCGCAAGCTCCGGGAAGACCTGCGTAATGGCATACGGCCCAACCCGTGCCGCAACTGCCACAATCTCGTCCTGCACGACCGGAAGCAGATCCTCCGGGCAGGGCTGCAGGACATGCGGGACCTGTGGCGGCAATGACCCCGCCGGGACCCTACGTATAGATCAACTCCGGCTTCACCCCGAGCATCCGCAGATAGACGGTGAGTGCCCCGCGATGGTGCGCCGTGTGGTCCGTCTGAGCACTGAACACCACCAGGCGGGGAAGCTCCCCGAAGACCGGGTTCGGAGCCATGGGCTCTGCCAGGTCCTCCGGGGTGCAGCCGGCGAGGAAGCTGTCATAGTCTTCGTAGGCATGCTCGAGTTCCGCCAGGGCCTGTTCGATGGTGACCGGCTCGCGGAGGCGTCCTTCGAGCCTCTCGAAGTCCATGTCGAAAGTGCCCTCGAAGGCGCCCTTTCGGAACCAGGACATGGTTTCTGCGATGTGGCGGATTTGCTGTGACACGGTCATCATGCCGGCCGCAGGGGCGAAATCCGCGTGCTCGGGGCTGAAGTCCTTCAGGACCCGCATGAGGAACTTCTTCTCATTCCGGAGCAGCTCTCTTGCCTGATCGGGCATCATTGCTTGGCCCTCCCTTATCCTGGGGGTTTCCCCCTGTTATCGTTAGGGCAATGGACGCATCTCGCTGATCATGGTTTCAAGCGCAGTTTGCAGGCTGTGATCGGTCAGGAGGGGAGCGAGAAGGGCGAGCATGGTGCTTGCAGCCAGCAGAATCAGGGAAAACCAGTCCCCGAGGGTCCAGCGCTGGTGAAGGGAGAGGGTGGGGCCCCGGTGGAGTGCCTCCGGCTCCCTGGGGGTGGTGTGGGCGGGTTCTCTCCACGGCGTGGTCTCGCCGCGCATGATGAAGGAGCGTGCCACCAGGAGGGCGTCGTCCACGGAAAGGAGGATCCCGCGGATGGCGCCCTGCCAGGCGGCAACGCGTGAACCGCCCTTGATGGCGGCACCGAGCTGCCCGGCGGACCGCAGGCCGAGGATGCCGAGGACGAACTCCATGTAGAGCCCAACGACAACCGCCAGGATCACCAGGGCGATGTCGAGCTTCACCTCCCAAAGGGCCTCGGCTGCAACCTCTCCCCTGCCGGGGAATCGGGGGGCCTGCCGGACAAGCTCGAACACGAAGTGCACGCCCACCACGGCCACCAGCCAGAACAGGCTGATCCATATGGACAGGACGACGGCGAGGGTGACATAGCCGGCGACGAAGAGCCACGACTCGTCGTGCTGGCGAATCCAGCGGACGACGGCTCTGGTCCGGCTCGTCCGCCGGAGCGGCCGTTCCTCCACCATGGTGCCATCGCTGGACATCGCCCTTTGGTTCCTCTCCCGAGTCGGATTTGGACAGACATCTGCGCGACCCTCCGCGCGGAGGGCAATTGGGAAGGCCGGGGCAGGAATCGGCGGGTGTTTGCGCTCCGAGACCATGGCGCCGCTCCGCATGGGCAGCTTTCCGTTGCCGCGCTTCGCCGAGGGTTCCTAGCTTTGCGGTTTCTGGCCGCCATACTTGGGCCACTACACTTCGAGGTGTCAGCACCAAGCATGTCCTCATCCTTTGGAACCCTTTTCCGCATTACCACGTTTGGAGAGAGCCACGGCGGAGCCGTGGGGGTGGTGGTGGACGGTTGTCCGTCAAGAGTGCCCATTACAGCGGAGGAGATACAGCACGACCTTGACCGGCGCCGGCCGGGACAATCCCGCATCACGACGGCTCGCGCGGAGGAGGACCGGTGCGAGATCCTCTCGGGTGTCTTCGAGGGCCTCACACTGGGCACACCGATCGCCCTCCTGGTGCACAACAAGGACGCACGGGCCAGCGACTATGAGCCCTT
Source organism: Candidatus Sumerlaeota bacterium (assembly GCA_007132505.1). Taxonomy (GTDB): domain Bacteria; phylum Sumerlaeota; class Sumerlaeia; order SLMS01; family SLMS01; genus SLMS01. The sequence goes on from SLOM01000273.1 coordinate 7,821, forward strand.
CAAGGACGTCTATCGCCCGAGCCACGCCGACTATACGTACGACGCAAAGTTTCACATCAGGAACTGGCGGGGAGGCGGACGGGCCTCTGCCCGGGAAACCATCGGCCGCGTGGCAGCGGGTGCCATCGCGCGCAAGGTCCTGCGGCTGACACTGGGCGCAGAAATCGTCTCCTGGGTCTCGCGCGTGCAGGACATCGAGGCGCCGCCACCCGAGTTCGACAAGCTCACGGAGAGCGATGTGGACGCCAACATCGTCCGCTGCCCGGACGGACCCACGGCAGAACGCATGATTGAGCGCATCTCCGAGGTGAAGAAACAGGGCGATTCCGTGGGAGGGACGGTGGACTGCATCATCCGGGACATCCCGGGGGGAATCGGCGAGCCCATCTTTGACAAGTTGGAGGCGGACCTGGCCAAGGCCATGATGTCGCTGCCCGCGAGCAAGTCCTTCGAGGTGGGCTCCGGGCTTTCCGGCACGTACATGCGCGGAAGCGAGCATAATGACCTGTTTTACATGGCGGACGAGGGGTACGTGGGGACCCGCACGAACCGGTCGGGAGGCATCCAGGGAGGTATCAGCAACGGCGAGCACATCTTCCTGCGCGTCGGTTTCAAGCCCGTTGCCACGATCCTCCGTCCGCAGAAGACGGTGAACAAGAAGGGCGAGGAAGTGGAGCTGATGCCACGGGGACGCCACGACCCGTGTGTGCTCCCCCGGGCCGTGCCCCTTGTGGAGGCCATGGCGGCCCTCGTACTGTGCGATCATCTGATGCGGCATGGAGCGGTTGAGTTCCTCTCCTTGTCTCCGCCAGCGCCCAAGCGGTAATGAAGAAAGCTGGCGTTCTCTCTTTCTTTCCGGCCTTCACGCCACCGCGCTCGGGAGGGGAACTCCGGCTGTACCACATCGCCATGCACCTTGCGGAGCATGGCTTCGAGGTGGAGATGGCCTCGCCCACGCACTCGCACGAGGCGGCGCAGACGCTGGACCATCACGAGCGCTTTCGGGAGCACCGTTGCCCGAAGACGCGGCTTTATCACCGCGCACACGTTGCGCTGGACCGGCTGGCGGGGTTCCGTGAGTGCAGCGGGCTGGTCTGTTCGCTCGTGGGGAAGTACCATCGCGAACTGGTGGAGCTTGCCCGCCGGGTGACCTCGGGGGCGGACATCGTGACGCACGAGAGCCCCTTTCTGCTGCCGCTTCTCCCCCGCCGGCGCAAGCCGGGCCAGTACCTTGTCTATAATTCGTACAACGTGGAATCGAAGATGGCCCGGGACATGTTCGGCGGAACGCCGCAGGGCTGGGCCGCGGTGCGCTGGGTGCGGCGTCTCGAGCGGCAGTTGGTGCGCGAGAGCGACCTGGTGCTGGCCTGCAGTGGCGCCGACGCTGAGGAGTTTGTCTCGCTCTATGGTATAGACAGAGGCAAAATCGCCATCGTGCCGAACGGCGTGGACGTGGAGGCGGTCACGCCCTGCCGCAACGTGACGGAACGGGAGGCGGCCCGAGCCCTGCTGGATATACGCTCCGCCCGTCCCGCCTGCTTCTTCATCGGCAGCTTCCACCCGCCGAACCTCGAGGCCGCGGCGCTCATCATGGAGACACTTGCTCCGGGCATACCGGAGGTGGACTTTCTTGTCGCGGGGAAGGTCTGCGAGGGCTTTGGTGGGGTGGCCCACCCACCCAATGTCCGCCTGCTCGGGATGATCGGTGAGCGTGAGCGGCTGGCGCTGCTCCAGGGGTGCGACGTGGCGCTCAATCCGATGCTCTCCGGCAGTGGCACCAATCTGAAGATGCTCGATTACCTGGCGGCGGGATTGCCCATCCTGACCACGCCGCATGGCGCACGCGGATTGGACCTCGAGAATGACCGGCACGCCCTTGTCCGCAGACCGGAGGAACTGCGGGAGGGACTCGAGGAACTCCTCGGGGACACGCTCCGGGCACGGGCGCTTGGCGAGGCGGGAAGGGAGCTTGCCGAGGAGCGCTTCAGCTGGAGGAAGATTGGTGAGGCGGTCGCGGACATCTACACGCTCAAGACGTCGCGCCGGCGCATCGTAATCCTGAATGACTTTCCCGTGCTTCCAGCACAACAGGGCGGCCAGGTGCGTATAGACGCCGTGGCGCGGGAGCTGGCCCGGGAGGGTCAGGCCGTCACCATACTGACGCTCACGCGCGAGAAGGAGGGGAGGCGGGAGCAGCCCTCCCCCGCCGTCGAGGAGCTGGATGTCCCGCGCACCGTGCTGCACAGGTGGGCGGATGCGGTGCTGGCCCAGGTGTGCGGCTGCACGGCGGACGACGCGTCCGCGATGCTCTTCACGCGCTGGCTGACGCCGCAACTGCGCCGCGTCCTGCGGCGGGAGCTGCGGTTCTCCAAGGGCGTCCTGCTCATCCACCCTTATCTTGAGCCGGTCACGCGAAATCTGCCGCGAGGCCGGTCACTGTATTTTGATTCGCTGAACACGGAGTACGAGCTGAAGGCGGCGCTCTACAGAAAGAGCTTCCCGGCACGGGCGGTCGTGAATCGCATCCGGCAGGCAGAAGCACGGGCTTGCAGGCGCTCGCGTGCCATTTTCTGTGTGTCCGGGGACAATCGGCAGGATCTCATCGCCTTGGCGCCCTCGATTGAAGAACGTGCCTTCGTTGCCCCGAACGGTGTGGATTGCGAGCGGGCCTCCGTGCTCCCGAAAGAGGAGAAGCGCGGCCTGCGGCGCAGGGTGGGGCTTACGCGGGACTACGTTGCCATTTTCCTGGGGTCGGGACATCCACCCAATCACGAAGCGGCACGGCTGATCATTGATGGCATGGCACGCCAGCACCCCCGTGTGCTGTTTCTGCTGGTCGGGTCGGTCTGTGGCTGGTTCTGGGGACAGCACGTGCCCGGAAACGTTCTGCTGATGGGCATGGTGTCCGAGGACGTGAAGAATTTCCTGCTTTCCACGAGTGACTTCGCACTCAATCCCATGCTGACCGGCTCGGGGACGAGCCTGAAGATGTTCGACTATATGGCGTCAGGACTGCCTGTGCTTTCGACGGAGATTGGTGCGCGGGGGCTCGATGCGCGCGCACGGGAGGCGATCCTGCTGCTGGACGAGAATGAGTTCTCGCGGGCCCTGCGTCAGTTGATGGCAGACCCGGGGAAATGCGCTGAGTTGTCGCGCCGGGCGCGGGAGATTGCTCTCGAGCAGTCGGACTGGCGCGTCACTCTGCGTCCCATCCGGGAGGTCATCGCGGGCCCGGCCCCGGCCACGGAATCCGAATTCCCCCTGGCGCAGTCGGCCACCGGCTAGACAGTATCTCATTTTCTGGAGCTTATGTCCTCACTGCGGAAGTCTTCCTTGCCGAATTCAACGACGCCGCCCCGGCCGAAAAAGGGGAGCATTCTCGAGGTGCAGTTTGACTCGCTTGCCTATGGAGGCGAAGCAGTCGCACGGCATGAGGGGTTTGTTGTCTTTACGCGCCACGGAGCGCCGGGCGACAGGGCCCGGATCAGGATTTCGAAGTCCAAGAAGAACTACGCCGAGGCGAAGCTGCTGGAGGTGATCGAGCCCGCTCCGGAACGTATCGAACCCGTCTGTCCGCTCTTCACGATATGCGGTGGCTGCAGTTGGCAGCATCTCCCAATCGAGGTGCAGCGGGGCTGGAAGGAGCGAATTGTCCGCGATGCATTGCGCCAGCTCCCTGATGCCGACACCATCCCGGTGCAGCCTGTCCTCCCCAGTCCGGACACGTGGCGCTACCGGAACAAGATGGAGTTCACCTTCGCCCGCAACGAGATGGGGAGGTTGGTGGGTGGATTCCACAAGCCGGGCAACTGGAAGGAAATCCTGGACGTGGAGCGCTGCTGGCTTGCCCCGGAATCGGTCGAGCGTCTGCTGAGGGCGGCTGTTGCCGAAGGGGAACGGCAGGGCGTGAGCGCCTGGGACCCGCGTATCCACAGGGGGACACTGCGCCAGCTGGTCGTCCGGCACTGCACCGCTACGCGCGGTTTGCTGGGCTTGCTTCTCACCTCGGACCGGGAAATTGACTTCGACGCCTTTCAGCGGGCGCTCTTCACCGCGGAGCCGTCGCTAACGGGTCTTGCCTGGGGGCGGAATGCAGCCCGTAGCGACGTCGCACAGGCCGACAAGATATACGAGACCATCGGGGAGAGCACCCTTGAGGAGCGGCTTGGCGAGTTCCGCTTCCTCGTCTCACTCGGGTCCTTTTTCCAGACGAACACACGCGGAGCGGAACGGCTTTATGATGTGGTGCGGGAGGAGCTGGCCCTGACCGGAACTGAGACCCTGCTCGACGCCTA
>SLOM01000048.1 GCA_007132505.1 Candidatus Sumerlaeota bacterium
AAGTCAAGCGGCAAACCACACCGCCAAGGGAGCTTTTTTCGGAAACCCTCCGCCGCGGCCCGGGCGCCCCAACCATGCGGGCCGCCACCACCGCAGCGGCGGGCGATAAGCCCCAACCACCACCCCGCCGTCAAGCGCGAAACAACACCACACGCCGATTTTTCCGCAGGGCGCCCGCCCCTCTCTGTTTGCGCGGATCGTGGGCCCCTCCCGGAGAAGAACATCTGCCGATCAGGGACTGGCGGCCGGGTGCTATTTGGCTTGCCACGGAGCAATGCATTTCCCGTTGGCTAGGGTCCGTTTTGCGGGGCTATCCGGACGGGTGGTCCCGAAGGGCCGCTTTGCGCGGCGAGGGCGGGGCCCTGGCACCGCCGGACTGCATGGAGGGATCATGGCATCACTGGTCATCGTGGAATCTCCCGCCAAGGCGCGGACGATTGAGCGTTTCCTGGGGAAGGGTTACCGCGTGGAGGCCTCGTTCGGGCACGTGCGGGACCTGCCGGCGGCACGGAAGGAGTTGCCGGAGAGGTACCGCTCCGAGCCGTGGGCGGACCTTGCGGTGAACGTGCACAAGGACTTCGAGCCGGTCTACGTGGTCTCCGCCGCCAAGAAGAAGCACATAGACACGCTGAAGAAGGCGCTGAAGGGCGCGGATGAGCTGCTCCTGGCAACGGATGAGGACCGCGAGGGAGAGTCCATCAGCTGGCATTTGCTGGAGGTTTTGCGGCCGAAGGTCCCGGTGAAGCGGATCGTCTTCCACGAGATTACACGGGAGGCGATCAAGGAAGCACTGGCTAATGCCCGGGAGGTGGACGAGCATCTGGTGCATGCGCAGGAAGGCCGGCGTGTGCTGGACCGGCTCTTTGGTTACCGGCTCTCTCCGGTGCTTTGGCGCAAGGTCCAGCCGGGCCTGAGCGCGGGGCGGGTGCAGTCCGTGGCGGTGCGGCTGATCGTGGAGCGGGAAGAGGAGCGCCGGCGTTTCCGCTCGGGCGAGTTCTGGGACATGGAGGCGCTGATCGGTCCGGAGGCTGGCAGCGCGTTCAAGGCGACGCTGGTTTCGGCCGGCGGGAAGAGGCTCGCGACAGGCAAGGACTTCGACCCGGCAACGGGCAAGTTGACGAGCGACAAGGTTCTGCTGCTGACGGAGGAGACGGCGGACAGGATGCTCCCGCGGCTGGAGGAGGCTTTGCCATGGGAGGTGCGCCGCGTGGAGGAGAAGCCTGCGTCGCAGCGTCCGGCCCCGCCATTCATTACTTCGACACTTCAGCAGGAGGCTTGGCGGAAGCTGCGGCTGCCGGCGCGGCGGAGCATGCAGATCGCCCAGAAGCTTTACGAGGGCGTGGACCTCGGCGGGGGGGAGCGTGTCGGCCTGATCACCTACATGCGTACGGACAGTGTGACGCTGTCGAAGAAGGCGCTTGGCGATGCGCAGGATGTCATCCGGGAGACGTACGGGGCTGACTACGCCGGGGGACCGCGTCAGTACAGGACGAAGCAACGGAGCGCCCAGGAGGCACACGAGGCCATCCGCCCCACGGAGATCCACCGCAAGCCGGCCCAGCTGCGGAACTATCTGGCAAAGGACGAACTGGCGCTTTACGAGCTGATCTGGAAGCGGACGGTGGCGAGCCAGATGCCCGACGCAAAGCTCCGGCGAACCAGCGTGGAGATCATCGCCCGGAGCGGCGAGGGGAAGGAAGCCATCTTCACAGCGGCCGGGAAACGCATCCTGTTTCCAGGATTCCTGAGGGCCTACGTGGAGGGGAGCGACGATCCGGCCTCGGAACTGGGTGACCAGGAGACGGTGCTGCCGGACCTTCGTGAAGGGCAGAAGATATACGCCCCCGGCGGGTCGCCGGACAAGGAAGCGATGCGGCTGGAAAAGCTGGAGCCGAAGAAACACGAGACACAACCTCCGGCGCGCTATACAGAGGCGTCGCTCGTAAAGAAGCTGGAGGAGGAGTCCATCGGCCGGCCGTCCACCTATGCTTCGATCATCGGAACGATTCAGGACCGCGGCTACGTGAGCGTGAACAAGAGCGGGCAGCTGGTGCCAACGTTCACGGCGATGGTGGTGACGAACCTCCTGCGGGAGCATTTCGGCGAATACGTGGACATCAAGTTCACGGCACGGATGGAGGAGGAGCTGGACCAGATCGCCGAGGGCAAACGGAGCTGGGTTGAGCACCTGCGCTCCTTCTATTTCGGCGAGAGCGGCCGGCCGGGACTGGACGCACTGGTCGAGCAGAAGAAGGACCGTATTGATTTCCCGCGGGTGCCACTTGGCGAGGACCCGGAAAGCGGCGAGCTGATCACGGTGCGCGTCGGCAAGTTCGGCCCCTATCTGGTGAAGGGCGACAACGGCAGCATGGGCGCGGACGTGCCGGCGGACGTGGCGCCGGCGGATCTTGACATGGAGCAGGTGCGCCGGCTCTTCGCACAGAAGGAGGAGGGGCCACGGGTGCTGGGGGAGGACCCGGAGACAGGGGAGACTGTCTATGCACTCACCGGCCGCTTCGGGGACTATGTGCAGCTCGGCGAGAAGCCGAAGGACAAGAAGGCCCCCAAGCCCAAACGAGCCAGCCTGGAGAAGGGCATGAACGTGGAGACGGTGACGCTGGAGGAGGCGCTCCGGCTCCTGTCACTTCCACGGGAACTCGGTCCGCATCCGGACACGGGCGAGCCGGTCCGGGCCGCAAAGGGGCGCTACGGACCCTTCGTGGCGCACGGCAAGGAACTACGCTCGCTGAAAGAGGAAGACGACATCTATACGATTACGCTGCAGCGGGCGCTGGAGCTGCTGGCCGAACCGAAGCAGACGCGAGGCCGCCAGCAGGCCGCAAAGACGGTGCTGAAGGAACTCGGCAAGGACAAGGAGGACAGGACCGTGCAGGTGTTGGACGGCCGGTACGGGCCCTACGTGAGCGACGGCAAGACAAACGCCACCCTCCCCAAGGGAACAGACCCGCAGGCCGTGACGAGGGAGGAAGCGGACGAGCTGCTGGAAGCGAAACGCAAGGCGGGCCCCTCCAAGCGCAAGGCAGGCGGGCGCCGCAAGCCGGCGAAGTGAGGTGAGTGCCGGGCCACGGCTTTCCAGCCCGGAGCGCTGGTGGAGAAGCACACGGGCACTGGA
>SLOM01000185.1 GCA_007132505.1 Candidatus Sumerlaeota bacterium
CTCTGCCCACACGCGAGACGCCCACACTCAGGAGGGGCGTGGCACGATGCTGCAGGAACTCGACAAGATTTTCATCACAGTCATTCTGTTCGTGGTGGTGTACGTGCTCAAGACGTTGATTCTGGCGCGGGTGACAGCCAGGGAGGTGTACCCGGCGGAGTTGCGCCGGCGCATCGTCGTCAACGTTCGCAACGGGGCGCTCATCTTTACGATAGTCGGTCTTGCCTTCATCTGGGCGGACGAATTGCGGACCTTCGCCCTATCCCTCGTCGTCATCGTCGGCGCCGTGGTCATCGCCACGAAGGAACTGATCCTCTGCCTGAGCGGCGGCCTCTACAGAACGATCTCCGGCCAGTGTAAGGTCGGCGACCGGATCGAGGTCTCCGGCATGCGTGGCGACGTGATAGACCAAACGCTCATGTCCACCACCATCATGGAAATCGGACCGGGGCAGCTCACCCACCAGCACACCGGCCGCGCTGTCGTCCTGCCGAACGCACTTTTCCTGAACAACTCGATCATCAACGAAACATATACAGATGAGTACGTGGGACACACGTTCCAGGTACCCCTCAAGGCGGAGGAGAATTGGAAGCAGGCGGAGGAAATCCTGCTGCGAGCCTGCATGGACGAAGTATCGGGCTACCTGGAGGACTCGAAGAAGCACATGCTTGGCGTTACGCGAAAACACGCGCTGGAAACGCCGAACCTTGACCCCCGCGTGATCGTTCGGATTCCGGACGCGGGAAAAATCCTCCTGATCGTTCGTATCCCGGCACCGGCACGGCGAAAGGGCCGCATCGAGCAGGCAATCATCCGCCGGTTCTTGGATGAGTTCTACCACAGCGAGCCAACCGCCTGACTCGAGGCGCCTCAGACCTTCCGGAAGAGCAGCCAGAGGAAGAACGGAGCGCCGGTGAAAGCCGTCACCACGCCGACTGGGAGTTCGGTGGGCGCGAGCACCGTCCGCGCCAGTGTATCGCAAAGCGCAAGGAACACGCCTCCGCCCAGCAGACACGCCACCAGCAGCACCCGGTTGTCCGGTCCCACCACCAGCCGGAGCAGGTGCGGCACGATCAGGCCGACGAAGCCAATCGGGCCCGCATAGGCCACCACCACCGCTGCCACAAGTGAGGCGCCGAAAAGCGCCAGCCGGCGCGTGGAGGCCACCGGGACGCCGAGGTGGTGCGCCGTCTGCTCGCCAAGGCTCAGCAGGTCCAGATGCCGCGCCCGCCACACGATCACGAGCGACGCCGCTCCGCCCACGCCCGCCACGAACGCCACCACCCGATAGGAGCCGACGTCCACGCCGCCCATCAGCCAGCGGATCATGCGGAAGGTCTGGTAGGGGTCGCTTAGATATTGCGTCAGCAGGATGCCCGCGCCGAAGAGAAGGTTCAGTGTAATACCGGCCAGGAGAAACGTGGCCGGTGGGGTATGCGGCCCGCGCCATCGGCTCATTCCGTATATCAGCAGCACCGCTGCCGCTGCGATGGCGAACGCCGCGGCCGGCAACAGGAATGCCACCACGGCAGCGGGGGCCAGCGTCAGGACGAGCAACGCACCGAACCCCGCTCCGCCCGATACGCCGAGCACGTAGGGATCCGCCAGGTCGTTGCGCAGTATCGCCTGATAGACGGCACCGGACAGCGCAAGAAGCCCTCCTGCCACGAGCGCGAACAGCACCCTTGGCAGGCGGGAGTGGAAGAGAATCTGGGCGTCCGGGTTGAATTCGCCTTCCGGCACTCCGAATCCGAGCGCGCGGGGCAGCGAGATCTCCGCCGCACCTGCAAGGGGAGCCAGCCCGAGCACAAGAAGCCATGCCACCGCCAGCAGCGCCCACCACAGGGCCGTCCGGCGTGCCTGGCTCCTGTCCGGGGTGGGGCTGCTCATCGCCGCACCGCCACAAGGGGCTGCCCGCCCTCGAGTTCCCCCACCGCGACGGGCACGCCATAAGCCTCTTCCAGCACCTCCGGCCGGAGCAGCTCGCGCGGCCCGCCGCGGCGCACCACCTCCCCGCATTGCAGCAGCGCAAGCTCCCGGCACCAGGCCGCCGCCGCGTTGATGTCGTGCGACACGACAAGGATGGTGCGGCCCTCCTCCCGGTTCAGCCTGTCCAGCAGGCTGTACAGATGACGCTGGTGCGCGAGGTCGAGGGACGCCGTCGGCTCGTCCAGCAGCAGGATGGGCGACTGTTGCGCCAGGGCACGTGCGATGGCGAGCCGCTGGTACTCGCCGCCGGACAGCTCGGAGGCGCGCCGGTTCTCGAAGCCTTCAAGTCCCACCTGCGCGAGGGCCTCCAGCGCAATCCCCCGGTCCGCTTCCGACTCAAAGCCGAGCGTCCCCGCGCCGTGCGCGAATCGCCCCATGAGAACAAGGTCCAGCACGTTGAAGGCGAACGTGTGTTCCTCGCGCTGCAGGACCACCGCGATGTGCAGTGCCAGATCCCGTGCTGTATAGTCACGGAGTGGCCTGCCGGCCAGGCGCACCTTCCCCGCCGAGGGGCGCAGCCAGCCGCTCAGGACGTGCAGCAGCGTGGATTTCCCGGCACCGTTCGGACCGATCAGGCCCACGAAGTCGCCCTCGCGCAGGGCAAAGTCCGTCCCCGGCAGCACCGGGGTCCTGCCGTCGTAGGAGAACCGCACACCTTGCGCTTCCAGCAGCGGCGTGCTCATGACCCTGCGGGCGATTCCGGAGAGAGCTTCCCAGCCAGCCACTCCGCATAGTCAATGAAGGAGGGGCCGGGTATCTGCGGGTGTCCCCCGCGGAGGAAGATGAACCGGGGGAAGTCCTCCGTCACATAGCCCAGACGTGCGTTCCAGCGCTGGCGTGCCATGCGTTCGGCGCGGGCTTGCTCCTCCTCGCTCTCCCACGGCTCACCACCCAGAAAGACAACCACGTCCGGCGGCGTGCGGATGATCGCCTCCACGGAGAGCTGTGGGTACGGCGCACGGGCGTTCTCCAGCAGATTGCGCCCCCCCGCGGCCCTGAGCATCTCGTCAAGGAACGTACCCGGTCCCACGCCCATCGCGTTGGAGAGTGTGCTCTCCTCCGTGCCGAGGAACAGCAGGACGCGCGGGCGATCCTCCGGCGGGGGAGCGGCCTTCTCAAGCTGTTCGAGGCGCCCGCGTATATCCGCGGTGAGGCTGGCGGCCCGTTCCCGCGCACCGAAGAATTCCCCCAATTGCTCGATGGCCGCCAGGATTTCGGACACGTTCTCCGCCGGGATCGTCTCGGAGGGGATGGAAACGTTGCGCAGGCGCGGTTGCAGCTCCCTGTGGTAGGGCGTCAGCAGCACGAGGTCCGGCCGGAGTGCCATGAGGCGCTCCACGTTTGTGTCAAAGAGTCCGCCGGTGCGGGGCTTTTCCGTGGCCTCCTCGGGCCACTTGCAATAATCCGACACGGCCGCCAGCCTGCCTCCCGCGCCCAGGGCGAAAACCATTTCCGTCAGCGCGGGCGACGTGGAGACGACGCGCTCCGGCGGTCCTGCCCCCGATGCCGCAGGCAGCGCCACGGCCAGGCAGAACGCGAAAGCGGCGGCAATCAGGCGGAGCACGGGCCGTGTCATGGCTCCGACTCCTCCGGGCGCTTGTCCGTCCCGCCCACCACGAGCCGCACTGTCATGTCCGCGTAAAGGGCATGCTCCAGCCTGCCTTCCCACTGACCCTCGCCCCAGGGGAACTCGAAGTCCGCCGGGTGCAGCGGATAGGAGCCCCCGTAGAACCCCTGCCTCGGCCCGAGCCACAGGTTCCGCACCATCCAGACGCTGCCGCCCTCGATGTTGCCCGCGCCGCCAAGGTGCCCGCCGGAGGAGAGTGCCGAACTGTTGTAGGCGTAGCGGAAATTGTGGTAACGCGGCTGGTCTCCACGGAGCGTGGTGCCGCCCTCGTATAGACGAAGGTACTTCGGGGTGAACAGCGTCCGCCAGTCGGAGACGTATCCCTGCTCGTGCAGAAGCCAGGGCACGCCGTCCCAGGACCCGCCCGCGGCCGGGCCGTTGCCTGCCGCCTGGAATTCCCGGGTATGGGAGGGGAAAGGTCCCGCCTCGCGGTCTGCGGGGGGTAGGCGCCCGTGGTCCACGAAGTAGCTCTGCAGTGCCGTCCCGATCGTGCGCAGGTTCGCCGCGTCCGCCGCGCGGAGCGTGCGTTCAGTCGCCAGCCGGAAGTTCACCGTTGCGATGACTGCCAGGATGGCCACAATGGCCACCACGATGAGCAGTTCGATCAGCGTGAAACCGCGTCTACTCATATTGCAGCCACTCCCCGGCCGGCAGGGCCGTGGTGTCCGCCGGAGCGGCGAACCACAGCGCGCCCGCCGCGAAGCCGATTTCCTGCTCGTAGAGCACGTGGGGACGGCCCTCCGGATCCGGCAGGGCCAGGGGCCGTCTGTACGTTCCGGCCTCCGCACTGACCTGGACGCGCTCCAGCGCGGCGTCCTCCGCCGGGTCGTACAGCCCGTACCAGACGGCGCCGCCCTCCAGCCAGGCCACGTGCATGTTGCCATCCGCGTCGAAGGCCGCTGAGGGCGCGGACTGGGAGCTCGCGGAGGGGAATGGTGTCCGCACATCCGGGGGCTCCGTCCCGGCTTCCGGCATCCCCAGCAGGGCCACCTCCGTGCCGCCGCCCACCGGCCTGGCGATCACAATCCACGCCACGCCATCCGGTCCAACGGCCACGTGCGGCGGTGAGAAGAAGTCCCCACCGCCGGTCATGACCTCCGTATAGACAAAACCACTGGTTTCCGGATCAAACGTTCCGTAATACACGGGTCCGTTGCCTTCCGTGCCGCCAATCCAGCAGAGGTGCAGCGTCCCGGCCGGGTCCGCCGCGGCTGTGGGAAGCGTGTAGGCGAGGGAGCCGCCGCGGTCAGCCCTGTCTGTACGGCGATGATCCGTGATGGGGGAGGTGGTGTCGAACTGCCAGTCCGCGTCCGAGATCTGGAGGTGGATGTCGGACACGTCGCGATCGTCGTGGAAGTCATACCAGACGAGCGCCACGCTTCCGTCCGGCATCAGGGCGAGTTTCGGTGCGTAGCCGTTGTCCCCGTTGTGTGGTGCATTGGTCTCGGTGAGGCGTGTTTCCGTGCCGAACTCCGCGGCACCGGCGGGAAGGGTGCGGCCGTACAGCTCGATGTTGTCTATCCAGGCGTGATCCGCCGTGCAGTGGCGGTGATCCTGCCAGACGATCAGGGTGTCCCCGTCCGGAGAGACGGCCAGCGCGGGATTCCGGCCCCCAACGCGCTCGCCTCCGGGCGTTTCCGAGGAGTCCACCAGCACTTCCTCCGTCCATCCGGCCGCATGGGTCCAGCTCCTGTAATACACATGGGAGGGGCTGGAGGGATTCGTGACCTCGCCGCCGGACCAGTAGGTCAGGTGCAGGGTCCCCCCCGGGCCGAAGGCCGCGGAGCCGGGTGCGCTCCGGGCGAGGCGGTAGCGCTCCCCGTCACCCGTCAACTGCTCGGGCGCGGAAAACGGCCCCTCCGCCGCAGCCAGTCCGGCCGCCAGAACAGCGGCGGCAAGCGCTCCAGACCTGAAGCATGCTCTGCAGTTCCTCATTCCCACACCTCCCAATGGTACACTCTCGTGGGCGCCTCGAGCTTTGCCAGCCCTCCACCTTCGAGACCGATATAGACAGAGCCCTCCTCGCCGTCCACGGTCGCGGCGCCCGTGAAGCCGGGAGTGAGGGAGAGTTCCGCACCGTCGAGGCCCAGCAGCAGCAGTCCCTCGCCGGGCAGGGCCAGGTAGAAGCCATCCTCCATGAACGCCGGATAATTCCGGAAGAGGAAGGAGGCCACGTTGGCGGCCGACTCCTCGGTCCCATCCGCGGCCGAGTAACGCCGCAGGGTCCCGTCGCCATGCAGCACGAAGACGCCCTCGGGTGCCAGGATGGGCGGAATGTCCGACCCGGGGGCCGCCAGGTCGTACTCAAGGGCACCGTCCTCCGCGCGGAACCTGACCAGCCGGCCGTCCACGAAGTCACTCGTCACCGTATAGACAAACTCTCCGTCCGTGACGAGGTCCCCCCAGAGGCCGTGGAAGCCGCTGCCCGTGGCGGCTGTCCATGCCGTGGTCCAGAGCGGGTCCTCCTCACCGTTGCCATCCGCGGCGAAGGCGGCGAAGCCGACCTGGTCCGGTGTGCTCTGGTACTCCACCAGCACGATTTCACCGGCTTCCGGGTGGTCCATGAAGAGGGGCGAGTGCACCCCGCGCCCGCCCGTGCGCGCGTACCAATCCACCTCGCCCGTCCCGGCATCGAGGGCCACGACCTGCGAGCCGTCCACGCCGAAGGCGCTGTCGTACGTCTTGACGAATACCCGGCCGGCGCCGTGCGCGGGACTCGCATTGATGAAGCTGTACATGGCGCCCGCCGCACTATCCGTGTTCGCCGCATCGAGCGTGGTGCTCCAGTTCGTGGCGAGTGTGATCCCGTCGAGCGAGTAGACAGTCGAGCCACTGTTGAAGAATAGCGAGTCCGTCAGCGGATCGTAGGCGGGAGCGGAAAGTGAGTCGAAGGAGACGAAGCTGCCCACGTCGAGGTCCCCGCTCTCGGCGAGAAGCGTCCCGTCCTGCCTGTCGAAAGCCTTGATCCAGACGCGATCCTCCGGGTCTTCGGCGATGGCGACTGTATAGACGCGGTCGTGGCCGAGGATCGGGCGGCAGCCGGGCCGGAGGTTTTCCTCCCCCGTGACCCATGCGGGCGCTGCGGTGAGGTCTGTCACCGCGGCCGGTGCGTCAATGCGTGCGTTGTGGTCCGGTCCGCGGTGGATGTCCGTCCACGCGGTCGTTGTGGCGGGTGCCGCCGCGATCAGGGCAACGGCGCAGAAGTGGCGGGTGCAGTGAAAAGCTGTGTGGCTCATGGAACAGTCTCCGTCCTGAAATGGGATTTGGCGGCCGGCGAACCGGACGGAGACCTGTCATTCGGAGACGGGCCGGCCCTTCCGGAGCGCCGGACCCCGCAATGGGAAACGAGCGGCCCGGGCTGCGGACCCGTCGGAGGAATCGAAAGTGGAGAAAACATGGAGCGACCTGCCTTTCCCTCGAAGGCGACGTCGAACGGGGTGGTCTCCGCGCATTCCGCGCGGCCGATCGGCAGGTCTTCGGACTTCCGGCCTGGCCGCCTTCCGGTCCTCCCGGAGGCGATTGCCTACTTGCCGCGGCTTCCCGAGTTCCTTTCCGGAACCAGTGCCAGAGTTGCGGCGTTCGTTGCCGGTTACCGCTGCGGGGCAGTCCCGGATTCTCACCGGGTTCCCTCTTGCGACACGCCCCTGGCGGAAATGGCACCGCCGGGCGCGAACCGATCATGCGGGGATCGTTGGACTGGTTGGTGGTGGAGCGTCAACGCCAATCCCGGCCCTGCTCCGCTGCCAGGCCTGCCCTCCCGGTCCCCGTTTGTCCCGCCACCGCCTGAAAAAGGAGAGCCCGGGAAGCACCTGCCCCCCGGGCCCCTGGCATCCCCCTCCCCTGCGGCTGGTTCCTAGCAGCCGGCGCCCTTGCCCCAGTTCTCCAGCATGGCCAGGAAGTCACCGAATCCTATTGCCGGTTCGCCAAGTGCCAGCGTTGCCCAGTTTTCGAGAAGGAACACGAAGTCGGCGAAGTCCGTGCATCCGTCCCCGTTGAAATCGCCCACTTCGCGGCCACTGACACCGGAATAGAGCACGGTCACCATTCCGCCCATCAGTCCTCCTTTTCCGGTCACCGCAACGGCACCAGACGGAGCAACGACCATTGCCGCGGGGGTACTGTCAGTTGGCACCACGTCCTCATGGCGATAGTGGAGGATCGCGGTGGGGTTTCCGCCGGTGGGGGGGTACTTGATTGTCGCGTAGACGTCGGTGGCCCACGCATCCGGGGGCTTGGGCACCCTCACCCACCCGCTCATATAGACATTCCGGCGGGAATCCGTGCCGACACTCACAGCAACCTCCATCTGGGTTGGGTCGTCCCCGCTGTAGGAGGCTTCCCACAAGCGGTTCAGCGTGGGGGAACCCTGGTACTTGACCACGGCCATGTCCTCGCCGGTGCCCGTGTTTGTTATGCTCCCGGCGACAAGGACATCTCCGGACGCATCCACCGCGATGGAGGTCGGCGCTGACCACCCGCTGGCATCGCTCCCTCCGAATTTGTCATTCCATTGTATCACGCCGTCGGAGGCGTGCAGCCGCACCACCGACCAGAGAGGCCGTTCCGCCGGGTCAACATACACGCCGGCCGCATAGACGGCCTGCCCATCCGGGCTCAACGCCAGAACGCTGCGTGCACCCACGCTTATGTTGCCATCATAGTAGGTCAGCCATTGCAGCACACCGGAGGAATTGTACTTGGCCACGATGTTGTCCTGCCGTATCTCCCTGTAAACGGCGTGTTGTGCCTGGCCTGCCACGTAGATGTTGCCCGCTGCGTCCAGGGCCACATCGAAGAACCGCACCCATCCACCAGGGGACTCACTTTCCTGCTGGACGTTGACACTTCCGGCGGTTCCGTTGTTGTTTACCTTGAAGAGGAGTCCGCTGCCGTAGTCCTCGCCCACAACGTAACAGTTGCCCGCCGCATCCAGCGCGATGGCCCGGGCCTCCGCGTCACCGTCGAACGCGGAGTTGTATGTGTACGTCCAGAGCGCAGGGTTTCCTGTCGCATGATCCGCGCCGTACTTCCGCACGATGACGCGGTAACTGTTCTGCGGGATGCCGTCCCGGCCACTGTGTATGGCCACGTATACATTACCTTCGGTGTCGGCCGCGATGTCTCCTGCCAGGTCGTAGGAGTCAAACCCGCTCGAGACGGCATGATTGTAGATATCAAACCAGGCCACGGAGCCATTGTTGCGGTTGTACTTGTAAATCACGGCATCAGTGTACCGGTCGGTGGAGGCCTCGCCCAGAACATAGACGTTCTCCGCACCGTCCATCGCAACGGCTTTGCCCTTGGCGTCATAGATCATCATTCCCCCTGGTTCATCGCCAAACCCCAAGGCGGCCGACCATTCATGAGCGTCCCACTGCACTTCAGCGTTGGTGGGCTGAGCCAGAAGCAGTATAGCAACCAGGCACACACACACCAGTACTGCATTTTGGAAACAGGAGCGCATCGTCATGCACTTCCTTTCGTGGAATTGGTTCCGGCCCTGGATTTACCCGGGCTGGCTTCCTGCAGGGTAAAAGACCCTCTCAACATCCCAGCCCCCAGCTTTCCAGCATGGCCATAAAATCCGGAAAACCCATCGCTTTTCCATCGAACACAACATTCCAGTTCTCCAGCAGAAAGATGAAATCGCTGAAGTTCGTGCAACCGTCGCCGTTGAAGTCGCCAACCGCCCGGGATACCGGCGGGATGGCTGGCCCCGGGTCGGGGTCCTGCAGTTGTGTCTCGATACCGAGTGCCCTCAGGACAGGATAGCCGTCCTCCGCGGGCGCGATGCTGTTAAGTGGAACGCCCTCCCCGACTGCCTGCCAGACCGAGGAGAAGTCGAATCCGGCCATGCTTTCCACGGCGGCACTTCCGAGCATCTGCGCTGTTGTCAAACCCGTGCCACCGTCGCTTTCCGTTGTTTTCGACGTCTCGGTGTCCCAATACGCGGTCTCGACCGTACCGCTTTCCCGATATCCGACAAGGCCTCCTCCGCCCCACCATCCCGACTCGTCATTCATGGCGGTGATCTTTCCGGTGGAATAGGAACGGGAGATGGTGACACCGCTCCCCGCCCTGCCGGCCAGGCCTCCGATGGCATAGGTTCCGGACACGGCACCGCGCGCGTAACAATTCGAGATACTCGTCCCGCCCAGTGCATATCCCACAAGGCCGCCGGCTTCCTCGCCCATTCCGGCTACCGCCCCTGATGCGCAGGCATTGGATATACTCGCATTGCCGCCTGCCCGGCCAACGAGCCCTCCCAGCTCCGTTTCCCCCTCGACACGGCCGCTGGCGTGGGCCCTGGACACCTGGGAGCTGCCGACGAGCCGGCCAGCCAGTCCCCCGGCCCCGTCCGTGCCCGTGACCCTGCCACTCGCCCTGACATCGGTGAGTGTCGTATTGTTATCCGCATGGCCAACAAGTCCGCCGACGAACCGGCCGCCTGAGACCGCTCCGCTCGCCACCCCGTCGGAAATGCTGGTGGTTCCTGCTGTGGCACCAACGAGTCCACCCACGGAATCGCTGCCCTGAACAGGCCCCTCCGCCTGCGCACCCGTAATCGTGCAGTTCAGCACTGTCCCAAATGCCCCTCCGGTGCCTTCCAAACCCGTCACATCGGCGGAGGAGTGGACATTGGTAATCGTGCTCTCCGATATCGAGCCGGCAAGCCCGCCAACCTGGTTGCGATTGCTCATGACCGAACCGGCAGTGGAGCAATCCGTGATTACAGCATGAGTTCCCAGTCCCACAAGTCCTCCCACGTAGCTGTGTGACCCCATGACCGAGCCGGACACGTGCACGTTGGTCATTGTGGTGTTCAGCGCGGAGGCCACAAGGCCACCGGCGGGATGGTCGCTCACTATATCAACATCCGTCATATTCAAATTCCGGAGACTCGCATTTTCCGTATTTTGGAAAAGACCGGCCCAAACGCCAGTGCCTGCAGGTTTCATCATCAGGCCGGTGATGGTGAACCCTTGTCCGTTAAAGCTCCCGGTGAAGGGGTCGTAAGGGGAGCGGGTTCCGATGGGTGCCCAACCGGCTCCCGCATTGGCCCCCGGCCCGGCGATCTCCGCATATCCGGGATCGTCCGGTCCCAAGTCGTTCATCAGGACGTAGCTGCCGGACAGGCCGGCACGCATGTTGTCCAGGTCTGCCCACGTGGAAATTTCTGTCTGCCCGCCCGCCAGAGTGGGACCCAACATGACCATCCCCGCCGCAAGCCAGCCAAGCGCCGGCGAGCGGCGGCGAACCGCTGCATTTCGTTGCAAGGCAGGAACCCCTTTGCCGTGAAATGGATCAGCCCGGATTTCCTGGGCAGTCCACCCTTTCCCCTTGCAGCAGGCGGAGGTGGGGTCCCCGCCGGTGTCCGTTATCCACCTTTCCTAGAAGCCGTGGCCCCAATTCGTCAGCAGGGCGATGAAGTCGGGGAAGCCAAGAGGCGTGCCGCCGAAATCCATTCCCCAGTTCTCCAGAAGAAAAGCGAAGTCCTGCATGTTCGTGCAACCATCGTTGTTGAGATCACCCACCAGGCGGGCCTCCTCCGGAATGAATGGAGGCTCCCCGACCCTCACCTTTACCACACGGCCCGGAAGGGTCCACGTGCCCATGTAGAGATAATAGCCATCGGGAGAGAGGAACATCACATGGCCGTAGTCCTCCCCGGGATCGAGGGTCACCTTGTCAATCCTCTGAAAGGTCTGGAGGTCCACCTTTACGATACTCGAGGGAACCGTGCTTAGCCCCAAAAAGGCGTAGTCGGCTTCCGGTGTCAGCACGGTGGTTCTGATCCTGTCCTCACCTGTGGGCAACGCGAGGGTTTCCACGCGGGTGAACGTCTCCAGATCAATTTTGGCAAAGCGCCCCGGTGCGTTCAAGAATCCTACTACTCCGGCAATGAATCACGCTGCATACCTGATTTCATCCGCGAGGAAGTAGTTCCGGACTTTTCCGGGCTGCTTCTGGATGCATCGCATGGCGCTGAGTGCTGACTTCTTGAGCTGACCCTTCCGGCGCGAATCAGGTTTCCTGCTCACTCTGGACTTGAGATCGTTGTTCAGGTACTCGTCGGGGTTCAGGTTCGGGGAGTAGCTCGGCAGATAGAAGACTTCTATTCGCTCCTCGTTCAAGTCCAGCCACTCGCGCACCTTTCTCGCGTGGTGAACGCGCAGGTTGTCCAGAATCAGGAAGACCTTTCTGCCCGTGTCCTTGAGAAGGCGCTTCATGAAATCTATAAGAAGGTCCGCGTTGAACCCGCCCTGGTAGAACATGAAGCGCACTTTTCCAAGGTTCGTCACCGTCGAGATCATATTCACCTTTTCCGGCGTGCCCTTGCACTCGCGAACCGGCGTCTTCCCCCTAAGTGAGTAGCCCC
>SLOM01000149.1 GCA_007132505.1 Candidatus Sumerlaeota bacterium
ATCACAGGCACCGTTGTGCCGTGGCGGCGTGGCGTGAGTTCCATGAGAAGGAGGAGCACGCAACGGCGCTACGACGCAACGAACAGGGAGCGCGGTCACGGCCTCACCGGTCATCCGCCGACGTGTCAGACCCCCCTCGAAATGGCGGGATGCACCCGGTGCACCGGCCGTTGAGGCTGCGGATTCGCCGTTGACAGGGCAATGGGGGGTGACGAGAAATCCGCCACCCGCCGCGGCGAGAGCGCAACGGCGGTTCCTGTGGGGCTGTAGCTCATCTGGTAGAGCGTCGCGTTCGCAATGCGAAGGTAAGGGGTTCGAGTCCCCTCAGCTCCACCATCCAAATGCCATGGACAACGAGTTGGGACTTTGAGGCCGTGGCCGGGTGGTGCGGCGTTTTGTCTCTCGGGAGGCCAAACCTTCCCGGACGTGCGGGGTCGGGAAAGAGTGCTGGACCGCGTTCAGCATGGTTTTGGGCAGCGTCTCAAATGGGCATTTTTTTGCATGGCGCGGTTCGGGGAGCCCGGGTAACCGGGCGTTGTGGGGCAGGAATTGGTTGCCCTGCCACCGAAGGGATGCATGGGCTAACCGCCGCTGGGTGGACGGGACCACCCCCCCTCCCACTTGGCATGGCAAGCAAGCCCACCACCTTGACCCAGTCTGCGAGAGGACAATGGCACCGGTAATCGAAATCAATGGCCTGTCGAAGGTCTACGTCCGGGATGTGATCGGTTTCGAGAACGGCCGGCTGCGCGTTCGGCTGAAGGATCGCCGGACAGTGGCCCTCAAGCCGCTCGACCTGACAGTGGAGGAAGGCGAAATCTTCGGCCTGCTCGGGCCCAACGGCGCCGGCAAGACAACCGCCATCAAAATCCTCATGGGGCTGCACTTCCCCACCAGCGGAAGCGCCCGCATCATGGGCCGGCCGCTCGAGGACAACTCGGTGAAGGCGAAGATTGGCTTCCTGCCTGAGAACCCTTTCTTCTACGACTACCTGAAGGGCGAGGAGTTCCTCGACTACTACGGACAGCTTTACGGGATGGACAAGGCCACGCGCCGGCGCCGGATTCCGGAGCTGCTGGAGCTTGTGGGGCTTGGGCACGCGGGCCAGTTGCCGCTGCGGGGCTATTCCAAAGGGATGCTGCAGCGAGCGGGCCTTGCGCAGGCCCTGCTGAACGACCCACGGATCGTCTTCCTTGACGAGCCGCAGTCGGGGCTCGACCCGTTCGGGCGCAAGGAGGTGCGGGACCTGATCCTCTCGCTGCGCGAGCAAGGCAAGACGGTGTTCTTCTCCAGCCACATCCTGCAGGACGCGGAGATGATCTGTGACCGGGTGGCGATCCTCCACCAGGGCGAGCGAATCGCGGTCGGGGCGCTCTCTGAGATGCTCTCTGCGAAGGTGAAGGAATACGAGGTGGGCTTTTCGGACGTACCCCACGAGCTTGTGGAGAAGCTTCGGGAGGGCGCCTCGCGCTTTGTTGAGCGGCCGAACGAGTATCTGGCAGTCTACGAGAAGGAGGAGCCCGCACGGGAGTCGGTCCGGGCCATTCTCGATGCGAAGGGCGTGCTCGACTCGTTCATCGCGAGGAAAGAGACGCTCGAGGAGTACTTCATCCGGGAAATCGAAGGGAAACGGGAAGAAGCACGGGCAGCCCTGGCGAACGGAGGTAATGGCTGATGGCCGGCAAGATTGCGGCAATCGCGCTGAACACGTTCAAGGAGGCGGTGCGAAACCGCGTCCTCTACGTTCTGCTGTTTTTCTCCATTTTGATCATGCTGGGGGCCTGGGTGGCCTCCACGCTGAGTATTGACGACGAGACGAAGATCGTGCGCGACCTCGGCGCCGGGGCGATCAACTTCATCGCCCTGCTGATCGCGGTCTTCGTGGGCATCGGTCTTGTCTATAATGACTTGGACAAGAAGACGATCTATACGATTATTTCGAAGCCGATCTCGCGATGGCACTTCCTTGTCGGGAAGTATTTGGGCCTCTTGCTGACGATTGCCGTGAACGTGCTTTTCATGACGTGGATTTTCTGCACGGTGCTCTATCTGCGGGGTTACTTTGCCGGCGACGTAATGTTCGAGGCGCTGACCTACAGGGACGAGGAGGGCTACCGGGTCTACCGGGGCCTTTTTGCGCACGGCTGGTACCTTTTGTGGTCCACGATCAAGGCGCTGGTGTTCGGGCTGCTGCACGTGCTGATGTTCGGCATGGAGGGTGTCCTCGGCATCGAGGGGGCCGCAGCGACACAGGGACTTTTCCTGACATCGGTGCTGACGATCCTCGAGATGGGCGTGGTGACGGCGTTTGCGGTGCTTTTCTCCTCGTTCTCCTCGCCGACGCTGAGCGCGTTCATGACGGTGATCGTGTTCGTGATCGGCCGGCTGAACCAGGAGCTTTATCTTTTCGCCGACACCATGGTACAGCGCGCGGGCGGCATTGAGGCACTCGGGGGAGGTCAGATGGTGGCCTACTATTTCTCCGTGGCCGCGGCGCACCTTTGCCCGAACCTTGCCGTGTTCAACCAGCGGCGGGAGCTGGCGGAGTTCCAGGAGATTCAGCTTGGGCTGCTGGACATCTCCTACGGAATCGCATACACCGCGATGATCCTGGCGATTGCGGTGATTGTGTTCAACCGGCGCAACTTCAAGTAACCGGGCGAAGGGAGGCCCGACGGCGGTGAGACAGCTACTGCAAGAAAACCGGGGCATACGGGACTTGATACTGGGCATTGCGGCCTTGGCGCTGCTGCTCGGCGCGGTGCTCTACCAGAACAAGCGGCTGGGCGACCTCGGCCACCGGGTGTTCATTTACGAGCAACGGATCAACCTGCCGCCCTCCGAAGTCCTGCGCTTCGTGACCCTGGGATACGACAACATCTACGCGAACTGGCTGTGGTTGGTGTCCATCCAGGCGTTCGGCTCGGGCTGGCGCACGGAGGACGGCACCGAGCGGCCCATCTTCAACTTTTTCGACACGCTGACCGACGTGGACCCGCACTTCGCCTCGGCCTACCGATTCGGCAATCTCGTCATCGGGGACCAGCGGGGCGATTACGAGCTCGGGCAGGAATTGCTGCGAAAGGGCACCCTCCTGAACTGGCGGGAATACGAACTCCCCTATCTGGGCGTCTATAATGCGCTCTGGATAGCGGGCAACGAGGCGCATGCCCGGTGGTTCGCCACCATGCTGCGGCGCATCCCGGACGCGCCGAACTTCATGCTCCGGCTGGAAGAGTTCATCGAACGAACGGCGGGTCGGTACGAAATGGCCTTCGAGTACAACGTGCGCTACTGGCTGGACTACCATCTGGCCGGCAACGAGGTGGAGCGCGACCTGATCGAGGGACGCCTGCGCGTGATGCTGGACCAATGGTACCGGCAGGAACTGACCAACGCAGCGGAGTACTACCTGGAGGTGACCGGCGAGCATCCGCGCGAGATGGAGGACCTGCTTGAGGAGGAGTTCATGCCGGCCTTCGAGGCCCCCACCTTCTCCAACTTCGTCGCGGCTCTCGAGCGGCGCGAAGAGCAGATTGAGCGGCTTCCGGCCCGCAGGGAAATACCGCAGGAGTTCATCAACGAGGTGGTGGAGGAGTCGTTCGAGTTCATTCTGGGCCTGCCACCCTGCCCCTACGGGACCTGGTACATGATCCACGAGCCAACACGCGACGGATACGTGGATCACCCGGAGCTGTTCGATGAGAGACACGGTTTGCCCTACATCAGCAGCGCCCGCGGCCTGCTGGACCTGGTGAACCGGCACAACATGCAGGCACAGGAGTTCATCCTGGACTTCCACGCCACGCACGGTCGGAAACCGACGGACGAGGAGATCTCCCACCTGCTTGTACGGGATCCCCTCGGCGGGCACTTCGTTTACGACAGGGACGCTCCGGAGTCCCCGACCTTCGGCGTCTTCTACAGCACCGCGCAGCGCCGCATCATGGAGGGCGAGGACCCGCGCATGGGCCTTTGGGGGCCCGGCCCCTTCCCCATCCATCTTGCTCCGCGGCTCTCGGATTTCCCCGAGGATCGTGAATGGGGCATCGAGCAAGGCTACATCCTGGAGGACGGCACGGAGCTGTGGATGCGCGAGGGTGAGGCGGGCCTGGAGGTTCTGGTGCAGGAGGAGGACGAGGAGCAGGAATAGCGGACTCCCGCTGGACCCTGAACTCCCGGGCCAGCCTGCTCCACTCCGTAACTCCTGTTGATCCCGCACGGTAATCTTTGATTCCCCCTTGGGCTCACGGAGGGAAGGGTGTGGCCGACGCCCGCCGCCGGCACGGCCCCATTAGGACCATCCCCCTGCAACACACGGAGAAAGCCTGGCCCGGTGGCCCTGAGCGACGTACCAGTCTCCCTGATCGAGCGATGCCGCGCGGGCGAACCCGGGGCCTTTGACGAGCTGTTCTCGTTCATCCGTGACGACCTGTTCCGCTGGACCTTCTCGCTCGTGCGCAACGAGGACGACGCGCTGGAGATCATGCAGGAGTGCTTCCTGCGCATCTTCCGGCACCTGCACCGGCTCCAGGACCCCAACAAATTCGCCCAGTGGGTCTCCCGCCTGGTCATCAATCAGACCAACACCTACCGGGTAAAACGCCGGAAGAGCCAAACCGAAGAGCTCGAAGAAGGGTTCGATATCCAGGAAGGGGCGCTGCCGCTGCAGGGCAAGGGCGTCCCCAATCCACGCAAGGCCGCCGAGCGTGAGGAGGTCTTCCGCAAGGTCAACGAGGCGATCGCGGAACTGCCCCCGCGGCAACGGCTGGCGGTGCTGCTCTTCGACGTAAAGGGCAAGAGCATCCGCGAAATCGCCGGGGAGCTCGAGTGCTCGGAGGGCGCGGTGAAGTTCAATATTTTCCAGGGCAGGCGCAAGTTGCGCGGGATGCTGCAGAATTACATGGACCGGCATGGCAACCTGGACCTGATGGAGTGATGTAAAATGACTACCAGCGGGCAGAAGGGCCATCGTGACCCCGAACCACCGGCCGGGTGGGAACCAGAACATGACCGGGAGGCGCATTGGCAGGCCATCACGGAGCTGCTGCGCCGGGCGGACCAGCCGCCCCAAGTACCTCCCGCACGATTCGAGGCGATGCGCCTTGAGCTGGAGAGGACGCTCCGGGCCGAGGGCCTGATCGCCAGCGGCAACCCGGGCCGGCACCATCACGACGGGTTCCGGGCCTGGCTCTCGACGGTCTTCTTTGGGGGCGGCCCGGGCGGACAGGTTGTCCGGCTGGGCGTCGCAGCGGGGCTTGCGCTGTTCCTGGGCCTTCAGATCGGCAACATCCGGCAGGACGCGGGCGAGACCGCCGGTCCGCCCCTGGTGGCCGAGGATGTCCGGGCAACGGCACCGGACGATTCCATGCTGGCGGCACGCACGGAGGAAGTGCTGAGAACGCCGCCACGGGCGGAACTCCAGCCGCAGCCGGGCACTGTGGCGATCCCGGATCAGGAACCCCCCATCATGCAGCAGGTGCGGACACGCACGGAGGGCCCTGGAGTGGCAATCGGTGGTGCTCCAGTGACCGCGCGCGACGGGAACGGCAGCCGCACGATCCCGCGCAGCCACCTCGCAGAGCTGGAGGAACGCTCGCTCTGGCAGGAGACGGTACCGAACGCACAGGCGTGGGTCTTCGAGCTTCCACGTCCGCGCAGCGAGCCGGTCCTCGGCACCATGACACCGGTCTCGCAGGGCACCTACGGCGATCAGCGGGTACGGCTGGCCTCCGAGGCGCTCGATCAGCTCCAAGTGCTCAAGTTCTACTCCCTCGTGAATCGTGACGACCAGAGCCTGCAGGAGGTGCGCCGCATCGAGAGCCTGCTGACAGACCTTGCCGCCCAGACGGAATGGGACGCGCGGCCGAAGACAAGCGTCATGGAGGCCTTCCGCAAGGCGGAGGCTTCGCTCGCCGCTCAGCGCTACCATGAAGCACAGCAGTCCTTCGAGGAAGTGACTTTCATCGCACCGGGCAGCGCCCATGCCTTCCTGGCTCATTTCCAGATCGGACGGATCGCCCTGGAGCACACGCAGGACTACGATCTGGCCCTCGAATCGTTCCGCCGCTGCCTGGAGGAGTACCCCTCCTCGGTCATGTCAGGCCAGCACCGGCGCTACCTGATGGACCGGGTGATGGTGCTGACGGAGACGGAGGAAGAGGGCTGGCAGAGCCTCGGCTGGTGGCAGGCCTCCGAGCAGGCACAGGACCCGCGCGAGGCAGCGCGGCTGCTCCAGCAGGTGGTGCGGGAGTCCTCCTCTGACCGGTTGGCTTCCGACGCGGCAACCCGGCTGAAGGACATCGTGCTGGCGGACGTGGCGCTGCAGCGCGTGAACGCGGTGGAAATCGCCGAGGCGATCCGGGACCGCGTGGCACGCACGAAGTCCTCCCACGACGCCGCGCGCATCCAGTACGCCGTGGCGGAGATGCTCGCCCGCGGCACGACTGACACGCAGGAGGCCGCACGCGAGTATCGCCGCGTCCTGGAGCTGACACCCGACGACCAGACACGCCGGCTGGCCAGCAACCGGCTGGTGCAGCTCGGAGCGCTTGCCGGCCCGGAATAGTCGTTGCTCCCATGCGTGGGCGGAAAGCGAGGTAATCCAACCCCATCCGCCCACGGGAGAACGGCTTCATGGCAATGACCCCCTCCACAATGCTGCCGCTCGGCACGCCCGCGCCGCACTTCGCGCTTCCCTCCACGCAGGGAACAACGGTCGAGCTGAACGATTTCAACGACGCTCCGGTCCTCGTCGTCATCTTCATGTGCAACCACTGCCCCTTCGTGAAGCACCTCCACCAGGGGCTGGTGGACTTCGGGAAAGACTGCCAGGCGAAGGGCGTGGCAGTCGTGGGCATCAGCTCCAACAACCCGGAGACCCACCCCGACGACAGCTTCGAGAAGATGGTCGAGGAGGTGGAACAGGTGGGTTACACCTTCCCCTACCTCTTCGACGAGACGCAGGGAGTGGCGAAGGCGTACCACGCGGCCTGCACGCCGGACTTCTTCGTTTTCGACAGCGAGCGGAAGCTGCGCTACCGCGGCCAGTTCGACGGCAGCCGGCCGGGCAATGACGTGCCGGTGACGGGCAGCGACCTCCGGGCGGCAGTGGATGCGCTGCTCGCGGGTAAGGAGCCTCCGGCTGAGCAGAAGCCCTCCATCGGCTGTAACATCAAGTGGAAGCCCGGGAACGAGCCGCCATACTTCACCGCTGGTTAGGACGCCGGGCGAGCGGCGCTGAACTCCCCTTGCCCGCGTGGCAACCACGGGAGGCACGATTTCCCCGCTTATCATCAATCCCGGCCCGGGGATGGGCCGGCGAGGAGACCTTGCCTTGGAATCACGCGCGCTTGAATTGCTGAAGAAACTGGTGAACACCCCCGGGCCCTCGGGCTTCGAGGAGCAGGCCCGGCGCGTGTGGGTGGAGGCGGTGCGGCCGTACTGTGACCAGCACCTGACCGACGTCCACGGGACGGAGATCGCCACGCTGCGGGGCAAGTCCCAGCGCACCGCCATCATGCTGCTGGGGCACATTGACCAGCTCGGGCTGATCGTTCGCTACATTGACGAGAAGGGCTTTCTTTACTTTGCCCCCATCGGGGGCGTGGACGTGGACACGGTGATCAGCCAGC
Source organism: Candidatus Sumerlaeota bacterium (assembly GCA_007132505.1). GTDB lineage: Bacteria > Sumerlaeota > Sumerlaeia > SLMS01 > SLMS01 > SLMS01. Next base: position 7,635 of record SLOM01000149.1, read on the forward strand.
CGGTGCGGGTGATGGGGCCGAAGGGCACCATTCCGGGCATCGTGGGGAAGATCGCCTTCCACCTGCAGGATCCGGAGGATCGCAAGAAGAAGCTGCAGCTCCATGAGCTTTGGATAGACATAGGCGCCACCTCGCGCGAGGAGGCCCAGGAGTACGCCCCCATCGGAACGCCGGTGGCCGTGGGGGAGGGAGTGACGGAACTCCTGAACGGGCGGATTGCGGGCCGTATAGACAACCGGTTCGGTGCGTTCGTGGTGGCCGAGGTCCTGCGCCGGCTTCATGGCCGGAGGGAGGAGCTGTTCCCGACTGTGCACGCGGTGGCCTCCGTGCAGGAGGAGACGAGCGGACGCTTCACGGGAGCCTCCACGGCGGGCTACCGCCTGATGCCCTCCGCAGCGATCGCGGTGGACGTGAATCACTCAATGGATATCCCCGGAGCCGACAAGCGCCGGGCCGGCGACGCAGCCATGGGAAAGGGCGCCATCCTGACCGTGGGCGTCTCCTCCAGCAACAAGCTGGCAGCAGCCATCCGCAAGGCGGCCGAGCAGGCGGGCATGTCCATTCAGCTCGAATACGAGAACGGCCGGCACGGCACCGATGCCGACGCCATGCCCGTGACCCGCACGGGCATCCCCTCGGTGAGCCTGGGCAACGCCCTGCGCTACATGCACAATACGGTGGAGATGGCGGACCTCGGGGACATCGAGGCGGTTGTGGACGTGCTGGAGGCGTTCCTGCTCTCAATCAGTCAGGACGTGGACTACACGGCTTGACTTGGCCGTTACTCTTGCCAAGCTGCCGGTCGAGAGGATTAAATCGGGTCGAAAGCACGATTTCCCATCATGACGGGGGCGAGGTTTCCAATGACGATTCGAGCAGCAGCGGCCGCCATGTTTGTTTTCGCAGCATTCGGAATCGCAACTGCATCCCTGCCGCTGTACCAGACCCAGTTCGACGCCCCCACGTTCACGGCGGGTGACAGCGTTGACGGTGTCGAAGGCTGGCAGGTTCTGAGCCCTCCGGCCACAGTCGCTGCCGGAGGTGCGGCGGTTGGCAACCAATTCGTCCAGCTCGGCAGCGGTGCGATCCTCGACCGCGCCTTCACGGGCACGCAGGGCGAGGACACGCTCTGGGTGCAGGCGTACTTCCGCGGCCGGGGCAGCAGCCAGACCCTGACCGAAATCGAGGACGAGATCGGCTTCCCCGCCAGCGCCATCCTGCACTTCAGCGAGGCGAACGGCATCGAGGCCGAGGACGGGACGGGGGACGGCGCACCCGGCTCGGTCATCCAGGTCGGAGTGCCGCTTGGACAGGCCAACCAAACCACTTGGTACAAGATCACCGTGCGGCTCGATTTCGAGGAGAAAGCATGGCAGCTGTGGGTGAACGACGAGAGGCGGAGCGGCGAAGATGGATTCGGTTTCCGCTCCAATCAGGTCAACAACCTGAGCGGGTTCCGCCAAATGGCCCAGGGAGAGAGCGGGTTCGACGGCTTCCGCGTGGTCCTGCCCCTGCTCGGCGATGCCAACGGCGATGGCGCCATTGACGCAGCAGACCTGATGGCCGTGATAGAGTATCTGGCCGAACCGACGGGCGACCCGATCCTCCGGGGCAACGCGGACCTGACCGGCAACGGTGACGTGACCGAGGACGACCTGGACCTGCTGGCGGGCAAGCTGACCGCCATGGCCCCGTAAGGTGCGGCCTTCCCGGCGGGACGGGATATCCCCCGGCGAAGGGGGAGCTTTGCCCGGAATTATCTTTCGTTTGCGTGAATTCCGTTTGACCGGGTGGCTGGGCGGCCTTGGGGTCGCGGTGAATGGACTCTTGCCCCGGGCCACCGGGTGAACTGAATGACACGCCTGTCGGCCGGCTGGACATGTGGGAGCGTAGTGGATGGAGTAAGGGAACCACAGAACAAAGACAATGATGCACGATCCCAAAATAATCGGAATTGATCTGGGGACGACGAACTCCGTCGTCGCGATCATGGAGGGCACGGAGGCGGTCGTCATACCCAACCAGGAGGGGGCAAACAAGACCCCTTCGGTTGTGGCGTTCCTCGACAACAACGATTGCATCGTGGGAGAGATCGCCCGCCGGCAGGCGGCGACGAATCCCTCCCGCACGATCAGCAGCATCAAGCGCCTCGTGGGTCTCCACCCCGAAGATGCGGGTGAGCTGACGGAGGCGCTCCCCTATGACGTGGTCGAGCACGAGGGTGCCCTGCTGGTGGACGTGGACGGGTTCGGCTACACGCCGGAGCAAATCAGCGGACTGGTGCTCAAGAAGCTCAAGGAATCCGCGGAGGTCTACCTCGGGGAGGAGGTCCGGCAGGCGGTCATCACCGTGCCGGCCAACTTCGATGACAACCAGCGCTCTGCCACCATGCAGGCGGCGGAGCTGGCGGGGCTCAAGGTGCTGCGGCTGATCAACGAGCCGACGGCGGCGGCACTGGCCTATGGACTCGGGCAAAACAGTCAGGACGAGGAAGTCGTCGCGGTTTACGACTTCGGCGGGGGTACGTTCGACATCACGCTGCTGGAGGTCGCGTCCAACGCCTTCGAGGTGTTGACGTCCACGGGGGACTCCCAGCTTGGGGGCGACGACCTGGACAACGCCCTGGTCAGCATGATCATCGAGGAGTTCGAGGACGAGCAGGGAATTGACCTGACACTGGACCCGGTGACTCTGCGGCGGCTGAAAGAGGTGACGGAGAAGGCGAAGTGCGAGCTTTCCGTGGCCAAGGAGACGACCATCACGCTCCCGTTCATTGCGTACCGGGACAACATGCCGCTGCACCTCGAGCGCAGGCTGGCGCGTGAGGAGTTCGAGGAGATCATCGAACCGTTCGTGGAGAGAACGATCCGCTCCTGCCAGCGGGCGCTCGACGATGCGGGGCTCTCCGCGGACGACATTGGCCGCGTCATCATGGTGGGCGGTTCCACCCGAATCCCGATGGTTCAGGAGGAGGTGGAGGCGTTCTTCGGACGGCAGCTCTTTAAGGGTCTCAACCCGGACGAAGTGGTCGCGCTGGGTGCGGCAATCCAGGGGGGCATCTTCTCGGGCAACATCGAGGAAGTGGTGCTGATGGACGTGGTGCCGCATTCGCTCGGGGTCGAGGTCAAGGACGGCCGGTTCTCCCGCATCATCGAGAAGAACGCGCCGATCCCCATCCGCGCGTCCAAGTCCTTCACCACCACCGAAGACGATCAGACCTTCGTGGCAGTGCACATCCTCCAAGGCGAATCGGAGGAGGCCGCGGAGAACCGCAGCCTCGGGAAGTTCATCCTGTCGGACATTCCCTCGATGGAGAGGGGACAGGCACGTGTAAAGGTGACGTTCTTCGTGAACGCGGACGGGGTGATGGAAATATCCGCCGAGGAGGCCTCCGGCGCAGCGAAGAGCCTGACGATCAGCCATGCGGACCTCGACCAGCGCGAGCGGCAGATGCGCAAGCGCGCCCGTCAGCGCAAGGAACGGGAGAAGGCGTCCGCAGGAGCCGAGGCCGGGAAGGAAGCCCCCAAGCGCAAGCGGCGCACCAGAAGAGCTCCGGCAACGAGCCGGCCCGAGTCCACACCCTCATCCCCGCCGGAAGAAACACCCGCCGCAGCTGCTGACGTTCCCGCGAGCAGCGATACCGCCGCGACAAGGCACGAGGAAGTCCACTTCGACCTGCTGAGCGATACAGCCGGTGGACAACCAAAACCGCCCGAAACCAAACTGGAAGAGCAGCGCGCACCCGCCCCGGAGCCCATGGTGGGCGCCATGGAGGAGGAAACGCCCGGGGAGCCGGCGGAAGTGGAGGAGCCTGCTTCCAAGCCTGCCTCGGCACGGAGTTTCCGCAGGCCTGCGCGCTACGGGGTGCCACTCGGGGGAGGCCAGGCACCACCCCCCGAGGTGCCAGGGTTGCAGGAGCCGGAATCGTCCTCCGCTTCACCGGTGGTGGAGAGTGAGCCGGCGGTAACCCCGCCGCCGGTGGATCAGAGTCGCAGCGGCTCCAAGTCCACGAGCAAGGCTCCTCCGCTCCGCCCGGATCCGCCCGCCACGGCGCTGAAGGAGAAAATGGCGACACGCGATCAGCGCCTTGAATGGCCGCCCCGTGTGGCCGCGGCCTTGGAGGCGCTGGAGAATGACCCGGACGGAAAGGAGACAGCGGGGCTGTGCCGCGAGGCGCTGGCGGCCCTGTCGGAGGAGCCATGGCACAGTGACGATCGCTACCAGGTCAGGCGGGCCCGGGTGCTCTGCCAGATCGCCACGGGAGAGGAAGAGGCGCTTGCCGAAGAGCTGGGTGCGCTGACGGCTAAGTATGGAGAGAGCAGTAGCGAGCAAATCGAGGCCCTCCACGAGCGGGCACTGGCCCGGTTTTCCCCGGCCGCGGGCCTGCGCCGGTCAAGGGCGCGGCTGCGGGAGAAGCTCGGCAAGTTGGAAGGAGCGTGCGAGGATCTGGAGTATGCCACGCGGCTCGAACCGTCCAAGGACGACCAGGACGTGCTGGAGGAGCTCTACCGCCGGCGCGTGATCGAGGCCGGCGATCCGGCCGCAAAGTTCAAGCTCGTCAAACTTTACCTGAAGACCAACCGGGTGGATCAGGCCATCGAGGTGCTGGAGGACCTGCAGCACGTTGATGCCTACGAGACGCGCGCGGTGAAGATTCTCGGCCTGTGCCACTGGCAGAAGAACCTGCATTTCCTGGCATGGCAGAAGTTCAAGCAGCTTCGCCCCACGGAGGAAATCCGGGACATCCTTTACCGGCTGGCGGGCGACATGGAGAGCCTGGGGCAGTTGCCGAACGCCCTGGCGGTGCTGGAACACCTTGCAGAGGAAGCCCCCGAATACCGCGACGTGCGCGCACGGGTGAAGAAGCTGCGCTACCGCATCAAGCTCCAGCAGGAGGAGGCGAACCGCGACGACAGCGGGATGCTGCTCGATCCCCGGTTCACGATCATCGAGGAAATCAACCGGGGCTCGATGGGGATCATCTTCAAGGCACACGACAAGGTGCTGGATGAGCAGGTGGCGTTGAAGGTGCTGAACGACTACCTCTGCCAGGACCCCGGCGCCGTGGAGAGGTTCAAGCGCGAGGCAAGGGCCGCAAAACGCCTCAGTCACCCCTACATCGTGCGCATCCACGACCTGTTCGAGGCCGGGAAGAAGCGGTTCCTCTCCATGGAGTACATTGACGGAACCGACCTGAAGCGCATGATGGCGGAGCGTACAACACTGAGCGAGGAGGAGTTGATCTACTACTTCCTCCAGATCTGCGACGCTCTGAGCTACGCCCATGGACTCGGCATCATCCACCGGGACATCAAGCCCGCCAACGTGATGATCACAGGCAAGCGGCAGGTGAAGGTGACCGATTTCGGCATCGCGAAGATCCTCAAGGGCGACGATTCCACCAAGTCCGGCACGGCAGTCATCGGCACCCCGCTCTACATGTCCCCGGAACAGGTCACAGGCGACGGGGTGGACCAGCGCAGCGACATTTACGCGCTCGGGATCATGATGTACGAGCTGGTGAGCGGCCATCCGCCCTTCTACCTGGGGAACATCGAGTACCACCACATTCACACGCCGCCGCCGCCACTCCCCGACCGCGTGTCGGAGAAACTCCGCCGGGTGATCATGAGGTGCGTGGCGAAGTCGCCGAAGGACCGGTTCCAGACGGTGAACGAGATCTTCGAGATGCTGGAGCCCGCGGGGCGCTGACTCGTGGGCAGCGGGGGGCCTGGGGGTGCCCAGCCACCCGCTCCGGGGTGCGGCAGAGCTTCACTCCTGTTGACGCACCGGCGCGAGGGCCCATGAATCGGCCCTCCGGGTGACGTACCCGCCCCAAATCCTCCCGACCGGGTGTGCCGTGACTGACGCGATTCCCGCTTCCGGAAAGTTCCCCGTGCTTTTTCGCCTGATCCTGGCCGCCCTGCTTGGGGCGGTGCTGCTTGTCCCGGCCGGTTGCGCCCGGACGCAGATTGACCCCCAGCGCACGGTGCGCGTGGCGGTGCTGGACGGAGTGATCAACTACGACGTGGCACCGGCGGGCGAAATCCGGCGGGAGGGCTGGTGGTTCAGCTCCCGCGACCGGTTTGTCTCGCCGAACATCTCGATCCAGGTGGGCGATGAACTGGCCCGCGAGCTGGACCGGGTGCCGGGCGTCGAGGTCTACTCGCGCGAGGACCTGATAATCTTCATGGCGCGGAAGGAACGCCTCCTGCGCCGCTCGTTCCCCGAGCTGGGGGACAGCTACCTGCGCAAGCAGGTACTCCTCCGCCAGGACCCGCTGGACTACGGACAGTCCCTCAACGTGGACTACGTCATCACCTCGCGGGTGGACCGGGCCTCCACGGTGACGAACCGCACGTTCTCCTGGTGGTACAGCCACCTCGATGCAACGGTGGAAATCTGGGACGTGCCCCGCGGAGAGCTTGTCTATACGGTTCCCTACGACGGGACGGGCGCCTTCTGGTCCCAATTGCGCCTTGCGGAACGGCTGGCACGCCGCACCGCACGGGAGGCACAACGCCACGACCTCTTCCGGCTCCGGGTCCCCTGAGCCGCGGCGCCCCTGCAGCATCGGCCCATCCGCCATCCCAATCCCACACGCCAGGCCAGAATGACGCCCTTTCCCTTCCTGCCCGACCACAATGACCTGATCGAGACACGCTACCGCAAAGCGGAGGCGATGCGCGAGGCGGGCATCGAGCCCTACCCCGCCAAGGCGGAGGCCGGGGACACGGCGGCGGAAGTGCTCGCGCGGGCCGAGGTGCTCATGGAATCCGGCGACGTGGTCTCGCTGCTCGGCCGCGTCATGGGCGTCCGGTCCTTCGGGAAGGCGGCGTTCTTCCACCTGCGGGACCGAACCGGCCAGGTCCAGGTCTATATCAAGAAGAACATCGTGACGGAGGAATGCTTCCGTCTATACAAGGAATTCCTGGACGGCGGCGATCTGGTCCATGTGACCGGCCGGCTTTTCCGCACGAAGACGGGTGAGCTGACGGTGGAGGCGGCGGAACTGCGGATCGCGGCCAAGGCGGTGCGCCAGCTCCCGGAGAAATGGCACGGTTTCAGGGACGTGGAGTCACGCTACCGGCAGCGCTACGTGGACCTGATCGCGAATCCCGCGGTGGCGGAGACGTTCCGTGCGCGCTCCCGTGCCATCTCCGCGATGCGGCGCTTCCTCGACGCCGGCGGATTCATGGAGGTGGAGACGCCGATGATGCAGGCGATATACGGCGGCGCCGCGGCCCGCCCGTTCGTCACGCATCACAACGCCCTCGACATGCGCCTTTACCTGCGGATCGCGCCCGAACTCTTCCTCAAGCGCCTGCTGGTGGGCGGACTCGACCGGGTCTACGAGATAAACCGCAACTTCCGCAATGAAGGCATCTCCACGCAGCACAACCCGGAGTTCACGATGCTGGAGCTTTACGCCGGAGGATGGAACGCGGACCGGATGATGGGGTTCGTGGAGGACATCCTGCGGGAGGCGGCAATGGGCGCGCTCGGGGGGACGCGGGCGGTGTTCGGTGATTTGGAGATGGACTTCGCCGATCCGGTCCCGAGGGTGCGCATGGTGGACGCGGTGTCTGAAGCGCTCGGCGCGGAGGTGGACTGGGACACGCCGCTGGAGCGGCTGCGCGAGCTGGCAGGAGAGCTGCCTGAGGAAGTCCGGACTCCCGATGAGGCGATCGTGCACGTCTTCGAGGAGCGCTGTGAGGAGAAGCTCCAGCAGCCCACCTTCGTCCACGATTTCCCGAAATCGCTGAGCCCGCTGGCCAAGTCCGTGGAGGGCCGGCCGGAAGTGGCGGACCGGTTCGAGCTCTACATCGCCGGGATGGAGATCGCCAACGGGTACTCCGAGCTGAACGACCCCCGGGAGCAGTACGAGCGCTTCCTGGAACAGGCGGAGCGGCGCAAGGCGGGCGACGAAGAGGCCACCGCGGAGGTGGATGAGGACTACGTTCGCGCCCTTGAGTACGGCATGGTACCGGCCGCGGGGCTCGGCATCGGGGTGGACCGGCTGGCGATGGTGCTCACCAATTCGCCGTCCATCCGGGACGTGATTCTTTTCCCGTTGTTGCGGACGGCCAAGCGCGAGGAGCACGCCGACAGTCCTTCTTCCGTGGAGGAGACCGCCAACGGAGGCAGCACGGGATAACCACGTGACCGCAGACGCAAACAGGAAAAGGACACTGCCCTTCCGCCTGCTGGGATTTCTGGCGGACATGGTGTTGCTCGGGCTGTTCCTGCTGTTCGGGGTGGCCCTGCTGAACATCGTGATTCAGACGGTTGTGCTGGCGGTGGGGATTTACCGGGAGCTGGCCCCTGCCTCGCCGTTTGCCCCCACGCCGGAGGATGGGCGCTGGCGGCGGGACACGCTCGACCTGCTCATCGCCATCGTCCAGGCCGGTGTGGCCGGGCTGCTGCATTTCGGCTTCCTGAAGCTGCGGAAGAAATACCTTTTCGTGGCGGCGGGAACGGGGTTCGAGAGCTTCGTCAGCAAGCGCTATCTGCTCGCGCGTGAGGGGGGGAAACTGGTCGGCCTGATCAGCTTCGTGTCGGTGCTCGGCGTGGCAGTGGGGACGATGGCGCTGATCGTGGTGATCAGTGTGATGGAGGGCTTCGACCGGGAGCTGGTGCGCAAGTTCATGGGAGTTTTCTCGCACGTGCAGGTTGTGCGGGACCCGGCGCTGACCCAGAGCTCCCACATCCCGCAGGAGCATGCGGAAATCCTGATTGAGCGGTTGTTGGAGATGCCCGGCGTCGTCGGTGCCGCGCCCATCCTGGAGCATGAGACAGTGATGCAGTCCACGCGCGGCGCGGGGGAGCTGAAGGCCCCGGCGCTTTTCCGCGGCGTGGACCCGGCACGCGAGGCGGAAGTGACCGAGTTCATGGATTACGTGATCATGGGCGAGGCCATTCCCGGGCACCGGCAGGTCGTGGTGGGCCAGCGGCTGGCGGAGCGTCTGGACGTCTATCCCGGCAGCCGCGTCTATGCAATCGGGGCGATCCTGCCGGGATCCATGCGCCCCCTCGTGCGGACGACACCGCTGGAGGTGGTGGGGATATTCCACAGTGGCCTCTACGACGTGGACGACAAGTTCGTCTATACGACGATCGGGACAGTGCAGGAGATGCTCGTCCTCGACGGGGAGGTGAACTCGGTTCACCTGAAGGTGGAGAACCCGCAGCGCGTTGATGTCTTCGCGGAGCAACTCCTGAACGTGCTGCCCGCCGGATACGGCATCCGCACCTGGCAGATGCTCAACCCACAGTTCTTCGAGGCGCTCTGGCTCGAGAAGGTGGCCATGTTCATCATCCTCATGCTGATCGTGATCGTGGCGGCGCTCAACATCATCGGCACCCTGATCATGACGGTGATCCAGAAGACCCGGGACATTGGCGTGCTCAAGTCCATGGGCGCGGGGAACAATTCGATACTGCGCATTTTCCTCTACCATGGAACCTACATCGGCGTCATCGGGACGTCACTCGGCGCAGCCTGGGGCCTGCGGCTCTGCTACTTCGTGAAGAATGACATCGAGAAGATTTTCGAACTGCCCGGAGGCGTGTACGGCATTGACCGCCTGCCGGTCGTGGTGGATCCGGTGATGATCGGCATCATCGTAACGTGTGCCCTTGTGATCTGTATCGTGGCATCCATTATTCCCGCGTGGCAGGCAGCACGCCTGGACCCCGTGGAAGCGCTGAGGTACGACTGATGCGTCTTTGCACCGTGGAAACCGAGAAGGTCGCTTCTTTTTTCGCGATTGAGTTGAAGAAGAAGGTTCTCCGCCTGCGGGAGGCGGCCCGCGCCTTCTCCCTGCCGGACGCCGAAGCGTCGTATTTCGATAGTTCCCTGGCCTACCTGCAGGGGCTTCCGAAGTCGGAGGGCGTGCTGCGGGCGCTGCTCAAGGAGATTTCCGCGTCGCCACGTACGCTTGGCCGGCCGGCACCAGACGGGGAGCCTCACCTGATTGACCAGGCATCGGTGCGTTACCTCCCGCCGGTACAGAATCCGGGCAAGTTCCTCTGTATCGGAATGAACTACCGGGATCACTGCGAGGAACAGAACAAGGAAATTCCGAAGAAGCCGGTTGTTTTCAACAAGTTCGCAACCTCGCTCATCGGCCATGATACCCCGATCCCGCTGCCGCTGCGCTATGACAAGGCGGTGGACTACGAGGCGGAACTCGGCGTGGTGGTTGGCAAGCGCGCCCGCCGCGTGACGAAACGCACCGCCATGAAGCACGTGGCCGGGTATATCATTGTGAACGACGTGTCGCTGCGGACGATACAGAAGACCGAGAATCAGTGGTCCCGCGCGAAGGGCTTCGACGGGTCCGGCCCCTGCGGCCCCTGCATCGTGACCCCGGACGAGGTGCCTGATCCGCACAGCCTCCGGATTTCCTGCCTGCTGAATGGCAAGACCGTGCAGTCCTCCAACACGGAAAACCTGATCTTCAAGGTGCACGACCTGATCGCGTTCGTCAGTCAGGTCATCACGCTGGAGCCGGGGGATATCATCTCCACGGGCACACCGGGTGGAGTGGGCGCGTTCCGCGAGCCACCCCGGTTTCTGACACCGGGCGACGTGGTGGAGGTCCGTATAGACCGGCTCGGGTCACTGAAGAACCGCTGCGAGAAGGGCTGAGCCGCCGCCAGCAGCCAGGCCGGGTTATTCCGTCATCTCCTCTGGAAGGAGGATGCGGAAGAAGACCCTCGCGTCGAACTTGTGTTCTTCACGCCTGTATTCGGCCTCGCTCATGTCCGGACTGTACACGAATTCCAGAAATCCTTTGTCCTCGAGTTCGTGCATGCCAAGTTCCGCGTTGATGGGGTGGCGGAACTCATTCGGTATGCGGAGGTAGTACTCGATCCCCTGCTCGCGGAGAAAGCGGGCGCGCTCCGCGGGGTCATCTATTTCGTAACCCGCCTGGATGTCCCAGTCGTCCAGTTGCACGATGGTGATGGATGGATCGAGGACATAGTGGCGGTTCTCATGAGTCAGGAGGCGCTGGCCGGTGAGGTGCTCGTTCGCGAACTCCCATGTGTCCACGTCCGTGCCGTACCGAAGGCGTAGAAAAAGGTCCGGCGGCATGCCCGGATTGCGGAAGGCATCGAGCGCCAACTGGTTGAAGTGCTGGCCCTCGACCTCGCGCGCGCCGGAGAACTTGAATCCCATTAGCCCGAAGGTCAGACCCGGCGTGACCAGGATGGCGAGCAGCATGGCGGCGCTCCCGGCGGCGAGGGCCGTATAGACTGTATTGAGCTGGGTGCCGCCCTTCTGCATGGCTTGTTTCAGCCAGTGGAAAGGCAGGCCCGCCAGCACTGCAGCCGGCGCCATGATTCCGATAATCTGATAGAGGTAGAAGTCCGCCAGGAGGTACTTGTACCCCATGTAGCCTGCCGCAGTCAGGTAAATCAGCAGCAGCGGGAGAGCCGTTTCGCTTTCCGGCATCCGGCCCGTGCGACGGTAATGAAGGACAATCCAGGCTGCACCCACGAAGGGCAACAAAAGGAATACGGGAATAAAAAAACCGGGGAATTTCGGAGCCATCTTGTAGTGATGTGGCCAGACGTAATAGATGCGGCCAGCGATTTGCTCGCTCTGGCGGTAGTCCTCGTTCCCTGTCGTGAATGATGCGAGACGATAGAGACGAGCCGGCCAGCCGGCGGTGCGCAGGGCAGGGAACTCCTCCCCCTCGCCCACTCGCTTCAGAATATCGTATCCAAACCAGAACGGCCAGCTACCTCGAAGGCGCCAGTGCAGATTGTTCGCCTTGCGCTGATAGTCCGGGTGTCCCTCGTCGCGGTCGCGGCCGTGGTGCAGGTCGTGGTAGAATTCGGCCAGCTTGCCCACACCGTCACCTACACGGAACCATTCGATTTCGGCGGACCGCAGGACGTCCGGGTTCACGCGCACACTGGTCGTGAAGACTTCCGGGAAAAAGGCATAGACGGGATTGCCCGTCAACACCCAGTTGCGCACGTACCACGGTACGGAGATGGCCAGGCAGACGGCAAAGGTACAGATGAAGAACCGGCCCAGATAAAACGCCCGGGCCCGGCGCCGCGCCTCCAGAGCCAGTCCGCCAGAATCACCACCAGCCACGGCACCCAAAGAATTCCCATCAGGTAATTCAGGTTCATCCCGATCGCAGGCATGAGTGTAAAAGCCACCAGCGCCCCACGGCCACGCGTCAGAAAATAAAGAGTCCCGAAATAGATGAAAGCCGCCGTGTAGAAGATCGCAAAGGCATAGTCCGAGGCATAAGTTGTGTAGGCGATGCCGTTCGGGAGGGACCGGAAGAGTATCGTGCAGGCGGCGGCAACGGCATGGCTGCGGAAAAGATGCGCGGCGGTGAGATACACAAATACGCAGGAAAAAAGGCCGGATAGCGGAGCGGCAAGGCGCTGATGCATATCGCTCCAGTCCGCGAACATTGTGGACGCGAAAGCACCGTAATTTGAATACAAATGCGGGTAGTTCGCTCCAAGGCCAATGCCGACCTGAGCCTCCGCCTTGAAGGGGAAGCCGCCCTCCAGGAAAGTCATCCGTGCGTAGCCGAGATAGAGAATCAACGAGTCCCAGTACGTCTCGGGATAGAATATGGCATGCCAGAACGTGAAGAGCGTGATCAGGCCAACCCCAATCGCGGCGAGGACAAGAAATACTCTCGTGCCCATTGAGGACGGAAGTGGCGGGAGCGGCTCGATTTGCGGCGGGGTGTCATCGCTCTCGAAAACCGGCTGCAGCTTTCTGACCAGATAGATACCCCCGGCGAACAGCAGCGCCCAGAGCAACCAGGCAAGCGGCATATACAGAAGCCGCGCCATTGTGAGAAGAATGAAAGCAAAGCCGGCGATTCCCCACCCGAGCGCGTAGGCCGCCGCCATCGAGCCGGGCCAGCTCAGACGCAGCCTCAGAACCCTTAGGATCACGTACCCCAATCCGAAAACAAGACCGGTGACGATGAGAGCCTGCAGCATTTCAAGCGGCGGTGAGTTTTGGAGGGAGAACGTCCACGGCCCAAAGAGCGCCGAGAAGACGCCCAGTCGGAACTCCTCGCTGTGGACGAGGGCGAGGTTGGAGTGAAAGAAGTAGAGATAATTCAGTGCGCCCCAAAGAAGGAGCAGTCCCACCCCGGCAAGCGCAGCAAGGTGGCCCCGGTTGCGCCCCTGCGGCTCGCCGCTCATTGCTCCTCCCGGGGCGGTTCGGCGGCGGCCTGATACTGGTGGAGGTAGTGGTAGCGCTCCTCAGGCGTGAGCGCCGGCCCGAGAGGCGGGGGCAGATAGTCGTTGTACTGGATGGCTTCAGGAGGGGCGGGTTCGGACGGAACCTCCCAATTGGCAGGCTGGTCCTGCCACGCTTCTCCGGGCCCGGGGGGATACGGCGTGCCGGGGTCCTGCCGGGAGCTCTCTTCACCGCCCGCGTGTGACATCGGCTGTGTCTGGGCCGAAATCAGCGGCGGGGGCGGTGGAGGGGCGTGGAGGTCGGGAGGCGGGGCGCCGGGGGTCCACCCATAGACGGGCAGGTCCTGGGGTGCTCCCCATGTCCAGGGGCCACCATTGGGAAAGTCGCGGCGGGGCCGGGCCGGCGGGGTTTCGCCGTTCACAGGAGAACCCCTCCCGCAAGGCTGGTTTGGACCTTGCTCGCCCGGGAGGCGATGATGAGTGTGCTCTTGCGGTACGGAATTGGTGAGGACAGGGATTTCAAAGGCATGACTTCATCCGGAAAAGCGGAAACACCAGCATGGTCGGGACTCCCTGCGCGGGCCGCAACGGGGAAAAGGGGCAGGCGCCGCGGCGCGCGTGAGGAGCCATGACGGATCTTCTCCAACTGATCTACCCCGTCACCCTTGTGCTGTGCCTGGCCACGGGGCTTCTGCAGCTTATTCTGCGGCCCGAGCTGCTGCGACATTATGCCTCGCGCGAGGCGGTGCTTGTGGGCGGGGCGCTCCTGGTGTTCGCGGCGGGCATGGTGGCCTTCGGCGGCCTGGAGCTCTACGTCAGCGGAGCGGACAGCCTTCCCGTCATCGAAATCGCATTTCTCAGCACGGTCGTCATGCTGATGGTGAGCGTGGTGGTCTGGCCCGGAGGCAGCGAGACGGACCATCCCCGGATCAGAGGCTGGACGAGGGACAAGGTGCTGGCGGTGAGCCTGCTACCGCTCGTGGCTTTTGTGTGGTCGGCCGGCTACTTCGTCGTGGCAGGCCTGTTCGTGGAGCTTGTGGAGGTCGAGGGCGGCATGGTGGACCTGTTTCGGGAAGGAACGGCGCTTGGGTTCATCATGCTGGCTTTTGTGGCGTTGAGTGGCGCCGTGACGGAGGAGGTGGTCTTCCGGGGCTATCTGCAGGGCCGGCTGGAGAGCAGCCCGCTCGGCCCATGGGGAGCGGTGCTGATCGCAGCCACCATCTTTGCCTTGGGGCATGGCAACTACGTGGAGCCCTGGGGCCTGAAGGAGCTCCAGATCCTGGTGCTGGGGATCTTCTTTGGCTGGATCAAGCTGCAGTACGGCCTGATGGCGGCCGTGGCTGTACACCTCGGGCACAACGCGATTTCGCTGGTGATTCCCGTGGTGGTGCTCACGCTCTGAGGGCCGTCAAGGGCAGCTACCAGACACCGCGCAGAGGCTGCAGGCGTACCGAGAAGCGGTTGGCGGAGCCCTCACGGATGCGGACCTCGCGCTGCCACGGCTGGTATCCGTACCGGTACACGGTCACCGTGTAACGTCCCTCCGGCAGGCGTGTGCTGAAGGGCGTCTGGCCCATGTAGATCCCATTAACATACACCTCGGCGGGACCTCGCGCGGCGTTGACGTAGAGGGGGCCCTCGCGGACCTCCTGGCCGGGCCTGCGGCGCAGGTCCTCACCCGGATAGGGCCGGGGGCGGAGTTCACCGGTGAACGGCGGCCGGGGCGGATAAGGCCATCCGACGTCGTACCCCGGAGGCAGCGGACGGGACGGCACGTACCGGTCGCGCGTATAGTGCGGCAACGGCGGCACCGCCGGGGGCAGGACGGCAATGCCCGGCGCGTGACGTTGTTCGTGGCCCTCGACGCGGACGCTGGTCCAGCCCTCGCCGAGCCAGGGGATCCAGGCACGGCCTGCCAGTGGGTTCTCCCACTCCTCGTTATCCTCCCGCTCCATGCGGAGAGATTCCAGCAGGTCATCCCAGGCGCGGCGCACCTCGCGTTGGAAATGCCCGCGCAGGGAGTCCGGCGAGGCAGTCACCGAGCCGTAGGTTCCGCGGAAGCTGTGAGCCGCGAAGGGCCAGCGCACGCCGGGCGCCCAAGCCGGAACAGCGAAGACATGGATATGCTCCACCCCGGGCTCCGCGACCGTAAAATGGCCGCCGGAGTGGGGGAAGGTGACCGGACGGGCGCGGGGTGACTGGTTGCGCCATTCGAAGTTGGACGGCACGACCTGACGCGTGATGCCCTGACTGTCGGTCATGTAGATGAAGACGTAGGCATCGGCGTCCGTCCGGACAGCGAGCCGGACCGGATCGCCCGCCTCGTAGCGGGAACGGTCCGTCTGCACGCTTACGGAGATGGGCCGAAAGCTGGGGCGAACGGGGGCCTGCTGACGGGGCTCAGGCGTCCTCTCGGGCGTGGCCTCTGGGGTGGCTTCTGGGGTGGCTTCAACCAGGACATCCTCCCCGTTGACGGGTGTGTCCACATCAGGCGAATCGGCTGCCAGCATCAGCGCAGGAAACGCGAACAGGAGAGCAGCCGCGAAAAGGGAAAGAAAACGGGGGGCAGTGTTCATCGCTCCAACCTCCACTACTGAAAGGGTGGACCAATGCCACCCTTCTGGCAAGGTTGACTTGCGCCGGAATGGGCAAGTTAGCGTTGGAGCGCGAGAGGGGCGAAAATAAAGCGCACTCCCTCTCAATCCTCGCGCCGGCGGAGAAGGAGAATCTTGCTCTGGAAGACCACCAGCGTGCGGTACGCCGGACGGAAAATGAAGGGAACACTGATCCCGTGGAGAATCTCCCAGGTGGGGGAATCCCGGAAGAAGGCGGAGAGATCATTTCTCCAATGCCGGCGCGGGGTGAACTCCTCGTGCCAGTCGAGCGGACTGGAAATGGCGAGGTAACCTTGCGGCTGGGTGACGCGTGCCAGCAAATTGGGGAAAGTGTGGGGCTCCGGCACATGGTCAATCACGTTGAGGCAGGCCACGAGGCCGAAAGGTGTGCCGTTTCGCTCCACTTCGGGGGCGAGTTCCTCGAGCGTGGCCGCCCGGACCTCCACAGGCGGTGCTCCACTACGGGAAGCCCCGGGATGGCTGACAGTGAAGCGATGGATGCGTGCGAGGTGGTCCCGGCAGGGGATCTCCCGATCCGGACCGGATGGCCCGAAGATCCAGCGGAGGAAGTCCGCCTTCGCGGCCATGGGCTCACAGGCCATGGCGCGGCGGAAGTGACTCCGCTCCCGCAGCAACTCCCGGAGAAAACGCCCGCAACCGGCGCCCACTTCGAGGACCGAATCAGGCTCTTTTGCCTCACCCTCCAGCCAGCCGAGGACGGTAGCAGCGGCTTCCGCGGGGAAGGGCGATTGGATCCGGAGCGGCGGGGAGTGGTGGCTGCTCCGGAGAAACCGCTCCGGCGGCCGGGAGGACTGGGGAAAGAACACGTCCGACCAGTCGTGCTCGATTCCGGCCGCAAGAATGGCCTGCTCGGGGGGGGTCTTCACCGGCTCCTGATCCTTGTGGCGGCGGTGGGTTTTCTGCTTCTCACCGGAGGGACTGCGCCGGCCTCCTGGCAGTTGGACCGCGACACGCCCCCTGCGTTCGAGGTCATGGGACTGGACGACCGGCCGGGGCTCAAGGACTCCGTGCGGCTCATTGCCCAGCGGTCGCGCCGGGCGATCGTGGAGCACGCCGGAGTGGACTGGGAGGGCACGGCTCGGATCATCTGGGCGGAGGAGCAGGCGTTCCTGCGGCAGACGGGCTTCCACCCGGAGAACGTGGCGGCGGCGGCCCGGCCGCGCGAGATGACGATCTGGATCAACGCCCGCGCGTGGACCAGGTCCACCCCGCGCCAGCAGCAGGAGACGATGACGCACGAGTTGGGGCACCTGCTGCTCGAGAACCTGCCGGGCGGGAGGGACCTGCCGCTGTGGGCCAACGAGGGCATTGTCATGCATCTGGCCGGGCAGTGGACGACAGAGGAACACCTGCGGTTGCTGACCGCCCACACTTTCGGGCAGTTGCCGCGTCTGGCGGACCTTGAGGAGGGTTTCCCTCGCGACGGCCCGTCGCAGTCCCTGGCCTACCGCATGAGCTACGCGGCCATCTCGGTGGTGGCTCAGAACTACGGGGACGAGCCCGGGGAGGTGCGCCGGCTGGTGCAGCGGCTGGACGACCCGGTGCTCGGGCCGCGCCTGGCCGAGGAGTTTTGGGATGAATTCCGCCGCGAGGGCTGGCAGCGTGCCACGGAGCGCTCGCTTGGCGCGCGATTCACAACGGCGGTGATTGTCATGACCGGTACCAGCGCGATCTTCCTCATGATAGCGGTCCTCGTGATCGTGGCGTTCCTTTCCGTGAAGAAACGCCGCACGGAGCGTGCCGCCGCGATGGAGGAGGAGGAGGCCTGGGCGGAAAGCCTGACCGACGAGGATATACAGGATATATACGGCGACCGGGAGGACCGCTGGGAGGCAGAGGAAGACAGGGAGTAGGAGAAGGTTTGTGGCGAGTAGGGCAAACGGAAGGGACGGCGCACGGAGCGGCCGTCCCTTTTGTCGTTCCAGTTCGGTGTCCTGCGTCTAGTTCAGCACTTCCTCCACGGGAGTGAGTGGAAGGTCGAATGCTTCGGCGACGCCGCGGATGGTGACCTTGCCCTTGGCGACATTGACGCCGTCCCGAAGCGTGGGCCGGCTTTTGACGCAGTCAGGCCAGCCTTCCTCGGCGATGTGTATGACGTGGCCTTGGGTGGCGTTTGTCAGCGCGAAGGTGGCGGTGCGGGCCACGGCGCCGGGCATGTTGGTAACGCAGTAATGAACGATGCCCTGTTCCTCGAAGATGGGGTCGCTGTGGGTGGTGGGGCGGGTTGTTTCGAAGCATCCGCCCTGGTCCACGGCGACGTCCACCAGCACCGAGCCACGTGGCATGATGGAGAGGTGCTCGCGGCGGACAAGCTTTGGGGCGCGGGCGCCGGAGATATAGACACCGCCGATCACGACGTCCACACGCTGGAGCTGATCGGTCATGTTCAGTTCGTTTGAGAAGAGCGTGGAGATATTCTTCGGCATGACGTCGTCGAGGTAGCGGAGCCGCTCAAGATTGACATCGAGCATGGTGACGCGTGCACCCATGCCTGCAGCGATCTTGGCGGCGTTGGTGCCGACGACTCCACCACCGAGGACCATGACGCGTGCGGATTTTACGCCGGGCACGCCACCAAGCAATGTCCCGCGCCCGCCCGTTGTGCGCTCGAGGTATTTGGCGCCCTGCTGCACGGAGAGCCGGCCGGCGATTTCGCTCATGGGGGTCAGGAGGGGATGCCCGCCGGGGCCCGAGACCGTCTCGTAGGCGAGGCAGACGGCCCCGCTCTCCATCATCGCCTCGGTGAGCTGGCGCGAGGAGGCGAAGTGAAAATACTCAAAGAGGATGTGATCGGACCGGATCATTTTGTACTCGGAGGGAACCGGCTCCTTGACCTTCACGATCAGCTTGGCGCGCTCGAAAACCTCCTCGGCGTTGGGGGCGATTTCCCCCCCGGCGGCCTTGAAGTCCTCGTCCGGTATGCCGGAGCCCAAGCCGGCGCCCTGCTGCACCACCACTCGGTGCCCGCGCCGGGTCAGCTCCTTGACTCCCGCCGGGATCATGGCCACCCGGTACTCCTGATCTTTGACCTCTTTCGGAACACCAACGATCATCGCCGCATTCCTCCGTGTGTGTTTTGTTGCCTGACGGTTCGAGTGAACGTGGGAGTCGGCCGGAGGGTCAAGCCCCGCGGTCCAACAAACTGGGAAGCTTCCGCTTGTTGGCGATTAAAGAGGGAACCGTTCAGAGGGTCGTGCACCATCCGGCAGGGGCGCTGTCACGGCTCTTGCTGATGGCGGATGCATGAAAATTCTGGTCACTGGCGCGACAGGCTACGTTGGAGGACGGTTGATTCCGGAACTGTTGTCCCGGGGTCATGAGGTACGAGTGCTTGTCCGCGACCCAAGGCGGGTGATGGGCCGTCCCTGGGCTGACAAGGTTGACATCCGCGTGGGGGACCTTACCCGCCCGGATACCACCCGAGGCATTGGCGATGGGATTGAGGTGGCCTACTACCTGGTCCACTCCATGCAATCGGGAGGCAAGTACGCCGAAATAGACTCGCGGGCGGCGGAGGTGTTCCGTGATGAATTGGTCAATGCTTCCCACGTGGTCTATCTGGGCGGTCTTCTGCCGAAGGGTGACAGGGTTGGGAACCACCTGAAGAGCCGTGCGGAAATCGGAGAGTTTCTGCGCAATTCGCTGCCGGTGACTGAGTTTCGTGCAGGGCCGATTATCGGCTCTGGCTCTGCTTCCTTCGAAATGGTGCGCTACCTGACTGAGCGTATTCCGGTCATGGTGACTCCGCGTTGGCTCCGGAACGCGGTCCAGCCAATTGCCATCCGAGACATCCTGGCCTACCTGGTGGGGGCATTGGAGGCGGGCCCGCAGGGCATTGTGGACGTGGGCGCAAACAGGCTTACCTACATGGAGATGATGCTTCAGTTCGCGGAGATCCGCGGCTTGAAACGCCGGATTTTCACGACACCTGTGCTGGCGCCGAGGCTTGCCGCGCGCTGGATCGGCCTGATGACGCCCTTGAACAACAAGCTCGCAGTTCCCCTTGTGCAGAGCATCATTACACCCGTACTGGCCGACACGGCAAAGGCGAGTGAGGTGTTCCCCCACATCCGGCCAATCAGCTATCGCGAGGCTGTGAAGCGTGCACTGGATAACAGCCTTTCCGGCACCGTACAGACACGGTGGAGCGACGCGCTGGGCGGGGGCCCCACGTACGAGTTGGTGGATCGGGAGGGGCTGATCCGCGAGGAGCGCACCCTGCATGTTGATCTGCCGCCGGAAGAGGTGGCGCGCTGCTTCATGTCCATTGGGGGGGACCACGGCTGGTTGGTGTGGAAGTGGGCTTGGCGGGTCAGGGGCTGGCTTGACCTGATGGTGGGCGGACCGGGCCTGCGACGGGGGCGCCGGCACCCCGTTGACCTTCTGCCGGGCGAGGCGCTGGATTTCTGGCGTGTCGAGGAGGTGAAGGCGCACGAGCTTCTGCGGCTGCGCGCGGAGATGCGCGTGCCCGGACAGGCGTGGTTGCAGTGGGAGGCCTATCAGGAGGGCTCCGGGACACGCCTGATCCAGACGGCGCTCTTTGCCCCGCGCGGTCTTTTCGGGTTCGCCTATTGGTATGGGCTTTACCCCCTGCATCGGCTGATCTTCAGCGATCTCATTCGTGCGGTCGCCCGGGAGGCTGAGAACATGGCCTCAGCGGGCGCACCCCAACCGGAAGCGAAGGCTGCTGACTCAAAGCCGCTGGATCATTGATTGCCATGCCTCGGGTGCAGGACAAAATAACCCAAGAGAGGTGACATTCGATGAGCGACACGAGAACTTGGCCGGAGCTGGCCATTGGCCTTTATGACAAACTGACGGGCCGCGGAGCCGAAATCAGCTACAGCTTCGACAGCTTCGAGGTCCATGTGCCCAGCAGCGCCTCCGCCGACGCGGCCCACGCCGTGTGGAAAATGAACGGCACTGTGAAGATTTCGACCCGCGACAAAGTTAACCCAGGCTGAGCGGTCCACTCCATGTCCAACCCCTCCCCAAGCCGCCTCGAGGTGGATGCAGCGCTCGAAATATCCCATGGGGACACTGCCATCCATGTAACCTCGGAAGGATCACGGATGCGGCTCGAGCTTCACTCACTGAGAAACGCTTGGGGTCTGAGCCGGATGATAAGACGATCGCAGGGCCTTGGCTTACTGGTCAGCCGGGCCCATACGATCGCGAAAGATTTGGGCCTGAGCATCGAATTCCGGGTTGGCTTTCTGCGCGTTGGTTCGCTTGGAGCCGGTAGTAACCCGCGCCTGCTTTCTGCGTTTCTCCGGCTGCCACGGGCCTAGCAGGCTCCCGGACGCCCCCCCCCGATGGGTCGGGGTCTAAGCCGGTCCATACCGGCCTTCTTAATTTACCTTCCAAGCACCGCCAAACCAGAGTGCACCCCCTACTCCGTTGCCCCGCAGGAGTCTTTAGGGGTATTAGGAGCAAACGTGGACAGCGGGACGGCGGTCCATGTCCGTGTTGTCCATCATGACAGAACCGGAGGGGTGAGAACAGCACCGTAATGAGACTCATTTTGCGCATCCTTCTGGCGGCGGCAGCTGCCGGCACGCTCGCGCCGACAGACCTGTGGGCGCAGCCGGGCAGCCTCGAAGAAATGGAGGCGCTCTTCCCCGATGAGATCCGCCGGCTTGACCTGAGCTGGGAGCACTCCTTCGCTGCGCCGCTCGCCGATGCATCACACTTCGCCGCGTTCAATCTCCACCTGATCGTGGGGTTGCAGCCTGAGGAGGAGGCGCTCGCCCTCCACCGCCTGCGCATGGGAGCGGACGGCTTCCGCGGCGAGGAGGAGCCGGTGGACACCGAGGGCCTGCCGGAAGACTTCCAACTGGAAGCCATGACACCGAACGCCTACACTCAGGCACTCGTGCTGGCGGGACAGACAGCCGAGGGACCGGCTGTGTACGTGGCCCGGCTGGACGCCGAGGCATCACCCTCAGGGCCTTGGGAGCCGCTGGCGTCCCTGCCGGAGGGCTTCAACGG
The DNA here is from genome assembly GCA_007132505.1 of Candidatus Sumerlaeota bacterium. Taxonomy (GTDB): domain Bacteria; phylum Sumerlaeota; class Sumerlaeia; order SLMS01; family SLMS01; genus SLMS01. The sequence continues at coordinate 29,459 of SLOM01000149.1, forward strand.
GCATTTCTTCAAGGGGCACAGCTACGACGGGCATTTGTTCCTGTTTTCGCGCCTGCCGCGCGGGGACCGGCCCGAATTGGCCGCGCACACCATCAACCTCGCCCTCCCGGAGGAAATGCGGTCGTGGACGACGATGCCGCCTCCACCGGAAGTGCGCCGGGGCGACAGCGTCGTGATGCTGCGCAACCGGGTTTACCAGGTCGGCGGGCAGGTGCTTCCGGAGGAGGGAGGCGCGGCGCGGCCGGGGTACGTTCCCTACCGCACGGGCTTTGAATCACCGGACTTCACCGAGTGGGAGCGCATCTTCCGGCCCGTTCCCCTCGAGTACAGCGACACATTGGGCATCGGTTACGGCTCGGCCATCTTCCTTGCCCAGCGGGAACCCTGGGCGCCGGAGACCAGTGGCGAGGAAGAGGAGGCGCAGCCGGAACCACCCTCCGTGATGCAGCTCCAACTGGCGACGGATTATGGCGGCGGGGAGCTTGGCCACTGGCGCCCCCTCGTGCTGGAGCAACCACCGGCGGAAATTCGCGACATGGTGGTGGATCCGGGATACGGCCGGCTGCTGCTCTTCACCGAACCGGATGATGACTCGGATGCGGAAGAGGAGCGGAGCGAGCTGCGCCTGAGCGCCTACTCGCTGCCGTCGTGGATGCCGTCGCGCCGGCCTTCGGACGAGGAGTTGCAGCGGGCGCACTATGCACAACACGCCGTTGAACCGGCACGGCTGCCCGTTGACACGCTGCTGAGCGGCATGGCGGAGGAAAACGCCCACGGCGTGATCATCCTGCCGGGGAGCGATGAGGACACCTCGCTGGACCTGCGCCTGCGCATGGGCTCGACCCGCCACCGCTACATGATGATGGGCAGCATGACCACTTTTCTCGAAGGCACTCAGGGGGAAGAAGCCCGGCAGCGTTACAACGTCGGGGCGACTCCCGCCTATATCATCCTCGATCCGGAGGGCAACGAGGTCGGCAGGCATGAGGGAGGCATCCCGAGCAACGAGGAGCTTTTCCGGCTGACTTCTCCACTCCGGTCTGCGACCATGGAGTAGCAGCTGGGGGGGGAAACGTCCTCCCCATTCACCCCCGGCACTGCAGCAAGGAGGTTCCTCATGCATCGTGACCGTTTCCTGGCGGGAGCGCTCCTGCTCCTGGCCGTCGCCCTTCTCTTCAACGGGGTTGCGTTGCTCTCGCGTCCGGACCCTGGAGCCCATGGCATTGCCCTCGGGTCGCTTGCCGGCGCGGACCAGTCCCGCCAGCACGTTGACCCGCCGATGTACTTCCTTGGGCGGAACACGTACTTCATCACGGCCGGACAGGACGGGCGAGAAGTCCATCTCTGGTTCTACAACCACAGCCCGGTAATGCGCCAGAACTCCATCGAGCACGTGCTGACAGAGCGGGCCCGCTGACCCTTCGGCGGAGCATGCCACGCCGCGCGGACAGGCCCGGGGCTTGCACCGGCGATGGTTGTGCTCGTAGTAAGCACAGCCGTTCATTGCCCCCACCAAACGAGGCCGCCCCTTGATCCTGGACAGGTTGCTAGACCTTGAGAAGGCCCCCGCGGCCCGCGGATACAGTTCCGTGGAGTATAACCTGGACCGATACAGAGCCCTGCTGGAGGCGCTTGGCAACCCGCAGGAGGGCCTCGCGTTTCTCCACGTGGCGGGGACCAAGGGAAAGGGCTCCACCTGCGCCATGGCGGAGGCGATGTTGCTCGGGCTGGGGCATCCCACGGCCTTCTACTCGAGCCCCCACCTGGAGCACTTTGGCGAGCGGTTCCGGCTGGATGGTGAGGCGCTCACCCCGGGTGAGTTCGAGACGGCGCTTGAGAGGTTCTTTGACCGGCTCCCGCCCGAGACGCGCCGCACGTTCGAGGGACCTCACTCCTACCGGACCGTGTTCGAGACGTTGACGGCGCTTGCCCTGATCGAGTTCCGGAGCCACCGGGACACCGCACGCGCCGGGGGGCGCAAACCACAGGCCGTGTGCTGGGAAACCGGGCTCGGCGGCCGGCTCGACTGCACGAACGTGGTGGACCCGCTGGTGACCGGAATCACGGCACTCGGGATGGACCATTGCCGGCTGCTGGGAGACAGGATCGAGCTGATCGCGGCGGAGAAGGCGGGAATCGTCAAGCCGGGCCGGCCGGTCATCGTGGGCCGGCAGAAGCCCGAGCACGCGGAGGCCGTCTGGCCGGTGCTGCTCAGCCGTGCCGCCGAGATGGGCGCCCCGCTTGTGCGGGCCTGGGAGCACAACCCGGTGGTGGCATCACGCGATGTGCCTGAAGGGCAGGTGATTCGTGTGCGCTTGCCTGACGGGAACGAGGCGGAGGGTCTGCTTCCGCTCCGGGGCGGGTTCCAGCACGGCAACCTGGAGGTGGCGGTGGCCCTGTGCTGGTACGCGGTGCGCGAGCTGGAGGGGCGGGCGCCATCCGGTGAGGCGCTGCTGGCGGGACTGGCGCGGACGCGATGGCCGGCGCGCTTCGAGGTGCTGGAACGTCCGGGCCGTCCGGCGCTGGTGCTGGACGGAGCACATTGCCCGCTCAGCGCCGAGGCCCTCGGGCGCACGGCAGCGCAATGGTTGGCGGACCGCGGCGAGGAGCGCATCATTCTGCTCTGGGCCATGCAGAAGGACAAGGACCATGCGGGTTTCCTTCGGGCGCTCCGGAAGGGGCTCGGGGAAGGCGTGCGTATAGACAAGGCCGTGACCTGCCCCGTCGTGGGAGTGCGTGGCGCCACGCCGGAGGAACTCGCCGCACGGGCAAGGGAGGCAGGGCTGGAGGCGGAGGCGGCACCGGACGCGGCAGAAGCGGTCCGGCTCGCGGAGGTAATGGGCGCCCCGGTGCTTGCCGCAGGGACGCTCTACACACCGGCGGACCTGCGGAACGCAGCACTCGCCGCCGGAGAGGAGCCACCAGCCGGCGATGCACGCCAGCGACTTTGAATTGCTCTCCGGGGAAGACGGCCCGGAAGGGAAGCGGGTCTTCAAGGTCCGCATTGCCGCGGCGGGTCTTGTGCGCCGCTATGAATACGACCCGGCGCAGGACAGCATCCAGCTCGCACCGGCTGAGGGACCGTTGCTTGTGGCTGGCCACGACATGACGTCCATCATCGGCAAGCGCGTGCGTGAGTGGCTGCGGACAGAGGTTCTGGGCGGCGGCTGAGGGGCATGGACGCGGGAAGCGCCCCGGGCCGTACTTGTATAGACGAACAGGAGGGGAAATACATGGCCACCCACCTGCACAAGAGCGCAGCCGCCTGGGGGGATGACTACGCGGCGGGCAACGCGGAGATCCGCCGCTTTCACGCAACGGATTGCTTCGACTGGCACCCCGCCGCGGAGGCGCGGTACCCGGGCGCCTGGGATCCGCTCCGTCCGGAGGAGCTGGCGGAATGGAAGGCGCTGCTTTCCCCACACGTTCCCGGCAACGGTATGCTCCGCGGGCTGGACGTATTACGCGATCCGGAAGCCATCGTATCCATCACGGGCCAGCAGGCCGGGGCGGCGCTCGGTCCGCTCTACACCGTCTATAAGGCACTTGGGGCGCGGCACTGGGCCGGGGAAACGGCCCGCGGGACCGGCCGGCCGGCCGTGACGCTCTTCTGGGTGGCCTCCGACGACCACGACCTCGCGGAGGTGAGGAATGCCGCATGGCTGGACTCCGGTGGGGAGCTGCACACGGCGGCACTCGCTCCGGAGGACTCGGGGAACGGCGCTCCTGTCTCGCGCGTGCCCGTCGCGCCGGACCTTGCGCGCGGCTTCCTGGAAGAACTCGGGGAGACCACTCTCGAGACGGAGTTCCGCGGCGGCGTGATGGAGGCGCTCGAGGTGGCGCTGCTGGCGGAGGGGGCGGATTTCGAGAGCCAGTTTCTGTCGCTGGCCTGCCGGTGGCTTCTTCCGCTCGGCATCATTCCGGTGGTGCCGCGGCTCGGTTTCACGCGGCGGCGGGCGATGCCGCTGATCCGCAGGGAAATCGAATCCTTCGCGGAGACCAACGCCTCCGTGCGGCGACGGGGTGAGGAGATCGCGGCGCTCGGGTGGAAGCCACCGCTTCACCGCGAGGGC
>SLOM01000276.1 GCA_007132505.1 Candidatus Sumerlaeota bacterium
TGCGGTAAGAGCGCACCGGCGCCGTGGCAACACGGCGGCCTTTCAAACCCCACCCGATGCAATGCCAAATAGGAGGGAAGGGCTGGCCCGGCCCGTCAGACCCTCGGGTAGGCAGCTTGAGGCCGCGGGCGACCGCGGTCCTGGAGGAATGGCCGCCACACCGGCTCCGTGCCGGTGCACAGAATCCGGCTTACAGGCTCTCTCCACCTCTTTTGCAATCACGGCAATCAGTCCGGTAAGCATCGGGAAGGACCGCGGGCGGGAGCTGCTCAGTCCATCCCCAGGTCTGTCACGCGGATGTACGGCGGGAGCGGGAACTGAAGGACCATGCCCTGATAGCCGAGTGCCCTGGCGGGGAGGCCCACGGGTATTTCCAGCTCGGCCTTGTCCATGTCGTAGCGGATGCCGCGGAGTCCCTGCTCCGTGAGGGCCTGGGCCATGGCCTCCAGATAGATGTCGGGCGTTTGCAGGGTGACGCCAATGGGGACTTCCCAGTGGCCGTCCTTCGCGCGTGTCTTTCCGGCCAGGAGGAGTCCCGGCCCGCCTTCGCGATTAACACGGTCGAGCAGCTTTTCCGCCGCTGCCTCGACGCGTTTCCGGTCCGGACCGGTGAGCGCCACGCGGCGCTGCATCCAGTCGAATTCGAACTCGGTGGGGGAATCGGAGGGCCTTGCTGAACAGACCGCCTTGAGGGCCGCAAACAGGTCCGCCGGGCCGTAGTCTGCCTCAAGTCGGTAGCGATGGACTTTCGCTGCCACGGCACCGGCTCCTACTCTTGGTTGTCCCGATAGATGGAGACGATCCGGGTGTCCGGATTTGCCTCGCGGAGCAGGCGCTCGACCTCCCGGGCTTCCTCTCTGCCGATGGTCTGGAGGGGAATGCCGGGGACGGGGGGTGTTGAATCACGGGCGCCGCGGGCCTCCAGGTACCATTGCCGGGGATAGAGCCTGCGGGGGGTGTTAAGCTGCACCTCGTCCGGGCCGATCTCGGCGATGAGCCCTGCCAGCCGGGGTGCAGCGGCCACGTTCGAGCCGAGAAACATGCACTGCAGGGCCAGCCTGCCCCTGAATCCGGGGTCCTGGCGCAGTGCCTTGATTCCCTCCACGATGCGGGCGATGCCAATGCCGGGCACGGGGCGGTTGACCCGTTCGAGTGTCCCGTCGTCCGGGGCGTCGAGCTTGCAGGCCACCACATCCGCCCTGTATAGACGCTCGCGCGTCGCGCGGTCGTGCAGCCAAGTTGAATTGGTGAGCACGTGGACCGGTTTCCGGTATTCGTCCTTCAGGAGCGCGATCACCTCGCCTAGGTTCAGCGCCATGGTGGGCTCGCCGTTGCCGCTGATGGTGACGACGTCCACCTCGTCCCAGTTGACCGCGCGGAGGTCCTCGGCCACCCGGTCGGTGGGGACGTACACGGCCTGCTCCTCGGTGTGCTTCCGGATGCGGCCAAGCTGGCAATAGACACAGTCGAAGGAACACGTGGAGGTGTGCAGCAGCAGGTCCACGCCAAGCGACTGGCCGAAGCGCCACGAGGAAACCGGGCCATAGACGGTTGAAGGGAAGCCCTCGGCGCCGCTCATTCCTTTGTTTCCCCGGGCTTGCGCGCCACGGCCACGAGACTCAGCCCGAAGGAGCGGTTGGGGCCCGTGACCTTGTCCACCAGGCGGTTCAGTGGCTCCATCATCCCGTGCACCCAGATGTTCAGGTTCCAGATGGTGGACTGGCGGAAGATCCGTCCGGCCACAAACCAGCCCAACCCGCCGATGAAGTTCGTATAGCTGAGGTACTCAACCTCGAACCCTGCGTCGCGGAGCTTGCGCGTCATGTCCAGTTTACTGTACCGGCGGTGATGCTCAAGGTTTCTGTCCAGTGGGGAAAAGAGCTGCTGGAAGGCGGGAACGAGGAGCACGAGCGTGCCTCCGGGCCGGAGCAGGGAATGACAGGATTCGATGGCCGCGCGGTCGTCCTCGATGTGCTCCAGCACGTTGGAGGAGAAGACGGTGTCCATGCTTTCGCGCTCGATTTCGGGCAGCGGGTCCGTGATGTCCATCCGGAGGATGGTGACGTTGCGCAGTGCGCCGAACCGCCGGCGGAGCTCGTTGAGGTAGTTGGGGTTGGGTTCGGTGACGTATAGCTGCTCCCGGTCGAGCAGATGACGGGAGAGGCTGCCGATACCGGCTCCGAACTCCAGCACCCGCTCGCCCATGTAGGGGCGAAGGCGCTTTACGAGCTGGCTGGCGTAGGTGCTGTGAATCTCGAGACGTTCGAGCGTCTGCCGGCCGACATCCCGCGGACGGTGGAAAAGGTTGTAACGGATAATGCAGTAGAGGGCGTTCAGCGCGTCGCGAAGGCCGATCTTCTTGCCCTCGTCGTAGGTACGGCCCTGGTAGCTTATGCCGATCTCGTAGAACCGGACGCGGCGGAGAGCGAGTTTCGCGGTGATCTCCGGCTCGAAGCCGAACCGGTCCTGTTGGATCTCCACGTCCTCCAGGATGGAGCGGCGGAACATCTTGTAGCAGGTCTCCATGTCTGTCAGGTTGAGGTCCGTGAACATGTTGGAGACGAGGGTGAGGAACTTGTTCCCGATGGTGTGCCAGAAATAGAGGACGCGGCGGCCCTCCCTGCCGAGGAATCGTGAGCCGTAGACGACATCCGCCTTGTCGTCCAGCAGCGGGCGCAGCAGGTCGGTGTATTCGTTGGGGTTGTACTCGAGGTCGGCGTCCTGGATGACGAGGAAATCGCCTGTGGCTTCGCGGATGCCACGGCGTATAGCGGCGCCCTTGCCCATGTTCTTCTTCTGGAGGATGATCCTGTCCACCATTGCCTCCAGCTCCGGATAGAGCCGACGGGTCCCGTCCGTGCTGCCATCGTCCACGATGATGATCTCCCTGCTCATGCCCTCGGGGAGGGGCGCCTTGCGGACGCGGTCCACCAGAACCGGCAGGGTCGTCAGCTCGTTATAGACAGGTATGACGATGCTGAGGACGGTGCCGTGGGGGGCTTCAGCGGAGGAGGGGGCGGGCGCCATCGGGGCTTACTCCGGGGCGGGGAGGGAGATGGTTGTCTGGGCGCCGAGCGGGTCCGGTTCCAGTTCACGCA
>SLOM01000271.1 GCA_007132505.1 Candidatus Sumerlaeota bacterium
CGATCATGCCTCTGCCTCTCCATCGCCCATCTGCTTCTCGAAGGCCTGGCGCACGAGTCCCATGGTGTATGTGAGGTCGCTCATCTTGCTGATCGCTACCTCGACGTCTCCGTTGCCCCAGCGTCCCCGGTTGGTCACGTCCTCCGCCAACCCCCTCGGGTCGTGCAGTTCGTGGAAGCGCAGGTTCAGCGTGAGGCGCAGCCGGCTTTTCTGCGGCACCACGTCGACAAAGTTCGTTTCAGCCTTGTACGCCACATAGAGCTTCAGGAACTCCTCGGTGACGACCGGGTCGAGAGCCAGTACTTCCTTGCGGAAGGCGTCGAAAAGGGCTCGCATAGGGCTGTTGTCGGATAGATGGGGATGATCGGCAAGGGTGTAGCTTGCCGACCGCTCGACCTTTGGCCGGTATATCTCGAGCACCTCGGGAGCCAGTGCAGGCGCCTTCCAGACCGTTGCCGCTTTCTCGGCGAGGCGCCGCGCCCGTTCGCGGATCGTTGCCTCGTTCCAACCTGCCCCGCACACGCGGGGGTGAACCGGCCCGCCAGCCCTCTTCTAACCAATCCACCACACACCTGCCCCGCACACTCGCAAAACTTTCAGGCCAGGTGTCTCAAGGGGGATTGGCAGGTAGGGATCTACCCTCAATATTCCAATTCCTCCGTATCGCCTTCTCCAGGCGGGTGGACTCTTCGAAGCGCTCCCAGGGCGTGGCGGTCAGGTTCCTCATGCCTTCATCACGCTGCGTAGGGTGTCATTTCCAGTTCGGTGCCCTTGGCGGCGGCGGCTTCCGCCTGGGCCAGCACCCGCGCGGTGGCCTCTTCGCCGAGGTAGTACTCGCCGCAGTTTTCGCACACCTCCGCCGGGACCTCCCTGATGATGATGGTTGAGCGGCCCCGTTGCAGTGTGACCGTCACGCGGCCCGGGTTTGTCGTGCCATTCTTGCAGATGACGCACTTCATGGCTTCTTCCTTTCTCTGAATCCCGGCGCCCATAGTGCGGGGTCCGGTTCGTAAGCTGTCACAACCACTCCCGTGTTGTCATCCGGAGACTGGGCGACCACGACATGGAGCGGGCGCCCTCCTCGAACTGCTCGCAGAGCGCGGCGGCGAGTTGCTTTCTCATAGCGGCTCGGCCCCCTCGTTGAGGATCGCCAGGTAGGCCGAATAGACAAAGACGCGGTCGCGCGAGCGGCCGGTGATCTCACGCACGATGCCGAGGCCGGCCAGGCCGTCCACCGCGCGGGCCGCCGTCGGGAAGGAAACCCCCGCATGGGATGCAAGGCTCGCGATGGTGGCCACGGGCCGGCGGCGCAGCCCATCGAAAACCCGCAGCGCATTTCCCGTCCGCCGGCCCAGTCCCCCAATGCGCGCCTCGTCCTCGCGGAAGAGCGCCAGAAGCCGGTGTGCCGTCTCCACGGCGCTGGAGGCAGTTTGCTCCACTCCATCGAGGAAGAAATCAACCCACGCCTCCCAGTCCCCATCGGCACGGACAGCGTCCAGCATGGTGTAATAGACAGGACGGTGCTGTTTGAAGTAGAGGCTCAGGTAAAGCAGGGGTTGGCGCAGGATGCCTTCGTGGTGGAGCAGGAGGGCGATCAGAAGCCTGCCCACACGGCCGTTGCCGTCCAGGAAGGGGTGGATGGTTTCGAACTGCACGTGGGCCAGCGCGGCCTTCACCAGGGCGCTCTGGGCGGCCTCGCTGTGGAGGTAGCTCTCCAGTGCGGCCATGCAGGCCTGCAGCTCCTGTGGCGGAGGCGGGACGAAGGCCGCGTTGCCGGGACGCGTCCCGCCGATCCAATTCTGACTGCGGCGGAACTCGCCGGGCTGCTTGTCCGCCCCGCGCCCCCGGGAAAGGAGGACCCCGTGAATCTCCCGCAGCAAGCGATTGGAGAGTGGAAAACCTCCCCGCAGGCGTGCCAGTCCGTGGTCCAGCGCGGCCACGTAATTGGAAACCTCCACCACGTCATCGAACGGGACCCCGGGGACCTCCTCGAGTTCAAAGAGAAGGAGGTCCGAGAGGGAGGACTGAGTTCCCTCGATCTGGCTGGAGAGGACCGCCTCCCGGCGTACATAGGCGTACAGGAAGAGTTCCGGATCGGGAAGCAGGGCGGTGATGGCATCCAGCCGGCCGCAGGCCAGGAGTGCCCTGTCGTGGCAGCGCTGACGATCCCCCTCCATCCTGAGGGGCGGATTCGGTGGCAAGGGGGCGGGTACGAAGGCTCGAACCTGCTCGCCAGCCGTGGCGGTCACTTCGTAGCGGCCCGTCATGCCTCGTTTCATGGCTTCAACCCTCTATTCACGCTGGCGTTAATACCGCCGCCCGCTATTAGCGGGAACGGGCCTTCGCGTGAATAGAGCCCCTCACCAGTCATACCCCAGCTCCTTCTGGTTCCTGCGGATGGCCTTCTCCAAGCGGGCGGACTCCTCGAACTGCTCGTAGAGCGTGGCGGTCAGGCGCTCCATACTCTCGGGGAAGGGCTCGCCGTCGTCCTCGATGGCTTCTGCGCCGACGTACCTGCCGGAGTTGCCCGTGGCGGGCGACGGGGTGGTGCTCTTCCTTGGTGCTGGCACTGGACGTGCCCCCTCTGCGGTTCCGTTGGAGTCGCCAGGCCCTGAATCGGGCTTCGTTGGTCCAGCCATTCACCGAGCGAAAACGCGACGCCGCCACGTGGTCAAACCCATTTGGAACGGGAGCGACCCGTCGGGACTGGTGGCCATGACGGGAATCGGGTTGGCCCTCCTCTTCCTGTAGACCCGGCGCTGAGCTAACTCCAGCCACGCCCGAAGCCCCCCGCCGGGGTTCACTCCCGCCCCGCCCCGCGGGTCTTGGTACGGTCCGGTACCGCGCCTGCCCCCCGTCTTCCTGCCCCGCTCCGCCCCCTTCCGCAGGCCGCTCCAGACGCTCCAAAACCCCTGTTTTTGGTCTGAGAAAGTTTCTAAAGTCACGCTTCCTCCCCCCTTTGAGGCGGTCGTTACCGGGTTAGGAACGCCTCTGGGACCCTCGCCGGTGGCACGTAAGTCCAGCAAAATCAGTTGTTAAAAAACTTCCGGACTTCAAAAGGCCGAGTCCGGAAGTTTTTAAGAAACAGAGAA
>SLOM01000249.1 GCA_007132505.1 Candidatus Sumerlaeota bacterium
ACGGACGTGCAGAAGCGCGTGCGGGCCCAGGTGGAGGAGATGACTGCACAGTATCCCCTGCGGGCTGACGAAACGGTATAGGCAACCAGGCCACCCGGCTCGGCAGGCGATGCCCGGCAGCACCCGTTCCTGATGATCACGTCCTGCGGGAGCCGCTTGCTGCTGAACCCGGTATGGTGACCTCTACCCCGTGGTCCGCAGGCCTGAGGCGATTGCATTGATCGAGAGCAGCACCTTGGGCGTCAGCTCGTTTACCTGAGCGGTGTTGCGGGCGCGCCGATGTTTGCGCCACTCCCGAAGCAGGTCTACCTGCAGGAGATGCAATCGGCGCAGCCCTGCGTCGCGTAAACGAAGAGTCTTGATCATGCGGGGCCGGCGCTGCTCACGCGGCGTGCCGAACAGGTCGTCTATCGCTCCCCGGGTGGTGCGGTACTCCTCCGCGATGCGTTTGTAGATGCTTTCGCGTATAGATGTGTCCCTGACCAGGGAGGCATATTCCCACATGAGTTCCAGGTCGGCCGAGGCGAGGCTTGTCTCCACGTTGTAGATGGAGTTGCGCAGAATGGGCCAGCGGGTGGTGTTTTCCCTGAGCCGCTCATAGTCGTTGGGGTGATTCTCGCGCAGGCGCCGGAGCCCCGTGCCGAGCCCGTACCAGCCAGGCAGGTAGTGACGTGACTGGTTCCAACTGAACACCCAGGGGATGGCCCTCAGATCCTCGAGGCTGCGCCTGCCCGTGCGGCGGGAGGGACGGGAGCCGATGGCGCTGGCCTCCAGTGCGTCCACCGGCGTTGCCTCTTCCCAGTAGCGAAGGAAGCTCTGCGTCTTGAGGAGTGAGCTGTAGGCCTCAAGGTTGTATTGGGTCAGGAGCTTCAGGCTTCCGTTCAGTCCGGGGTCATTGTCGGCGCAGCGGCGATGCTTGAGCGTGGTGGCTGTGACACCGGCCAGGAGCAGCTCCAGATTGAAAGTCGCCGTGATCTGGTTTGCGTACTTCTGCGCGATGGTTTCGCCTTGCTCGGTCATGCGGAAGTGACCGGAGAGGGACCCATGGGGGAGTGCCTCGAGAAGGCGGTGGGTCGGTCCTGCGCCACGGCTGGGGGTGCCGCCGCGTCCGTGGAAGAAACACAAGTCCACGCCGTGGCGCGCCGCCGCCTCGGTCATTTTGGACTGGGCGCGATGGAGGGACCACTGGCTGGCCAGATATCCCCCGTCCTTGTTGCTGTCACTGTAGCCCACCATCACCTGCTGGACAGGACGCGGCCGGCCCTGGCGCAGGTAGCTTCGCCGGGTGACCGGATGAGTGATGAACTCCTCAAGTATCCGGGCGGAGGCCTCGAGGTCCTTTATTGTTTCGAAGAGCGGCACCACGGGGAGGACGCAGAAAAGCCCGTCCTCACCGAGCCGGGAGAGACCAACCTCCCGTGCCAGAAGATAAACGGCCAGAAGGTCGCACACGCTCCTCGTCATGCTCACGATCAGCGAGCCAAGACCCTCGCCGCCATTGAGGTCAAAACTGTCCGACAGGACGCGGTAGCAACAGCGCACCGCTTCGGCTTCCTTGCCGATGGGGGTCTTTCGAGTGGCGAACGGGCGCGGTGATTTCAGCTCCTCGTTCAGGAAAGCCAGGCGCTTCTCCTCCCCCCACTTGTCGAACCGGCAGTCCGCATTGCCCGCCGCCTGCAGGAGTTGCGTCACCGCCTTGTCATGGAAGGCGCTGTTCTGGCGGATATCCAAGACGGCGAGGTGAAAGCCGAAAACCATAAGGACGCGCTCGGCAGGCACCACGTCTGTCTCGGCGATCAAATGCGCGCCGGCTTGTTGTACCGAACGGCGGAGCAGCTCGAGGTCCGCCGCCAATTCCTCGCGAATGCGGTAGCCCCTGGGATCGTTGCTTCTCGAGCGGTGCAGTTTCAGGAGCAGCAGGGCAACGTACTGCCGCCACGGCTCGAGCAGGTGGCGTTGCGTGACATCGGTGCCTTCCCCACCCTGTTCCGCGCGGAGCTTGCGGATGGCATCGCGCAGTATCTCGGGCGGCTCCTGGAGTTCGCGCGAAAGGCTGAGCCGCTCCTGCACCCGCAGAAGCTGGCGTTCCATCACATTGAACGCATGATGGCGCATCTGCCCGAGCGTTGCGCGTGTCACCTCGGCGGTCACCAACGGATGACCGTCCCGGTCGCCACCCACCCAGCTCCCAAAGGAAAGGCGTGGGTACGCCGAGGGATCCGCCAGTATCGCCGGGTCGAGGCCCACCTCCTCCCAACTGTGCCGAAGACGGAGGTCCAGCTTGTTCAGCACTTCGGGGAAGGCTTCTTCAAGGTAGTAGAGGAGGTTGTTCAGTTCCGAATCCACGTCCGGTTTGACCAGGAAGATCTCTCCGGTTCGGAGCAGGCGCTCCAGGTGCGCCTTGATCTGCCGGCGTATGTCCCGCCGCTCGTAGGGGGTCCACATCTGGTTCTCCAGCTGCACCAAGAGCAGATAGAGTTGCCGGTGTATCTGCAGGACGACCGGGCGCTTGGCCTCGGTGGGGTGAGCGGTCAGCACTGGCTCGACGTGGACTTCGGGCAGCAGGGCAGCGATCTCCTGTTCGGTGAAGCCGGCCTCCCGGAGTTGGCGGAGGTTTTGGCCCCAGAGTCCGGGTTCCAGGGAGATGCCCTCCTCGTTCTCACGCAACCGGCGAGTCTGTGCCGCCGAGTTCTCCTCGACCATGTTGAGGAGGTGAAAAACGATGGAGAAGATCTGCATTTCCTTTGCGATATCCGGCGAATAGGCCCTGTCCCGTGGGAGTGTGGGCTGATCGGCCGGCCCCGGCGCCTCAGGTGATTCGGGAACCGGTATGATTCGGGCAAAGCCCTCCTCGCCGAGTGCCTCGAGCACTTCCCGGAGGCATTCAAGGAGGAAGCGATAGTCTTCGTCAACTTTGGAGAAGGTGTGGGGGAGGAGGTTATCCTGACGTGGCAATGTGGGGGGAGGCCTTCATGTGAGGGGGGTGCGCTTTTGCCAGCTTTGTGAGACGATACCCGCTCGTGGGTCCGGTATCAATGGCCGGATGCCTCGGCGGCCTGCAGGGCGATGCGCTTCTCGTAGCGCTC
>SLOM01000100.1 GCA_007132505.1 Candidatus Sumerlaeota bacterium
AGCCATCGGTCAAGGCCTGCCGTGCCAAGCCCGCGCCCGCTTACAGCCAGCGGGTTGTGACCGTGTTTATCCCATTCCGCGAGTATTTCGTGAAACCGTTCAGGGATGGGCGGTCCGTGGTACTCATGGATGCCAGCCTCGTAACTGGCCATGTAATCCCTTACGGTCTCGCCGTGCGGCGGTGGGATACGCTGCATGTTGAGTATAGCCCAAACCGAGGCGGTGAGGGCCAGGATGATGGCCCCGGCGAGTCCCGTTTTGAAAAGGAAATGGCCCTTCCTCATTATGCCCTCCTTGTTGAGTCCGTTTTATCGAAAACTCTCCGGAAATACGATGATGTCCCCGGCGCTCCGGGTGCCGTTGGTGGGATCGTAGGGAATTTCCCCGCGGCCGTCCAGGCCGTCAGGACCAGGGGACCAGAGGATGCGGACGTCTTCGGGCGGGGCAAGGACGCCTTCGGCAACGATCTTAACGCCGTCAGCCCAAATGCGGAACCGCCGTTCACGATCCCCGATGGTTGTCCTCACGTGCGCCATGCGCTCTGCCGTCTCAGGTGTCAGTGGGGAGGGCATCGGCGTGCCCGGTCCGACGTATGCGGCCCAGTATATGTTCACGGGCGGCGGCGGCCTATAATCCAATGTGGACTGGGAATCGTCATCGGAAGAACTGACATCGTCTGGCCAGGGAAACTCCTCCGGCAATACGATGCAGCCGATCTGCCTGGGGAGAGTAACTTGTGGAGGAATGATCTTCGCCTCCAACTTCTCGGTGAAGGGGCCGAGCGCATCACGAAGGTCAAGCATCTGAGCGGCGGTGAGGTCAGTGGGGTACGTGAGCCTGAACCGGAACGGGTCATCGTCGAAAGTCAACTCAACGTCTGCTGACCGCGCTGCGGTGCCAAGTTCCCGCCGAAGCAGGAGCTTGAAATGGACTCGCGGAAGCTCCCCTTCGATGATGCGGGACTGGATGGGTAGGTAAGGGCTGTCGGTGCGGTGGCGATACTCGTTCACGATGCGCTCGAACTCGCCATCGCCGAGAACCGTTTCCGGCCAGGTGCCGGCTTGGGAGTATTGCAATCTTGCATCGAAGGCGGTGCGCAGTAGTTCCCCCTCCGTGAGAGTCAGACGGGGTGGCACTTCGGTATTCGGCGCCCTCCAGTTGGGAAAACTGCCCACATAGACAGCTAGTGTCCAGCGGTCTATGGTTTCAAGCAGATGGTCCGGAAGTGCCATGTCTTTGAACAGGGCGGGCTCGGCCTCTGCGGCCTCGCGCAGGAACCGGACATCCGCCGGCACAAAGGTCCAGCGGACTCTCTCTCCGCTGCCTTCGGCCCATTCGAGTTCGTCGAATGGCTGTTCCGGATCAATGTCCGCACGCAGGCGCTCGGCATATCGGCGCAGGCTCGGACTCTCGAAATCGCCCGCCGCGATGGCGGCCAATCTCCGCGCCTTGGCAAGATATCGATGCCTGATCCTGTGGTCGAGTGGGACCGCCGGTGGGAGAGGATTGCGAACCGTGTCTTGTCCCGCATACCGGAGAAGGCCGTAAGCCCTGCCCGCTTGCATGGCGAGCCGGTGCCACTCGTCAAAAGCGGGTTCCGTAGTTTGCAACGCCTGCAGGTCGGAAAGGGCCTGCTCAAGCGCTATGGCGGGGAGATCATGGGCCAGAATGCTGTAATAGCCTTCATATCCGGTTGCTCGGCCGGCCACGGAACTCAGGTGGCCGAGCTGGAAGCGGAATCGGATGGGGTCAGACGACTGAGCTGAGTGCCGTAGGCGCAGGAGGGCCTCGTCCCAGTCTTCCTCCTGCGTTGCGGCGCTGGCCATCAGCCGGTAGGCCCGCGCAAGGTCCGGTCCCTCGGAAAATATGCGCTCCGCGTGGCCCGCCTCCGAATCCTGCATGAACACCGGATAGATGTTTTCGCTCGCCGCAAGCCTTCCAATCTCGTCAAGGGCTTCCCGATGTGCCCCTGCCCAATTGTTGAACTCGTGGCTGACCACACCCCGGCGAATGATCTCTTTTGTGTCCAAAAGCGGCAAGCCGAGTGTCCACGCGAGTTCCGCGTACCTCGACGTGGATGGCGGGCCAAACACCTCCAGCATTTCTGATTCGTAGTAGTTGACTACGGCCTGAAGTGTTTCCGTGTCGGGCGGCGGAATCCGCTGTGCTCTCCAAACGACCGATCCCGCCAAGAGGACCGCAAGCACCACACCGCCAATCCAGCCGTATCGTGAAAGAACTCGCCCTGGTTTCATTGGAACCTCTCCGGAAATACGATGATGTCCCCGGCGCTCCGGGTGCCGTTGGTGGGGTCGTAGGGAATTCTGCCGCGGCCGTCCCGGCCGTCAGGACCTGGGGACCAAAGGATGCGGACGTCTTCGGGCGGGTGGAGCGTGCCTTCGACATGGACGCTTATCCTGTTTGCAAGAGTGCGCAGCTGGGTGTCCTTTGGACCTTCGTCCAAGTAAAACCGGGCCAGACGGCGGACGATATCGGCTGTGTCGTAATACTGCGGGTCCGGGTAAAGGACCGCCGGGCTCGGGACACCTTCCCCAAGTAGGCGCTCCCACAACTCATCCCGGGCGCTCCGGGTCGCCCGGAGCGGTGTCTCACCGGGAGACCAGGACGACCGCGTGGAGTCCAGGTAAATCTTCATGTGTTCCGCGACGGGTTCGAATTGCCCGGCCAGTCCGAGAAGCTCCCGTGCCGGAATATTGGAATCGAATCGCGCCCAGAAGGAGAGCCTGCCGTCCGGGAGTTCCTCGCCGCTGAAGCTGCTTGCAAATCCGGCGGGTGTCTTGCTCCGAAGCCACATGCTGGTCAGTACCGGATCCAGCGGCCCTTCGTGGACGCGCGACTGGAGGGGCAGGAAGGGCTTGTCTGCGCGATCGGCCACCTCGGCGATGATGCGGGCGACTTCGGCCTGCTCGAGTGTGGTTTCCGGCCATTCGCCCGTACGCAGAAGGTGCAGGCGCGCCGCGAAGGCCTGGCGAGCAAACTCCCCGCTTGTCTGAGTGGTGC
Organism: Candidatus Sumerlaeota bacterium; assembly: GCA_007132505.1. Lineage (GTDB taxonomy): Bacteria > Sumerlaeota > Sumerlaeia > SLMS01 > SLMS01 > SLMS01. The sequence continues at coordinate 3,022 of SLOM01000100.1, forward strand.
GGGCCCGGGTTTCCGAGACTTCGAAGTGACGTGGCGGTGAATAGCCGGCCAAATAGACGGTCCGTGTCCATGCGTCGCCTTCGGGGAAATCAAAGGGCATGTCGAGGATATACTTGTTTACGAACTCCGGCTCGTTCTCGGCGATGCGGCGAAGAAAGCGGGTCACCCCGGCCGTGTGTGTCCAGCGGAGACCCTCTCTTGCCGTCTGGTCCAGGACGCCAAGGGGCACGAAGCCATCCCAGTCATCCAGCAGGCCGCTGTGCCTTTCGGCGTAACGGCGGAGGGAGGGTGTGGTGAGGTGTTCCCTATGGCTGATTGCCCTCAAAACTGCATTGAGGAGGTTCATGTAGCGGAACCCGTAGGCAGGAATTTGCGTTGGCTGGCCGAGGTCCTGGTATTCCTCGAATTCGAAACTGAGCAGGTGCCTCAGCATCATCGCCCCCTCGGATGTTCGCACCCACTCATCGAAAACGGGATCGGTCGCGCGGAGTTCTTCCAGGTCCGCAAGCGCCTGCTGCAGCACCTCCGCTGGCAGATCGTGCCCGAGAAGCCGGAGGTACCCGTGGTAGGCCATGTTGCGTGTGGCGACGGCAATAAGGTGCCCTATGACATAGTGGAAGCGGACAGGCGTGCCAACGTGGGCGGCGTATCGTAGATGGCGGAGCGCTGTGTCCCAGTCCTCCCGCTCGGCGGCCCGGCGGGAGAGCAGCAGATGGACCCTCGCTCTGTTCTGCAGGATCAGTAGATTCGGCATATCGTTTCTTGCAGGGGCGCCCCGCAGGACAGGGTCGAACATCATGTGGTTTGTGATGCCTTCTGTGCCGAGCTGCGCCAGCTCCTCCAGGGCATCTCCGTGTCTTTGCATCCACAGATCGAACCCGGCAGCGCCCAGAAGATTCGGCACGGCGTTGAGCGGTGTTCTCTCCCGGTCCTCAAAATAGCGGGACAGCTCATGGTGGCGTTCCGGAACGGGCGGCCCCAAGTGCTCCCGAGTCTGGCGCTCATACTCCTCGATATACGCCAGCAGTGTTGCCTTGTCCGGTGGCGGGACGTACTGGGCTCTCCAGATGAAGCTCCCGGTCAGGATCAGCAGCAGCGCAAGCCCGCCAATCCAGCCGTAGAACCTGAAGAAGGTGAGTGGGTCCATGGTCTTTCTCCTCATATTCCGAACAGGACGAAAAGCAATTCACGGTAACCGGCGAAGAGGAATGTCACCGTGCCGACATAGATGCAGGCGATATACAACAGTGCTCCGCCCAGCCGTGCCCCCATCCCGTACTCATGCACGAGCGAACGGCCATGCAGCCAGAAGAGCCACGCCCCGAGGGCTGCCGTCAGGACAAGATGCCGCAGGAGCCATGGCCAGAGCGCCCCCCATTCAAGGAACCCGAACCCGATTTCGTAGCTCCGGAGAATGAAATCAGCGAATAGCAGTCCCGCCACGGGAATATAGAGGGCGCTGGCAATGACTGTGACGATGGGGGAGCGCGAGTAGAGCCGGATCGTCCCGGCGAAAAGCATCAGCGCCGGCAGACCGGTCAGGACGAGGAGCCCCGTCATCCCGAGCACGCGGGCGATCCCTGCCTCCGGCGCGGCTTCAGTGTGGACAGTAACGGCGAGAAAGGCCGCGGACACGACCGCGGCCGCGAAGAGTATCCCCACGCGGCCGGCGAGGGCGCCCAGTTTCGCTCGCAGAATCGCGCTGTTCGGAATGGGAAGCACATAGAGCCAGCAGCGCGGCCGCTCGTCCTCCTCCTTTTGCCAAAGGAGTGCAGATTCAAGAGCGACGGCGAAGGGCAGTGCGAGGAGGAGCACCGTCAGCGAGCCCGCGAGCTGATCCACGCCGCGGAAGAACATCGCTTCAAACAACCAGATGACCGGCCACGGCGCGGCCAGCAGAAGGAGGGCAAGCCCGCCCGTCAGCCAGCGGCGTGTGGTCCACTCCTTCCATCGCAGGTTGATGACGGGGGCGTTGCGCCGCTCACTGCCCTCGTGGCTGCGGACGCACCAGCCGGCAGCAGGGATACCCTCGGGGTGGGTCACACGCCATGCGGCCGCAAGGAGTGCTGCCGCGCATCCGATCAGCACGATCGGGATGGAGAAGGTGTTGTACTCAAGCCCTTGACGGAGCGACTGGGAACCGGACATGGCGAGCCCGGTCCATCCGTAACCGGCGGCCAACACACCGCCGATGAAAGCAGCCGGAATGACCCTGCGAATCCATGCGCCTGCGGCCAGTCCGAACGAAAAGAACAGGGCACCCCAGGTCAGCGCCGGTCCCAGCAACGTGTAGTGCAGGCTACCGGTCCGGCTGCCAAGCAGGACGATGGTGCTGAGAATCCATGCGGCGGCGAACCATACGGCCAAGGCGAGCAGGGAACCAGCGATCTTCTCCCCCAACGCCCGAAGCGGGTGTACCGGCAACTGGCGCACGAAGGCCGCCGTGCCGTTCTCCTCCTCCTCAGCGCCACACAGCACGCCCACAAGGAAGAACGCCATGACGAGAATCGCGACGAGCGAAATCTGGACGATGCCGGGTTCCGGAGGGCGCCAGGCAGTTCCAAACGCCGCATACCAGATCGAGGGGAGAAACACGACCCACAGGTGCAGCACCAGGAGCGCCGTCAGGGCAGGTGCAGCAGCCAGGACCTCCCGGCCGACAAGCCCCCGGAGCGGTCCGGCAAGTGGTACCGCGGTACGTATCCGCGGGAGGGTAACCATCACACCGCCCCCCTTTCCGCGGCGCGGACCACCTCGATGAAGGCGTCCTCCAACGGCAACGCCTCGATAGTGAAGCCGCGTGCGCCGAGTGCTTGCACTTCCGCCGCGATGGCCTTCTCGTCGCCGGACCGCACGGCGGCTTCGGCATCGCGCCCATTGGTGCGGCAGGTCAGTAGACCGGAGAGCGTGAGCTGCTCGGGTGCGGGGCCCTCGAAGTCCATTCTTACGCGGCGGAGGCCGCCGAGGAACTCCTCCGCGGTGAGGGAGAGCAGCAGACGGCCCTCATGCAGGATACCCACGCGATCCACCAGGCCGGCCAGTTCGGAGACGAGGTGGGAGGAGACAAAGACCGTGTGGCCGGCCTCCTGATATTCGGCCAGAATCCCCTCGATGAATTCGCGCCGGGCGATCGGGTCGAGGCCGGAGGTTGGCTCGTCGAGCACGAGAAGCTCCGGATTGAAGGCCATGGCCAGAATGAGGGATGTCTTGGCCTTCATGCCCTTGCTGAGCTCGCCAATGCGTGCGCCTGGTTCCAGCCGGAAGTGCTCCATGAGGTGCCTGGCCCGGGCCTCGTCCCAGTCGCGCCGGCGGTAATACGCCGCGAAGTCGAGTGTCTGGCGGATGGTCATCCAGTCGTAATAGATGGGGGCCTCCGGGACATAGCCCACCCGGCGCTTGACCTCCACGGACTCCCGCGCGGGGTCCAGTCCGAGCACCCGCGCCTCCCCCGCGTGACGGGCAAGAAGCCCCATCAGCATCCGGATGGTGGTGGACTTCCCGGCGCCATTGAGCCCGAGGAAGCCGAAGACGGAGCCCTTGGGGACCTCCAGGCCAAGGTCCTTTACGACCCAGCGGCCCCGGAAACGCCGGCCCAGCGCTGTTGCGGTGATGACGGGTTCGTTGCTCATGATTCCTCGTATCTCCCTTCCGTGGATTCGGGCCCCTGGGACTTGACCGGGGTATTGCTGTCCGGCAGGCGAACGTGACGGAGGCGTTCGCGGAGGAGGTTTTCGAGCTCCGCGCCGTCGAGGCGGAACTGGTGGGCGAGGGCCAAGAGCTCGTCCATGCGCTCTGCCAGAATCCTGCGTGAGCGGTCGCGCCCGTGGGTGGGGGCTTCGCCGCTGATGAACGAGCCCTGTCCTGTTCGAGTGTGCAGGAAGCCCTCGCGTTCCAGTTCCGCGTAGGCGCGGGCCACTGTGTTTCGGTTCGTGCGGGTTTGGACCGCCACCTCCCGGATGGTCGGGAGTCGGTCGCCCACACCGAGCCGGCCGCTGGCGACAGCGTACTTCGCCTGATCCATGATCTGCTGGTAGACCGGCTTTGGTGAGTTGGGATCAATTTGGAATATCATGGCCTTTGCCCCTTGTCCTATGCCAAATAGGACAGAACATTTTGCCCGTCGCGTCAACAGGATTCGACAAGCCGTGGACTTTTTTTGCGGGCGGCCCGAGCTCTGGCGGAAAGCCGCCCAATCAAGCATTGGCGATGGACACGGCCTTCCCTCCACCGCTACGCATTCGGGGAAACAGGGAAATGCCGCCCGGGCGAAAGAGGCCTGGCCGGCTTGGAAAGGCGGCGTCGTGTACACCGTACGTCCTTATAGCGACGAGGATTTCGAGAACCTGCTCGATGCGTGGTGTGAGGCTTTGCCTTTGGAGGCACTCACGCCGGAGCGGTTCATCACGAGCGTGCTGCTGGACCCGAACCGTGAGCGGGAGAGCCTGCAGCTCGCCGTGGACGGCGCGGGCCTGGTGGTGGGGTTGGTGCTCTGCCTGATCCTGCGGCGGCCGCTGGAGAAGATCGGCCTGATGGAGCATCGCGGCTTCATCACGGCTTTCGGGGTGCGGCCGGAGGTTCGGGAGGAAGGCGTGCGGGAGATGCTGCTGGATGCGGCGGAACAGTTCTTCCGCGAGCGGGGCCGCCGGGAAGTCGCCGTCTCGCCTTACCCGACGAACTATTTCGTGCCGGGCGTTGACAAGGAACGGTACGCGGACACGCTCGCCTTTCTCCGCGGGCACGGGTACGAGGAGTTCGTGGAGGCGATTGCGATGGACGCGCTGATCGTCCAGTTCGAGATGGGGCCGGAGTTGAGGGAACGGGAGGCGGAGCTGGCTCGCGAGGGCATTGTGGTCGAACCCGTGACGCCCCGGCGGTTGACGGCTTTTCTCGAGTTCATGCGCCGTGAGCTGGGTGAGTGGCTGGACGACGCGCGCGGTCAACTGGCCCGGGCTGTCTCTGGCCAAGCGCCGCGCAACTCGGTCTTCCTGGCCCGGGACGGTGAGGTACCCATCGGGTATTGCGCGTTCGACGGCGAGCATTTCGGTCCCTTCGGTGTGGCGGCCGGCTATCAGGGGCGCGGTGTTGGCACGGTGCTTCTGGCGCGAACGCTCCTGCAGATGCGCATGGAGGGACACCATGCGGCCTACGTACTGTGGACGGGCGAGCGCGCCGCGAACGGGGTATACAGGCGGTTGGGCTTTACCATCTCGCGCCGGTTTGCCCTGCTGCGGAAGACGCTCGAGGGGAACGGAGAGGACGGATGACCTGGAGGCGGCGCGCAAGGACGCCAAGGGGGCGGTGGCTATGGGCCGGAGGGCTGATCGGAGTGTTGCTGGCCGGCTCGGCGGCGGTGCTGAGTGCGTGCCTTGGTCCGCGGGCGCCGGAGGGCAAGATCCTGGTGGAGTTCTGGGACTTTCCGCGCCTCCCCGCCGTCAACGAATGGCTGCAGGAGCAGATCGCAGAGTTCGAACGTCAGAACCCGGACGTGCATGTTTCCTACACGCGGCTGAGCTGGGGGCGAGGGGGCGAACGGCTGGACATTGCGGCGTTCGCCAATCGGCCGCCCGACCTGGCCGGGGCGACACTCCAGCTCAAGTACGTCGAGGCCGGGCTGCTGGAGCCGCTCGACAGCTATCTCGACGAGGAAATCCCCGGCGGGGGAGGGCTGACATGGCGTGAGGATGTCCATCCGGAAATCCTCCGGGACGTGCAGTGGGAGGGGGAGACCTGGGCGTTCCCCTGGTACAAGGAGGGTTTCGTCATCCTCCTGAATCTGGACATCCTCGAAGAGCGCGGCGTCTCACCGCCGGAGGACGGAACCTGGGACTGGGATACCTTCATAGACAAGATGCAACGTCTGACCTTCGACCGGACCGGCGACGGCCAGACGGACGTTTACGGCATTGGCTTCAACACCGGGCGCGAGAAATGGGAAACGTACCCCTTCCTCTTTGGAGAGGGGATGGAGCTGCTCAGTGAGGACGGGCGGACATCGCTCATTGACTCGGAGGCAACGCGCCGGGGCATACAGCGGCTTCTCGACATGGAGTACAAGTACCGTGTGAGTCTTCCCGGCGCCGGTGGCATCAGCGACGACACGACCTGGGTGGCTTTCTCCGGCCGCGACCGGCGGCTGGCCGCCACCTGCCAGGGACTCTGGGCCATCAATGCGGCGGCTGTGCACAATGAGCGGTTGCGCGAGGCGGAGGCGGAGGCGCGGCGCGCGGGCCGGCCCCTGACCGATCTGCCCGACCCCCTGCGCATCAAGGTGGCTCTCTTCCCAAGGATGCCGGACCGCGAGCAGGTCATGGCGTCCTATGGCGTCGGGTCCTACATGGTGTTCCGCCGGCCACTCGCTCCGGAGCGCACCGAGGCAGCGGCGCGGCTGGCGCGTTTCCTGACTCTGGAGACCGGCCAGGAGATCAATCGCGAGGCGGGACTGCTTCCGAGCCGTATCTCGAAGCTCCACGTGCTTGAGGACGATTCGATGTTCGAGGACATCCTGGATTATCTGCCGGCGGCGATTGGGCCTCCCGCACATCCGGTGTGGCGGCCGCTGGATCACGTCATCGGCCAGCAGCTCCAGCTGGCCCTGCTTCGCCGTCTGGACGTTGATGAGGCCGTGAGCAACATGGGCCGGCGCACGCAGATGATTCTGGACGATTACTGGCGCAGCCGCGACGTGGCGGAGCACGCCGAGGCGCTGCGCGCCACCAGCAGTACCAGCCTGGACAGCGGCGAATGACAAGCCACGGAGGACCCGGGAGGACGTGACCTCCAGACAGGCAAGGAAGCAGGCGGTCTCCGCCTATGCGATGCTGGCGCCCACGCTGGTGCTGTTCTCGGTGTTCATCGGCCTGCCGATGTTCCTTGCTGTCGTCGTTGCCTTCAAGCGGATAGACATGGCGGAGGGCCTGCTGGCGAGTCCGTGGGTGGGTTTGCAGAACTTCCGGGACCTGTTCGGAAGCGCCCTGATCGCGGAGCGCGTGAAGCGGTCATTCTACAACACGCTGCTGTTCACGGTCTGCTTCGTGCCGCTGAACATGCTGGCGTCGCTGGTGATTGCGACGCTGATTCACTCGACGGGCCGGCGGGCTCAGGCGCTTTACCGCGCGGCGTTTTACCTGCCGGCGGTAGCCTCCGCGATCGTCTTCGCCATGATCTGGAAGTGGCTTTACGACCCGAATTTCGGGCTTCTGAACCATTTCCTGGGCTACCTCGGGCTCGGGCCGATCAATTGGACGGGCGACCCGGACTGGGCCATATGGTCCGTGATCCTTGCTGCGCTGGCGGCCGGGCCGGGCGCGAACATCCTGATTTATCTGGCCGCGCTGGGTAGTGTGCCCGAGGATCTCATCGAGGCGGCCAAGGTGGACGGGGCGAATCCGCTCGTGCGCTGGTGGAACGTCACAGTTCCCGCCATCAAGCACGTCACCCTCTACCTGATCGTCCTCAACACCATCGGTTCCTTCCAGGTGTTCGAGCTGGTCTTCATTCTGACGGAGGGTGGCCCGGCCGGCGCCTCGACGGTGCTGGTCTACGAGATATACACCCTTGCCTTTGCAGAGGGGCGCTACGGGACAGCGGGGGCGCTGTCGCTCATTCTGCTCGGCATCGTTGTGGTGTTCACGTGGTCGCAGTTTGCGCTGTTCGGCAGGGACTCGCAGGAGACTTACGCTCCGGGGCCGGTGGAGCGTGTCCTGAGCCGGGTGAACGACGGGATCGGCGCCGTGCTCGGCGTCGTGGGCGATGTCCTGGAGAAGGCCTTCCGAAGCTTGCGGGCCTCCCTTTTCCCGCCGCGAAAGCGCAGCGTTGCGGAGATGCGGCGGTTTCACGCCCGGCAACCGGTGATTCCTCCGGCCCTCTGGCGGGCCATCCCCTCGCATCTGTTGCTGCTGCCACTGGCGGTGCTGTTCCTTTTCCCGATGGCCTGGATGTTCCTGTCCGCCTTTACTCCGCGGATTTACCTGCAGACAAGCCCGCCGGAGGTGGCGCTCGCCCACCTTTCAACGGAGAACTACCTGCGGCTGTTCGGGACGGCGCCGAACATCCTGCGCTGGTTCTGGAACAGCCTGTACCTGTCGCTCGTGATCACGGGCGTGCAGTTGCTGCTGAGTTGCCTGGCGGGCTACGTGTTTGCGCGGCTGACCTTTCCCGGGCGGGGACTCATTTTCGCGCTCTTCATCGGGTCCATCATCCTGCCTTTTCAGGCACTGATCATTCCGCTCTTCATCGTGATCTCGAGCGGTTTCCGGAATGCCCTCGGGATTGACATACTGGACACGCACTGGGCGGTGCTGTTGCCGGCGCTCTGTGCACCGGTCGGGATCTTCTTGATGAGGCAGTATATCGCCGGGATACCACGGGATCTGGACGAGGCGGCCCGGATAGACGGTTGCGGGGATTTCGCCACCTGGTACCGTGTGATTCTGCCGCTCTGCAAGCCGGTCCTCGGGGCCTGGGGGATTCTGACGTTCACGGCGGCGTGGAAGAACTTCTTCTGGCCGTTCGTGGTGCTGGGATCGGACAGCCTGTTCACATTGGAGGTGGGGCTTCAGTCGCTCCAGCAGCAGTATGGGCAGGACTATGGCATGGTGATGGCCGGCGCGACGGCCTCGGCCGTGCCGATGATCATTGTTTTCTTCATCTTCCAGAAGCAAATCGTGCGCGGCCTGACCTTTGGCGCCGTGAAAGGATGACCTCCATTGAGTGATGCCAGCGTGTATACATGGGACCATGGTGCGATCGTGCGGGGGCCACGGGGCGAACC
>SLOM01000189.1 GCA_007132505.1 Candidatus Sumerlaeota bacterium
CCGACCCCGGGCAGGGGTCGCAGCCTTTGCCCACCGTTACGGAAGAAGAACTCACCGCGGAGGACCGGAGGCGCGGAGGGAACGAAAGGTTCCATCACAGGCACCGTTGTGCCGTGGCGCCCTGGCGTGAGTTCCATGAGAAGGAGGGAGCGCCCAACGGCGCTACGACGCAACGAAGAGGGAGCGCGGTCACGGCCTCAGAAAGCCGCACCGGGGGGGTTCCGAGCAAGGAGACCCTGCCGCCCATCGGGGGAGCCACTCGGGGATTGACGGTCTTCGGGGTGTTGTCTGAACACGCTCCAAAACCAGCCGGGCATGGGTCGCCGGCGAGTCCGTCAGCCCAGCGGAGGGCGGGCCCGGTGCCGCATGCCCACGGTCAGCGAGGGAGGGCACAGTTGAATGGCGCGAATGATACCACCGGTCATTGATACGAATTGCACTTCGCCCGGCGAGCGGGAGGTGTTTGGGGATCTGCGCTCCGATCCCGTCGCCGCGGACTGGACGGTGCTGCATTCCTTCGGCGTGGCGGAGCATCCCACGCGGGGTGAAGGCGAGGTGGACTTCGTGGTCTTGGTACCGGGCGCGGGAGTGGTTTGTCTGGAGGTGAAGGGCGGAAATGTGCGGCGGGATGACGGCGTGTGGTATTACGGCACGGGAGCCCATGAGAAGGCCTGCACACGCGGGCCCTTCCGCCAGGCAGCAGAGGGCATGCATGGGCTGCGCACGCATGTGGCGCGGGCGGATCCGGAGCTTGCCGGGGTCATGTTCTTCTCCGGGGTCGTCTTCACGAGGGTGGACTTTGACCAACGCTCTCCCGAGTGGCATGACTGGCAGGTGGCGGACCGCAGGACGGTGCTGGAGCGCGGTGTGCCCGGGTTCTGTCTGGACCTTCTGGAGCGGGCGCACGAGCGCGTGGCCGCCTGCCCCGAAGCGAAATGGTATCGCCCCGCTGCGAGCCGGCCGGATGCCCGCCAGATCGAGCGCCTCGTGGCCCTCCTGCGCGGGGACTTCGAGTTCTTCGTCACGCCGCGTGTCCAGGTGGAGCAGGCCGAGCGTACCATACGCCGCTTCACCGCGGAGCAATACCGTGCGCTGGACATGATCGAGGACAATGAACGCGTCCTTTTTCGCGGCCCGGCGGGGACGGGCAAGACGGTGCTGGCCCTGGAGGCGGCGCGCCGGTTCGCCCTGGCGGGCAAACGCACAGGGCTGTTCTGCTTCAACCGCATGCTGGCGGAGTGGCTCGTGGAGGAGGCACGCCAGGCCCAGAGCCCGAAAGCTCCCATCGAATGGGTGAACACGTTCCACCACTACCTGGTGGACAAGCTCGCGGTGGACCCCTCGTGCGAGTGGGGCGCGGAGGTCTGGTCGAACGAGCTGCCGGACATGTTCGTGGAGAAGGTGCTTGGCGGGGAGTTGCCTGTCCCCGCCTTCGATGCCATCGTGATAGACGAAGTGCAGGACCTGCTGACGCCGCGCTTCCTGGACGTGTTCGACACGGTGCTGAAGGGTGGGCTCGCCCATGGACGCTGGGCCATGTTCGGGGACCTGGAGCGCCAGGCAATATACGCCAGCCACGATGAGGGTGAGATGATGGACCTGGCGCCAGTGCTCGGGGAGCGCTCGCCCCATTACGTCCGCATGCCGCTGCGGAGGAACTGCCGCAACTGCGCACCCATCGCCGAGACGGTGGAACGAGCCTTCGGCATGAGCCCGGGTTACGACGGGGTGCTCGAGGAGGCGGCCGGACCGGCGGTGAAGGTGCAGGTCTATCGCAACGCACGCGAGCAACGGCGCGCCCTGCGCAAGGCGCTCAAGCGGGCGGGCGAGCTGTTCACAAACGGCGAGATCATGGTGCTTTCCTTCAGAAACGACGGGGATTGCTGCGCGGCGGATGCGCAGGAGGAAGACCCTTCCCTGAAGCTCAATCCCCTGCGGTTGTACGGACCGGACAGCGGGAGCGTGGGGTACTGTACCGTCCACTCCTTCAAGGGCATGGAGGCCCCGGCGGTCATCCTGACGGACGTGGACGGGCTCGGCGCGAAGAGGATGAGGGGACTTCTCTACGTGGGCATGACAAGGGCGCGAATCCAGCTCTCGATCATCATGCACCAGGATTCGCAGCCGATCTGGCTGAAGATGACAGGGCAGGGATAGCGGCCGGGCGGACGTTCCCGTTGCCCTTCCGTGGTCTTGGTGGGGTTGTCAGAGCGTGCCGCGGGCTTGCCGTCGGCTTTGCGTGCCGGCTTCGTCCCCTCCCCCGCCGCCCGGGGGTGGCAATGGTGGCGGTCCGCCGCGCCCGGCGGCCATCTTTCAAGCACCGGAGCGCCCTTCATGATTCCGATATTCCCGAAGCGGGAGTTCCTGCTGCTCGGCAAGGCCTACGGGGAATTGGGCCGGATTCTCGGCCATCCGGACGAGCTTTTCTACGCGGTGGAAGACCAGGTTTCGCTCTGGTCGCCGGCACAGGAAATTCACCACATCGCCATCGTCAACAGGGAGTTCTTCGGGAAGATCGAGGTGCTGTATCGCGACAGGGAAGAGGAGGACATCGTGCGGAGGGGATTGCCGTCCGTGCCAGCGATGATAGGGCTGACGCTCGGGACCATCCCGCGCGGCAAGGTACAGGCACCGGCACGGTTCGAACCACCACCGGAGGTCATGCGGGAGGAGGCAGCGGCGCTCTTCGCGGAATCGAAGCGGGAGATGGCCTCGCTGGCGCAGCGGGCAGGAGGATTGAACGAGCTGACAGGCCGGATTGACATGGGGCCGCTTGGGAAGCTGAAGGCTCTCCAGATCCTGAAACTTGCACGCGTCCACACGCAGTTCCACCTTGGTGTCACGAAGGAGATCGTGCGGGCGCGCGAGGCGCGGCAACGGCGATGAGTGAATCCGAAACGCCGCGGGAACCGGAATCCGCGGAGACTCCCCCACCACCGCCGGCACCCGCCGCGCCGGTGAAGGAGGGCGAGAGGCTGCTGCGGCTCGACATGGTTCGCGGCATTGCCCTGATGGGCATCCTGCTGGTCAACATCCTCGCCTTCGGGCTTCCCCACCCGGCCTGGATCACACCCGGCGTCTGGGAGGGGGAGACGGCGCTGGACCGGATGGTCAGCAACGTCATCAGCACGCTCGTTCTTGGTAAATTCTATCCGCTTTTCACGATCCTTTTCGGCATCGGCCTATCCATGCAATACCGCCGGCTCCGGGAACGGAGCGCGCCGGGGAGCCGGCCGTCCCTTGCCCTGCTCCTGCGCCGCCTTGCCTGGCTGGCGGTGATCGGCCTGCTGCACGTGGTGCTGTTCTGGGAGGGGGACATCCTTTTCCAGTACGCAATCGCGGGGCTTGTGGGCGTGTTGTTCCTCGGGCTGACGAACCGGGTTGTCCTGTGGGTGGCGGCGATATTCTTTGTCCTGAGCGCCGTTTGCTGCATGGTGCCGATGGCGGCGCTGTCCGCCTTTGTGGAGACGGGGGAGGCGGTGGACCCGGCCACCTTCCAGATGGCAAAGGAGTACGCGGACAACACCCCGCTGGAACTGGCGCTCAAGGCGTTGGAGCCGTTGCCGGAGAGTGCGGCCGCCACGGCAGCCGTCTATATACACGGATCGTGGCTGGAGGTGATGGTGTTCCGCACGGTCCTGTATATTATCTATACGCTTTCCATGCTGCTCCAGCTGCATCTGTTCCTTCTGGTCGCCCTGGTCCTGTTTGGCTTCTGGCTGGACCGGACCGGGTTCTTCACCACAACGTGGATGGCCCCGGACGGGTTCAAGTGGGTCATGCCGGCGTGCCTGCCGGTGGGTTTGGCCGGGAGTACCGCGCTCGTGTATGCCTTCTCCGGCCACCCGGAGCTGGCGTACTACCGGTTTGCCCTGAACGCGTCAGTGGGTGTCGTCATGGCACTCGGTTACCTGTGGGTGCTGCGAAGCATTCCGTGGGAGGCGTTGGGCCGTGTGGTGAGGGCACCGCTGTCCGCGATGGGGCGGATGGCGCTGAGCAACTACCTGCTCGCGTCGGTATTCTTCACGACGTTTTTCTACGGCTACGGATGGGGCTTCTACGGCCGGTTTCAGTACACGGGGCTCGTCGTGCTTGCGGTGGGTTTCTGGGCTGTCCAGATGGCGTTCAGCCTGCTCTGGTTGCACCACTTCCGGTTTGGACCGGTGGAGTGGGCGTGGCGCTCGCTCACCTACTGGAAGGCGCAGCCGCTCCTCCGTGACGGGGACCGGGAAGGCACATAATCCACCGGGGGCGGGAAACCGGTCTCTTTCGATTGCGCCGGGCCGGAAAGAGGGGGGAAACCTCGGTCCATCGCAGACCAGGAGGTGGTCCAACATGCGACTGCTTTGCTCCCTTATTCTTGCCTGCTTTCTCGCACCGGCCATGGCCGCGGAGCTTCATGAAATGGAGATGCGCGAGGACATCGTGATTCCCGAGCTGCCCGGCTTCCAGCCCCTGCCGGAGCCGGACCCGGAGTTCTCCGCCCAACTGCGCGAAATCGTGGAGGCCATCGGGCTGAACGAGAGTGCCCCCAACGGCGAGGAACTGTGGTCCTCCGTCGCCCTGGTGGACATCTCGGATGTGGAGAACCCGAGGGTGGCAGGCTGGAAGGAGGAGAATTTTGTTTACCCCGCGAGCACCTACAAAATGTACGTGGCCGCCGAGGCAATCCGCCGGGTGGTCGAGGGTGAGTTTTCGCTCAGCGACGTCCACACTGTAAAGCCGCACAACGTGCGCGGGGGATCCCGCCCGGAAGCGGGGGACGAACTCACGCTCTCGGAGCTCATACGCCTCACCATGCAGTACTCGGACAATACCACGGCGAACGAATTAATAGACATCGTGGACCGGCAGAAGGCAAGCGCCCTCCTGCACGCGCTCGGGTGCGAGGGTTCCGAGATTACCCGCAAATACCTGCCCCGCGACCTGGAGGACGAAGGGTATGAAAACGTCCGGGGGACGGTGACGAGCGGTCTTCACCTTGCCACATTCCTCTGGGCCACGGAGACGGGCGCCATAGGCGGCGGGAAGGGCCGTGGCCTGCTGAAGGGCTACCTTGCGACGAACGACCGCGGGCGCTTCTTCCGGGGCCTGCCGGAATCCGCCACAATTCACTCGAAGACAGGCTACTGGACGATCTATACGAGCGAGGCAGCCATCATCGAGGACGGGCCGAAGCGCTATATCCTCTGCGCCCTCACTGTCTACCCGGCCAACGTGGCGGACGAGCGGCTGGCAAGGCTGGCCGAGAAGGTGCACGAGATGATGGGGAAATACGACAGCTCATCAGAATGACTTTGCCGGAGAGAATGGATTCATCCCCGGACAGACTGTCTTTCCCGGTCTCCTTGCTGAAATCAAAGAGCAATAGGAACCACAGGAGGCAGGGAGAACACAGAGGCTTCAATCGCGTTCCCCGGTCCTTCTCCGTGGTGAGGCGCCTTTTGGGAGCTGCAAATCCCGGGGACGGGATTACCCCGCGATCGTCTGACGCAGGTATATAATCAGCATCAGCACAACGAGTGTCACCGACCACACCGCCGCGATAATGGTCATGGCGCGCTTGGCGTTCTGCTTTTCCAGCCAGGCACGCGGGCTGATGCCTTTCGCGAAGAAGACAATGTTGGTGGCGAGATTCACGCACACAATGTTTATGGCAAGGAGCAATGCGGCTCCGGCCGCGAGTTCCATCTGCCCGTCTCCGATCATAATCCCCATCGTCGCGGCCGGGGGCAGGAGTGCAACAGCCACCATGACACCGACAAGCACGCTGGAGAGACCCGTAGTGAGTGAGAGCGCCGCGGCGGCTCCGGACGCAAGAGCCAGGGCAATGGAGCCGAAGCCCGCCTCCGTGCGCGACATCAGTTCCGGGCTTGTGAAATCCGCGGGCCATGCGATTCCGATAATCACGGAGAGTACCACGGCCAACCCGACACCCGCGATATTCGTCACCACGGATTTGCGCATCAGGGGGACGTCGCCGAGAACGGTGCCCAGGCCGAGCGCCAGATTCGGGCCGAGTAGTGGGGCAATGACCATGGCGCCGATGACCACGGCAATGTTGTTTTCGATCAGGCCAATGGCCGCCACGACAGTGGAGAGCAGGACAAGGACCACATAGTTGACATCGAGATTGGCGTTCTTGGAGACCCCCGCGTAGAGTGCCTCCCGGGCCGCCGTGGCAGGTGTCTTCTCCTCTGTTTCATCCTTTTCCGGTGCGGGAAGGGAGGCCTCCACCGGCATCACGAGTATCCTCGCGGAGGGGTGGGCACCGAGGATGTTCTGGAGCGTATCGAGTACCTTCTGCAGCCTGCTGTCAGCGACAAGCAACCGCATCTGCTGCATGCCGAACTCGTCAACGACTCCGAGGCGGACATCGTAGGCCTTCACGTTCTTCGCCAGGGTCATGATCGTGTTGGCGCTTCTGGCCTCGGCAACAATTTCAACGTATTTCATCTCCCGGGTAACTCCTTGCATGAAGTTGCGCGGTGGAACGCGCACAGCAAGACGGCCGGAGGGAACCGTGAGGCGCGGATCTCCTGCGTCTGCCCGAAAATCCATGGGCGTGAGGAAAGCGGAGCGCGCGCAATCAGGCCCGGGCAATCGCAATCCGGAAGGTGGACCGGCCCGATGTATCCGCCCTTGGGCGGGTCCTCCGGGGCAGGGATACCCCTTGCGCATGGGTGGGTGCGGGGATTGGCTTCGGGTGAAGCAGCTTACCCTTGGTCCGCTGAAGGAGCCGCTCTCCATGACACCAGTTCGTATCTCCACGGTGCTTCCGGTCCTGCTTGCCGCGGCGGTGCTCTGGCCGGCTGCCAGCCCGGCCCCCGCCCAGATCGAGGAACGCCGCAACCCCATCCGGATGGTGGACCCCGCCATTGATGAGGAGGGGCCCTTTGCCTACACCTCCAAGCCAAATACACAGCTCACCGGCATTGGATGGAACGAGGGCTTCCAGGTGACGTTCGACGGTGCGCTCTACACGGGCGCGGGGGAGCTGGTCGTCGTGTATGGCGATCCGCCCCGCCCCATGTTCGCCCGCCAGCGCAATTTCCTGGAGGGCTGGATTCCCATCGTGCAGTACACGTGGGAGGACGGAGGGATCCGGTACGAGTGGGAGGCGTTCGCCTCCATGCTCGAGGGCGAAGAGGACGCGCACGTTGGTTCGTTGGCTTTTGTGCGGCTCACCGCCTCCAACGTGACGGAGGAGCCACGCACCGCGAGCATCGGCACCGTGACGCGCTACATGGCGGATGATCACCGCTTTCACCACATGCAGCCGGAGCCCTTCTCGCCGGACTGGGAGTACGAGATGCAGGACCGGCGCTTCGTGCGCGACGGCAAGGTTGTGTACTACTACACGCCGGGCCTCACGCGCGAGGGGGTTCCCGGCGTGCCGTATGAGGGGCCTTTCTCCGGGAGGGACAAGAAGGTCACCGAGCGCGCCGAGGTGGGCCTGGTGCGCTTTGCCGGGGAGCTGGACGCCGGGGCGAGCCGCATGCTGGAATTCAAGATGCCCTTCCGGCCCGTGCCGCTGGAGGACGAGGAGCGGCTGGCCGCGATCCGGGACGCGGACTATGGGGTCTACCGCTCGCGGGTCGTCCGCAAGTGGCGCGAGGAACTGGCCCGGGGGGCGCAGCTCACCATCCCCGAGCCGAAGGTCCAGGCCACCCACCGCGCCAGTCTCGTATACCCAAAGCAGGCCATCTGGCGCGACCGGGACGGCGACGCCATCCAGGGCGTGAACAAGTTCCAGTACCGGGGATTCTGGCTCCGGGACGCCGCGTATATCCTGCGCCATTACGATGTGTTCGGATATCACGACCGCGCAAGGAAGCTCCTCGGTGTCTACCCGAAGTATCAGAACGAGGAGGGGCTTTTCCTCTCCCAGGAAGGGCAGATGGACGGGTTCGGGCAGGCGCTCTACGCCCTCGGGCAGCACGCCGCCATAACGGGGGATGCCGATTACGCGCGGGAAATCCTGCCGCTGCTGCCGCCCTCCGTGGAGTGGCTGCGCCGGGCACGCGCAGGGGACGAGCTGGGAGTGATGCCGCCCACCCACACCTACGACAATGAACTCCTCATTGGCCGCTATACGGGGCACAACTTCTGGGCCCTGACCGGACTGCGTCAGGCCGTGCGTACCGCGGCGCTCGCCGGTGACATAGAGACGGCCTTCGACTTCCAGGAGGAATACAGGGATTACGAGGAAACCTTCCTGGGAGTCCTGCACGGCGTCACGGGAGATGACGGCTACATCCCGCCGGGCCTCGACGTGGAGGGCGGCCAGGACTGGGGCAACCTGATCGGCGTGTTTCCCGGAGAGGTGCTCGACCCGTTCGACCCGCGTATAGAGACAACCCTTGCGCGCATGGACGAGAAGAAGGTCGCCGAAGACCTGATGACCTACCGCTGGGGCCTGCACCACTACCTCACCGTGAAGAAGGCGCAGAACCACATTTTCCGCGGCGAGCAGCAGGCGGCGCTCCGGCATCTCTACGGGATGCTGGTCCGCACGGGCCCGACGAACGAAATGTTCGAGTGGGAAATCGCCCCTTGGGGCGAACGCCATGCCGGGACAGTCAACTATCCGCCGCACGGCTGGGGCGCCTCCATGCTCAACCTGATGCTGCGGAACATGCTCGTGCACGAGCAGGGCGGCGCGGGTGGACTTGGCCCCCGGGATATACACCTGCTTTCTGTGATCTCGCCCGAATGGGCCGGTCCTGGAAGGGAGCTTGCCTTCGAGAACGCCGCGACCGAGCACGGGCCGCTCACAATGCGCTGCCGGTTCACGGAAGAGGGCGCAAGCATCGAGCTGGAGAACCGGTTCCGCACGCCCCCGCGCCGCATCATACTCCATGTTCCCTACTTCGTGGAACTGGAGGAGGTCAGCGCGAACGTGGAACCGCTGGAGAGCAATGACAGGGCGATCGTGTTCCCTCCCGATGTCGCCAGCATTGACCTCACCTGGAGCTGGCGGGAGGACGCGGAGAGCTTCAGCTACGAAAAGGCCGTGCGTGAGTACCGCGAGGAATACGCCCGGCGGTTCGAGGAGTACATCGAAGCGGGGAACCCACCCCTTCATGTGGCAGCCCCTCCGCTCCTGACCGAGGAGGAACGCACCGGGGAATTCGATACGCTATACGGCCCGCAGGACCTCGGCATCGCTGTCGGGAAGCCCGTGACGGCGTCTTCGGTTGAAGCGGACAATCCACCGGAACTGGTCGTGGATGGCGACGCCGCGGACAAGTACAACTCCTCCTGGTGGGCCGGGCCACCACCCCCACAGTGGGTGAAGATAGACCTGGAGGATGTCCATACGATTGACCGAATCCGCGTCTATCCCTTCTGGGACGGATCGCGGTTCTACCAGTACACCGTGGAGATATCCGAGGACGGCGAGGATTGGACCAAGGTGGGCGACCGGAGTGAGAACCGATCCCGCGCCACTCCGGCCGGTGACCTGATCCGTTTTGAGCCCGTCCCGGCACGCTACGTACGCGTGAACATGCTGTTCAACAGCGCGAACGAGAGTTTTCACCTCGTGGAGGTCCGGGTGTTCGAGGCAAGGGAGTAGACTGACAGACGTTCCCCCAGGCCACCCGCCTGCCGGCAGAGGGTGGACTGGATACAGTACCGGAACAACCACGGCCGCCACCAACACCACACCACAAGGAGCCCTGCAATGCGACACATCCTCTCAGTCACCGCCGCGCTGGCCTGCGGGATCATGGTATCCGCGGCCCCGGCCCAGACCCTTGAGTGGACGGACGACCCGCCGACCCTCAGGCCGCTCATGCCCGCGGGAATCCAGATGGCCGGCACCGCCGTGGTTGAGACTGACAGCGGGCCCTTTGTCTATATCGTGGGCGGCAACAAGAGCACCGACGCGGGCGGAGAGACCACCGTCATCCACTACGCACCGCTCGAGGACGGGCGCCCGGGCACCTGGCGCGAAGCCACCGCAAGGCTTGTCGGCGGCGGCACGAGCTATCACACCCGGAGCACCGTCACCTTTGGGCCGCGCTTCTATGTCATTGGCGGCCGCCTGAACCAGGAAGGGGATTACAGCACGCCCTACAACGGCATCCGGGTCTACGAACCCGATGAAACGGGAGACATCGCCCCCGGGGACGTGACGTATTACACCGGCGAGGCCGGTGGGATCGTGCCCGCGGCCAACCCGCCGCTCGACCTGCTGGAGATGGCCGCCGTCGTGACCGAAAGCCGTGCCCACCCGGGCGATGGCATCGTGTATATCCTTGGCGGAGGATTTGCCGAGACCGAGACCGCTGCCGTCCGCAAGCTTCGTATAGATGGAAGGACGGGCCGCATCGTGGACGCGGGGCCCGGCAGGGAACTGGCCTTCGCACTGAAGCACCTCGACCCCCTCCCCGAACCCACCGCCTTCCACCAGGCCGTGCTCCACGAGGGCCGCATCTACGTTGCCGGAAACTACCCGCCCTCCACCACCGTCTGGTATGCGGAAATCCTGGAGGACGACACGCTCGGTGCCTGGCAGGCTGCCAGCGCTCCTCTGCCGGAGGCCCGGCTCGACTGCGCGGCGGCATCCTTCGGCGGAGACCTCTACGTCCTCGGTGGCACCGCCGGCACCAATGCGGACACCCGGAACACCGTGTTCCGTGCCATCTTCGGCGAGGACGGCGACATCGAGGCCTGGGAGGCGGACGCGCCGGTGCCGCTCGAACCCGGGGTCCGGCGCGTGGGCGCGACGGTGACAGAGCAGACGCTCCTGATCATCGGCGGCCGGCTCAGCGACGACGGTTTCTCCCCCGCGGTCCAAATCGCCACCCGGACCGACTGACCCGCCCGGGGGCGCCGGCATGGAAAAACCCTTGCGCGGTGCCCCCCCGCTTGCCCCATATTCCCGCTCCCACGGCGGTGCCGTCGTGGCGGAACTGGCAGACGCGCACGGTTCAGGTCCGTGTGGGCATAGCGCCCGTGGAGGTTCGACTCCTCTCGACGGCACCATTCTTCTCCGAAAAAGTCATCGTTTGACTGCATTGCCTGCTCCAGCGGGCTTGACCCGCGCGTGGTGCACACGGAGGGGACAGTCCTGCCCAGCGCTGCGGCCGGGTACTTCGTCCTTCCCGAGGTGGGTGCCGTGAGTCATCGTTCCCCGGTGGTGAGACGGCTCCAGAAGCCGGGGTTGCTTCTGGCGCTTCCAATGATTCTGCTGATTGCCGTGGCGGCGATTTTGAACATGTTGCTCAGCGTCATGATCGAGCCGGCCCGCCCTGCCGGGGAGCCCTCCGCGTGGCTTTTCACCCGGCACAGGTCGGTCTTATTGGTTTCGATTCGGTGCCTGCTCCGGTACGCCCCGCTTCTCGGATTGCTGGTGTTGCTTGGAGTGCTCGCTTCCATTACGGAGTCCACGGCGCTTTGGTTCTTTGCAGGCTATGTGGGGGCCTCACTGCTGCTCTCGATATTCTTTCACTTTCGAAGCGATTGGGAGGAACACAGTGCACCTGAGGGCCTTCCTTCTGTCAGGACAAGGCATTATGAATCGCTGATCGTTTCTCTTACGGTGGTTGTCCTCCCCTCGGGGCACCGGACTTACTATCTGTGGCTGGATGACGAGCACGTGCTGTCGCCCCGGTTTGTCTTCAGACCGGGGGAGGTGGTGACGGTGTTCGATTGGGGGGACGATCGCTGCCTGTTCGTTCGCGAGCCTCTTGTATAGATGACGCGCTGCAGCCCCCCGGGGCCAGCCCGGGACAATGCGGAGCGCGGATCGCTTTCCCTGCTGCCCTTCACGCGGGAGG
>SLOM01000062.1 GCA_007132505.1 Candidatus Sumerlaeota bacterium
CAACAAAGTACCGCGTCCGGCCCGGCTCAGCTTCAAACGCCACGGCAGGCGCTCCGTCACTGCCCGTCAGGATATGCACCCCGGTCAGCTCCACCGGCGCGCGCGGAGTCGTCACGTCCAGGACCAGTACATCCGCGGCTTCGGTTCCCTCGGGCAGACCTCCGACCGTGAGCATGCGGCGGGAAGCCACTTCCTCCTCGGGAAGCTCCAGAAGCAACCGCCCGGAGGAGTCGACGCGGGGGTAGCTCTCGTACCGCAGGATGACCTCTCCCAGGGCTTGGACATCCGCGTAATCACCATCCTCCACGGCCGGGGAGTCCGTCGGTACGAAGTGCTCAAGCAAGAGTTCGCCGTTTTCCGGGGCTGAATCGAGAGTCACGGGAATCTCCGGAGCGTGCTCGGTCCGGCCGTTCCACGAGGTACGCGGCAGAGCGACGCCCTCCAGTGTCAGATCCGCGTAGTGATCCGGATTGATGGGCGTGAAGTTGATGCCGAGCAGGACGGGGGTCAGGACCACTTCGAGGTTGGTCAGTTCGCCCCTGAGGGGAATCGTGACCTCCCGCGGGTCACCACCGTTGTTTGGATTTCCCTGCATCTCCCAGTGGGCGACGAACCGCCGGCCAAGGGGGCGCGGTGTCGCACGCTGATAGACGCCGCGGTATTCGTGCAGAACCTCGCGCCAGACCGCCTGTTCCGTGCTCGGCGGGGTGGCCGCCTGATCCTTGTCGGGATCGGCGGGTGGCAGAAAAGCCGGCCGCGTCTGCACCACCGGCGAGGGTTCGCTTTCCGAGAGCGAGACGAAAACCGAGTCCGTGATGTCGGTCAGCGTGTGGCGCCGGGGAGCGTAAAACCAGTACCCGTCCTCGCTGTTTCCACCGATGGAGAGGATGATTTCCCGCCGCTCGAATTCCGGATCCTCGTCCGGGTCAGCAGGCTCGATTTCGATCATCTCGAAATGATGCTTGAGGGCGATCGTCCCGAGGTCCGCCTCGCTCAGGCCCAACTCCGCGAGGGGAAGCCGGAAGACCTTCTCCCCATCCTTGTAGCCAAGGCGGTACTCGCCGGGGGGGTGGGGGAACTCCGCCGCGTCCTTGAGCGAGGGGTCCACGAGGCTGGACGGAACGTCGCCCGGCGCCACCTCGTTCAGAAATAGCGGCAAAAGTCCCTTCGTGTCCTTCGGGTCGAGCGGCCTCGTGCTGGCTTTCGGGCGAGCTGGCACGCCGGGACCTGTCACCCGCAGCACAAGCTCCACCGGCCGGGAGTCCGTCTCCGGCACCGCCACGGTCGGGTCCACGACCACCTGGATGCTTCGCACGGTGCCCGCGCGGGTCGCCAGCAGCGTCACACTTGCGTCCACGTCGAATGCCTGCAGCCGCGTCCCGTCCTCAAGGACCGCCGAGACCGGCTCGACCGACCAGTCGGCCGCGTCCAGCACGCTGAACTCCGGCAGGCCAAGTACGAAGGAACTCGTGGCGAACAGGCTTACATCGGCGGGCGGGGCCGGTTCGGAGAACAGCTCCACCAGCTCCGGGTCATCCACCGGCAGGGTCAGGCGCCGGTCCGCGGCGGCCGCATCCGCCAGCGCCCAGTCCGGCTCGAAAACGACCACGGCCTCGTAGCCCCCGGACTCCTTACGCTCCTCCAGGAGCGTGAAGCCGGCGGCCAACGGCGTGGCCAGCACCAACGTCATCCATGTTACCGCGCAGACCGTAAGGGCCCTCCCGATAAACGACCTGTACATAACCATTCCTGTTCCTCCGCGTTGCATGACTTGTGGACTGATACTCACCGGGCAGTCACGGGGAGCAAGACCCAAACCACCTGCGTTGGCAAGGCCAACAATGACCTTGAACCGCGGCGTCACACTTATCGATGGCCATACGGCTTCGATACACCGTGGAAGGCGATTGTCTCGGGGGGCTTCCGGAACGTCGAGGGTTGCTGCCGATTGTCGAGGAAGCTGAATGCGATGTGGATGATAAGTCGGGCTTGGGAATCGTGCAGCCAGAGTCACTCCATGGGCGAGGAAAACAGGCTCTCTGCGGGGCGGGCGCGGCGGTCCTCCCGCAGGAGCCGGCGGTAGCGCCTCCCACCGGCGGTGAACCAAAGGCCCGCCAGGAGCCGTAGCTTGAGCAGGTGGAGCGCCATGGTCCCGGCGTCCGGGACGCGGCCGAGGATGGGGTCCTGCCCGGAGGAGAGGCGGACGGTGCCCTCGGGCCGTGTGGCGAGCTGCCGGCGCCTGCGGAGCCTCCGGATGAGTCCGCCCAGAGCGCGGCGGGGGGCGCTGCCGGTCCGGCGCAGCACGCTCAGGAAGATCGGCGGGGCGGTCTCGAACGCCATGCGGTCGTACAGACCGGCGAGGGCTTGCGCGCGGCGGGCGGCCTTCTCCGGCAGGGCGACCGTGGAAATTTCCGGCGCGCGGTCCTCCGCGGCGTGCCGGTGCAGGAAGGAACAGAAGGCAAGGAAGGCCGGGAGCAATCCTTCGCCGTCAGCCGGGGAGGTGCGAAGCAGCTCCAGCGCCTCGTGGAGCCCCCCGGGATGATGCTCGAGCAGGGCGCGCGCGTCGCAGACGTCCCGCCA
Organism: Candidatus Sumerlaeota bacterium; assembly: GCA_007132505.1. GTDB lineage: Bacteria > Sumerlaeota > Sumerlaeia > SLMS01 > SLMS01 > SLMS01. Next base: position 2,581 of record SLOM01000062.1, read on the forward strand.
GAGCCGCGAGCCATGGTGCTGCGCGGTGTGGAGCGCCAGCAGGACCAGGTGATGGGGGACCGTGGGGACAAGGAGCGGCTGGGGGATACCCGGCATCCACGGGGGAGGCTGTGTGGCGGCGCCGAGCACCCGGCGCGCGAATTCCTCCCGCGGCACCTGGAGGTCGAGCCGGCCCCAACTGCTCCATTCCCACCCCGTGCCGGTCAGGTTGTGCGTCTTGCGCAGTCCGGCGGATTCCAGGGCCTGCTCGGCCTGCCGGGCGCGTTCCGGGGCCACGACCAGATCCATGTCGCACATGTGGCGCAGCGCGGGCGAGGGCCACGCCTCGGCAAGGGCGGTCCCCTTGATGAGGAGGACAGGTCCGGTCTCGTGCGCGGCGAGGGCCGCGGCGATACGTTCCAGCAAGGCCTTCCGGTCGTAGTAGGCCTTGGCCATCGTTGAAAATGGGGGGGC
>SLOM01000177.1 GCA_007132505.1 Candidatus Sumerlaeota bacterium
AGCGTGCGGGTGTTGGGATAGAGGAGGCGTGCCCCCACGATGGCCACGTCCGGCTCGTCCTGCAATGGTGCGAGGAGATGCCGGAGGGCGTCCGGCTGCACCCGGCAGTCCGGGTTGATCAGGACCACATAGGGCGCCGTGCCCTGCCGCCAGCCCAGGTTGTTGCCGCCTGCAAACCCGAGGTTTTCCTCGGACCGGATGGCCTTGGTGACGGCGGGGTGATTTTGGGCGATCTCGTGGCTGTTGTCCGCGGAGGCGTTGTCCACGCAGATGATTTCCAGCTCCACGCCGCGGGACCGCGAGAGCGCCTCCAGGCATCCCTCCATGAACTCCGCGCTGTGATAGGACAGGATTACCACGGTGGCGCGGAGGGGTTCGGCCGCGCTCTCAGGGGGTCCGGACTGTGATGATGGCACGGCGGAGGGGTCAGTGACCTCCGCCGCGGTCTGCGTGTTCAATAGTCCAGGACGATCTCCACCCTGCGATTAAGCCTGCGCCCGGAGGCCTCCCGGTTGTCGCCGACAGGCCGGTGATAGGCGTGCGACGTGGCGGCGAAAAGTGACGCGTCCCGGCGGGGCTGACCCGCCAGCCAGCGCACTACTTCCGAGGCGCGCGCGGCTCCCAACTCCCAGTTGTCCGGGTAGGGCATGTTCCGCACGGGGACGTTGTCGGTGTGGCCTTCCACGGTGATGCTCCGGGGCAGGTGTTCGGCCAGAACTTCATCCACGGTCTGCAGAGAGCGCAACCCCGCATCGGAGAGCAACGTCGTGGCGGTCTGGAACAGATCGTCGGAATAAAGACGGATGCGGACCTGAGCCTCGTCGCGCTCCACGCTGACAGCACGGGAGGTGATCCGGCCGGACAGCGCATCGCTGAAGGCCGCCTCGGCTGCCTCCGCCGCTTCCGGGTCAGCGGGGGAGGCCTCCTTCTGCAGAGCCTTGATTTCAGCCAGCTCCGCATCTTTGGCCTCAAGTGACTGTTGAAGCTCTTCCGCTGCCTTTTCTGCCTCCGACCGCTTGGTCTCGAGCTCGGCCGCCTCGTCGCGGGCCTGACGCAGCTCGGACCGGGTTGAGCGGAGCGACTCCTCGATCTCCCCCATCTCCGCGGCAAGCTGCTCGCGGCGCTCCTGCTCGTTGCGCAATTGGCGCTCCTGCTCCCGGGTGGTGCCGGTCAGGGTTTCGATGCGGTGACGGGCGTCCTGCAGGTCCGTCTCGGTGGCGGCGAGATCCTCCTCGAGGAGTTTGCGCTGTTCCTCTTCGTGGAGGAGTTCCACTTCGAGTGACTGCAGGCGCGTGGAGAGTTCCTCCACCTGCTCCTTGAGGCGCTGCTCGCGTTCGAGCGAGGCCTGAGCGATGCCGTTCATTTCCTCGGTTGTGGTGGCCCGGCTTGTGTGGAGGGCGAGGCGTGCGGCGGAGAGTCTTTCGCCGGTGTCCTGTACTTCTGCCTCCATGGTGGTGATACGGGCTCGGGCGCGGTCGAGATCGCGCTCTGCGGTTTCGGCCCGTTCACGCAGGGCACCCATGTCCTGCCGGAGTTGCAGGATGCGGGCGTCGCGCATCTGGACCTGGGTTTCGAGCTCACGGATCTTGGCGCCGCATCCGGCGAGAAGGGCGAGCGTCAGCGGGGCGGCGAGCAGGAATACTCCCCACCGCCAGGCGCGGGAGCAACGGGGCAACGGGAACATGGGAACGGGTACCTCGCAGCAGGAATCAACATCAGCCACTCCGCGTGCGGTAGCTGACTCGTTCTAGCCAGTGGAGCAGCAGGAAGATCAAGACTATTAACAGGGTTTGGAGAATTCCGTGCCGCCAATCGAGGATCCGGAGCGGTACCGCAGCCAGCCCGACCACCAGCGTGGCCAGATAAATGAAGAGCACGGCCTCCGTGCGGTTCATGCCGAGCGCCACCAATCGGTGCGAAAGGTGATTCGTGTCGCCCACCATGAGCGGCCGCCGGGCCTTCCACCTGATCCACAGAACGGAGAGCGTGTCGAAAAGTGGCACACCCAGCACCAGGAGCGGAATGAGCACGGGCAGGCGCGAGGGGTCACCTTCCTCGTAATACGTCGTGAGGATCGCCAGACATCCGACCAAAAACCCGAGGTGCGTGCTGCCGTTGTCGCCGAGGAAGACCGACGCGCGCGGAAAGTTGTGAAACCAGAAGGCGAGCACCGCTCCGGCAAGCATGGCGAAAACGAGCAGCATGTACCACTCGCGGAAAAGGAGCGCCAGCAGCGCCATCACGAGGCAAACGATGACCGTCACACCGCTGGTGAGCCCGTTCATGTTATCGAGGAAGTTGAAGCTGTTGGTGAGGAGGACCAGCCAGAAGATGGTCAGCGGCCATGCCACCCACCACACGTCCGCCGCCTGAAACGTGACGCCGGCGGCGATGACGGGCACCGCCGCGGCCACCTGGACTCCCAGGCGGAGAAGAGGTGGCAGGTCGTACCGGTCGTCCAGCAGCCCAAGCACGAAGATAATCGCGCAGCCGGCAAACACGGCGACAAGCATGTCGAACCGCAGGACAACGTTGCCCGCCAGAACGCGGACCGTCTCCGGCAGGAACCACAGCATCGGAATGACCAGCGCCGCGAGGAGGACGTTCAGCCACAGGGCGCCCCAGAACGCCGGAAAGATCGCCAGTCCGCCGGAGAGGGGGGTGGGCTCCTGGTGGATCTTGCGCGCTGCCGCGGGGCGGTCCATCAGCCCGAGACGCGGTGCCTGTGCCTTCGCCCATGGCATCAACAAGAGGCCGAGCACAAGGCACTGGGCAAGGGCCAGCAGGGCGAGAAGTATCCAGGGGGTCATGGGCCGTCCGGAGAGGGTGAGCTGCTCACGGCTTCTGAGTGCGGCTGCTACCCTGTGTGAGGCAAGGAGTATCCGTCCTCGCAACCCCATACCCCTTTGACGGCGGCCAGGTGGGGGAAGGTCTGGGGCATGCGGCGTGGCTGCGGCCGCGCTTGAGTTGGGGTGGGTCAGTGGGTG
>SLOM01000013.1 GCA_007132505.1 Candidatus Sumerlaeota bacterium
CCGGCAGGCTCCTCAACGGAGAGGCCCTGCCGTTTGAGGCGGCACAATGGGTCATGAAGGCAGGCGGCGTGGCGATTCCGGGTGGCGTCTCCGCGGCGCTGTTCTGGTTGCTGCTTTGCCGACTCGGCGCGCCGCCGCGAAGGGCGCTCTTTGTGACCGCCGCCGCAATCTTCGGGACCATGTGGTACGGATACGGAGCCGTGTTCTACCCCTACGTCCCCGGGATCGCGTGCGTGCTGGGGGCACTGTATGTGACGTTTTACCCCCCGGCCCGGCGCATAACCCCATGGAACGCGCTCGCTGCCGGCGCCCTGCTGGGGTACGCTATGCTCTGTGACTACCTGTTCGGACTGGTTGTCATTGCGGTGGGCATGGTGTGGCTTCTGCGCCTGGCAGACCAGGGCGGTTTCCTTGGCCTGCGCGCCTTCGCGGAAATGACCGGCGAACGCACGCCGGGGAAACAGCTCCTTGGTCTTGCCGCCGCCTGCGCCGCTGGGTTTTTCCTGCCGCTTGCTCCCTGGTTCGCCTATACATACTGGATCTACGGTGAATTCACCATCCCCTACCGCTATGAGGTGGACCCGCGCTTCCGCGAGGGCATGGCGCAGGGGTTCATGGGGGCGACCTACCCGAAATTGCACGCCTTCTACTTCACGACCGTGCATCCCTTCCGCGGGGTGTTCTTCTGGTCTCCGGTGCTGCTGACGGGACTGGCGGGCTGCATCCTCGGCACGCGGCAGTACGGCAAGCGCGCCATCGTAGGCTGGCTCGGACTGTGGGCCGCTGCGGGGTATATCCTGTTCACGGCGTCGTATTACATGTGGTGGGGTGGCTGGGCCATGGGACCGCGCTTCATGATTCCCATGCTGCCTTTCGTGCTGCTGGGCACGGTGGAGCTTGTGCGCACCGACAGGCTTTCGGCGCTGGCCCGCTTCCCGCATTGGAAGACTCCGGCGTGGGCGAGCGTTCTGCTCCTCGGCTCCATCTCCATCGCTTTGTCATTTCCCGTGGCGCTCACGGACCCGCAGATCCCGCAGTCGAACCCCGATCCGGTCCTCGCAGAAGCCCGCATTGGCACCTACCTCCACGTTCCGCATTTCGAAGTGCTGGAGGGCTTCTACAAAGGCTACCTTTCCATCTCGCCGGGCGAGAGGCTTGCGGGCAACGTCTGGACGCCCCGGCGCTGGGCGAACGTGCTCTGGCTGGTGGGTTTCCTCGCTGTCATCTCGGCGGGCTTTGCCCTGGCCGCATGGAAGGCGCCCCGGGACCCCCTGCCCGGCACCCAGCGCGCCGATTTCCCCTTCCGCACCGTGGATGGTTCCGCAGCTCCTCCGGCAGATTAACAGCGGCTGTCCTGGCCCCCTACTTCCGGGTTCCCGCGGCGATGGCCCGAAGGCAGTCCGCTGGTGGCTCAGCCGTGCCGCTGCCGGGATCATAAGGAGCGTGAAACCGGACGGCCATGACACCGGCCTCCCCGAGCCAGCCGCACATGCCCTCCGGCGTATAGACATGCAGCGGTGCCGCAAGCATCCAGCTCTCCCCCGCCGGCGCCGTGACCTCGATGCGGCTGGCCAGCACCGCTCCGAAGGCGGTCTCCTGCAACACGTCCAGATAGCGGAAACGGTAGCCAAGACCGCCGGGGAGCGTGGCATGCTCCTCCATGCCCTGAAGCCGGTCCGGCCGGTACGCGAGGGGGACCTCGAGCGCCACGGGTGCTCCAGGCCGGAGGATACGGCCCAGCTCGGCGGCAAGGGCGCGGGCCTGCTCCGGGCGCTCCCCGGCCGCGTAGCCGTAACCAAACAACCGGCTGAAGGCTCCGGCGAGGGAGGTGCTGGCGAACGGGAGTGCCAGAAGGTCACCCGCCACGGCCCGCACGCCGGCCGGCGCCACACGAAGCAGCTCCCGGCATCGGTCCAGCCCCACGACGGGCAGCCCAAGCAGTCCGGTCAGGGCCCCGGTGCCGCAGGCAGCGTCGAGCACCGGGCCTTCCAGCGCCCCCATCCTTGACTCTAGGCGCATGAGCGCGGCGAAAAACGCCGCATCCTCCGCGTCCGCGGGAAAGATGCGGCCATAAAGCCCAGGGGATTCGTAAAGCTGACGGGAGGTCATGCCACCCCCGGGCGGCCGCCGGCCAGCGGAGCTTCTCCCCTTGCACCGGGGCGGGCCGGCTCCACGAATGGGGGCGATTTTGTGGCGGGAAATGCCCTTCCCGGCTCGGCCGGGGCGGGGTGATCTTGTGGCCAAGGCCTGAAGGAAAGCGATCGAATGAGCAACGATATGTCCCTCTTCACCTCCGAGTCCGTTACCGAAGGACATCCCGACAAGGTCTGCGACGCCATAAGCGACGCGGTGCTGGACGCCATCCTGGAGGCGGACGGCAAGCTGGGCGAGGCCCACCGCAGCCGCGTGGCCTGCGAAACGTTCGTCACAACCGGACTTGTTGTCGTCGGAGGCGAGGTCACCACGAACTCCTACATAGACGTGGAGTCGGTCGTGCGCGAGACCGTCCGGAAGATTGGCTACACCAACCCGGAGTACCGGTTCGACTGCAATTCCTGCGGCGTGCTGACGGCGCTCCACTCCCAGAGCCCCGACATCGCCCGCGGCGTTGACCGCCAAAACCCCGTCGAGCAGGGCGCCGGCGACCAGGGCATGATGTTTGGCTACGCGTGCGACGAGACCCCGGAGCTCATGCCCGCGCCGATCTCCTACGCCCACAAGCTCGTCCAGCGCCTGGCAAGGGTGCGCAAGGACGGGACCCTCACGTGGCTCCGCCCCGATGGCAAGTCCCAGGTCACGATGGAGTACGACGGCATGCGGCCTGTCCGCGTCAATACGGTCGTCCTCTCCACCCAGCACGATGAGGGCATCACGCAGGAAGAGATCAGGGAGGCGCTCACCGAGCACGTCATCAACCCGGTCATCCCCGAGGAACTGCGCAACTCGAAGATGAAGATTCACGTGAATCCGACGGGCAAGTTCGTCATCGGCGGTCCGCACGGCGACTCCGGCCTGACCGGGCGGAAAATCATCGTGGACACCTACGGCGGGATGGGACGGCACGGCGGCGGCGCCTTCTCCGGCAAGGACCCCTCGAAGGTGGACCGCTCGGCAACCTACATGGCCCGCATGCTTGCGAAGAACATCGTGGCGGCAGGCATGGCCAGCCGCGCCGAAGTCCAGGTCTCCTACGCCATCGGCGTGGCGGAGCCGACCTCCGTGCGTGTGGACACCTTCGGCACGGCCAAGGACGGCCTGACGGACAAGGAAATCGCCGCCCTCCTGAGCAAGTACGTGGACCTTCGGCCCTACGCCATCATCGAGTCGCTCAAACTGCTCCGGCCGATCTATCACCTCACCAGCGCCTACGGCCACTTCGGCCGCACCGAGAAGGAGTTCACCTGGGAGGCCACGGACCTGGCAGCGAAGCTCAAGAAGGGATAACAGACCCGTCTATCCAGGTAGAACGAGTAGGCAATCCAAGACGCAGTAGGCAAATCCTCCTCGGCAAGGCAATTCATCCGCCGATGACGCAGATTCACGCCGATTGTGGTGCTGAGCAGCCGGTCCCGTTTCCCAAGCAGGTGAGTCGTTGTATCCCTTCGAAAAATCGAACCGGGCTCAGCGTTCGTGCTTCAGTGGGTGCCTCCCCACACCCACACCCCTTCGGTGGAGATCGGTGGAATCGGTGGATAACCTCACCGTCCTGAAGCTAGCCGCCTGAAGCCAGCCGGAAGAAGGGCTTGTTCCGCGGCCCGCGGGGAGTGTTCCTTCTGCGACGCGGAGCTGCCGACTGCTCCCCGCTCCCGTTCGCGTGGGAATCGGCAGGCCCGCGGTCAGCCCCCGGACCGGAGAACTCATGAACCCGATCCTCGACAGGTTGAACCCGGCCCAGTACGAGGCGGTAACCCACACCGGCGGGCCGCTCATGATCGTGGCAGGCGCCGGTACCGGCAAGACCCGCGTCATCACCCACCGGATTGCCTTCCTGCACCGTGAATGCGGCATCCCGCTGCAGCGCATCCTTGCCGTCACCTTCACGAACAAGGCCGCGCGGGAGATGCGCACGCGGGTATGTCTGCTGCTCGGCATGGCCGACCAGCCGTTCCTCCCTATCGGGACGTTTCACTCGCGTTGCGCCATGATTCTGCGGCGGGAGGCCGAGGCGGCCGGACTCCACCCCGCGTTCTCCATTCTCGACGAGAACGACCAGCGCCAGGCCATCAAGCGCGTCCTCAAGGAACTCGACATCCCGGAGAAGCGCGTCCGACCCGCGCAGGTTCAGAGCCTGATCAACCTCGCCAAGATGAAGCTCCTCGGCCCCGAGGACTGCGAGGAGGAGTTCGACAACGAGCATATTCCCTTCCTGCAGATATACAAGGCATACGAGAAGCTGCTTGCGAAAAGCCGCGCCCTCGACTTCGAGGACCTGCTGATGCGCGCGGTGCTGCTCTTTCAGAACAACGAGCCGGTGCGCCGCAAGTGGGCCGACCGCTATCAGTACCTGCTTGTGGACGAATACCAGGACACCAATCACGCGCAGTTTCTCCTCACACAGCTCCTCGGCCGCGACCATCACCACGTCTGCGTCGTCGGGGACGAGGACCAGTCCATCTACAGTTGGCGGGGCGCGGAGATTGACAACCTGCTCAGCTTCGAGCGGGTCTTCGATGGCACGCGCATGGTCAAGCTGGAGCAGAACTACCGGAGTACGGGCACGATCCTGAAGGCGGCGGGGACCGTCATCACCCACAACACGCAGCGCATCGGCAAGGAACTCTTCACCGAGCGGGGCGAGGGGGAGCCGCTGCGCTTCCTTCATTCTGAGTCGAGCGAGGACGAGGCGGCAGCCATCGCCTTCGAGTGCCGCGAACTGATAGACAGCCGGGGCGTGGACCCGAACGAGATTGCCGTGTTCTACCGGAGCCACTGGCTGGCCCGGACCGTGGAAGACGCCATGCGGCGGCTCAATGTGCCGTACCGCATCGTTGGTGGGGTGCGCTTCTACGACCGGAAGGAAGTCAAGGACCTGCTCAGTTTCCTCCGCCTCGCTGTTTACCCCGACGACGACCTGGCGTTCGAGCGGGTCGTGAACCGCCCGGTGCGCGGCATCGGCGCAAAGGCACAGGAGAGCATCGCACGAACCGCTGCGGCGCTCGGCACCTCGCTCTTCGAGGGCGCGCGCGAGGCGCTCAAGAAGGAGCTCCTAAAGGGCCGTGCGGCAAAGGGCTTGGAGCGTTTTCTCGACATGGTGTCGCGATGGGAGCACCACGCCGCAACGCACACCGCACACGACATCCTCGAAATGGTGCTCGCCGATACCAACTACCTCGAGGAGGGCATCGGTGACGTGGACTCCATCGAGGCGGCCACCCGCGAGGAGAACATCGCGGAGCTGCGCGGCTTGCTCCAGGACTTCAGCACAGACGAGCCCACCAACGAAACGGCCGCCTTCCTCACCAGCCTTGCCCTGGATGCGGAAAGGACCGACGACACGGACAGCTCCCTCGTCAACCTCCTGACTATACACAACGCCAAGGGCCTCGAGTTCGACCATGTGTACATCGTCGGGCTTGAGAAGGGCACCTTTCCCACCGTGCGCGCGGAGGAATCCTTCGACATCTCCGCGGTGGAGGAGGAACGCCGGCTCTTCTACGTGGCCCTGACGCGGGCGCGCCGGCAGGTTACGCTCTGCTACTCGGAGCGCCGCAACCGGCCACAGTTCTTTGATCTCACCGCTCCCTCGACCTTCCTGCGCGAGCTGCCGGCCGACGCCTTCGCGGAGGAGGACCGGGAGCGGCTCGCGGCAGTGATCGCCCCCGGCGGGAGACGCGCCGGAACCGGTGCGCTGCCCGGCAGGTCACCCTTCAGCTGGCGAAAGGGTGGCGGAAAAGGGGGCACCAACCGGCGCGTCCAGGGGCCCATGCGTGGCATCGGGGTCGGGTCGCGCGTGGAGCACCGCTGGATGGGCCCCGGGGTGGTGACGGAGATGAAGGGCCCGCGCGGGAAGGAGCGCGTCTTCGTCGAATTCGAGGACGGACGAAGCCAGGATTTCCTCCTGAGATGGGCCCCGCTGACGGTGATCGAGTAGGCAGGCACCATGCCTACCGGGTTGCCTCCCGACCCACCCTTGTTGGAACGAAAAAAACACAAATCCCGCCGGATAATGGGTGACATCGCCCGGTGCTATCGGAGAGACTCCCGGCAGTGGGGAAAGCCCACCGGGGGGTCCCACCCCGGAGACCGGCATGCCAACAGAGCCGGGAGGCGGCTATGCGCCGGTCTCCAGAGGCCAGAGTCTTGCTCTGACGCTCCCGGACAGGGGATCATGGCAAGGGAGAAACCTCGAGACATGTCGCTGGAAGCACAGCCCAAAACCCCAAAGGAAGTCGAGGAACTACCGCAGGTCACAATCCGCTTCGCCGGCGACTCCGGCGACGGAATGCAGCTCACTGGAACCCAGTTCACCAACGCATCGGCCATTTTCGGCAACGACGTCAGCACGATGGCGGACTTCCCCGCGGAAATCCGGGCCCCCGCCGGCACCGTCTACGGCGTCTCGGGCTTTCAGCTCCAGTTCAGCTCCTCGGCCATCTACACGCCGGGGGACGTCGTGGACTGCCTCGTGGCCATGAATCCCGCCGCCCTCAAGGTCAACCTGGCCGAACTCAAGCACGGTGGCGTGATCATCCTCAATGAGGACGGCTTCACCGAGCAGACGCTGAAATTGGCCGGAATGGACCGGAACCCCATCAAGGACGGCTCCCTCGGCAAGTACACCGTCCACAGCATCCCGATGACCCAATCCACACTCCGTGCCTGCGAGGAAGTGGGCCTGACCGGCAAGGAAGCCGGCCGGTGCAAGAACTTCTACGCACTGGGCGTGGTCTGCTGGCTGTACAGCCGGCCGCTTGAACCCATCCTTGATTTCATCGAGATGAAGTTCAAGGACCGCGAGCAGCTCCGGGAAGCCAACAAGCGCGTCCTGCGGGCGGGATACTACTTCGGCGAGACGGCGGAGCTGTTCACCCGCGTGTTCCGCGTCCGCAAGGCCCACCTGCCGCCGGGCGTCTATCGCGAGGTGCACGGAAACGAGGCGCTGGCCATTGGCCTCATCGCGGCGGGCCAGCTCGCCAACAAGCCCATCTTCTACGGCAGCTATCCCATTACCCCCGCCAGCGACATCCTGCACGAGCTCGCCAGGCACAAGCAGTTCGGCGTGAAGACGTTCCAAGCCGAGGATGAGATTGCGGCGATCTGTGCGGCGCTGGGCGCATCCTACGGTGGCGCGCTTGGCGTCACGGCCTCCTCCGGACCAGGCATCGCCCTCAAGGCGGAGGCACTCGGGCTCGCCGTGATGGTGGAGCTGCCGCTGGTGGTCATCAATGTCCAGCGGGGCGGCCCCTCCACCGGCCTTCCCACAAAGGTCGAGCAGGCGGACCTTTTCCAGGCCGTGCTGGGCCGCAACGGGGAATGCCCGCTGCCGGTGCTCGCGGCGCGGTCACCGTCGGACTGCTTCGAGGTCGCCCTGGAGGCCACCCGCATCGCGGTCAAGTTCATGACACCGGTGATGGTCCTCTCGGACGGCTTCATTGCAAACAGTGCCGAGCCATGGTGCTTCCCGAACACGGGCGACCTCGACCCCATTGAGATCGAACACACCGACGAACCCAACGGCGAGAACGGGCGGTTCCTCTCCTACAAGCGCGACGAGTGGCTGGCGCGCCCATGGGCACTCCCAGGAACACCGGGGCTTACGCACCGCATCGGCGGCCTTGAAAAGCAGGACGTCACCGGCAACGTCAGCTACGACCCCGAGAACCACCAGCGCATGGTCAACCTGCGCCAGGCCAAGGTGGACAAGGTGGCCGAGTTCGTGGCCGAGCAGGAGATCATGAACGACCCGGACGGCACGGCGGAAATGCTTGTCGTCGGCTGGGGAAGCACCTACGGCGCGATCCGCGAATCCGCCCGGCGCCTGCTCAGGAAGGGTGTCCGGGTGGCTCACGTGCACCTGCGCCACCTCAACCCGTTCCCCCGGAACCTTGGGGCTATCTTTGAAAAGTACCGTGACCGGCCCGTGCTGGTGCCGGAAATGAACAAGGGCCAGCTCGCCACGCTTCTCCGGAGCAAGTATCTGGTGGATACGCAACACCTCGAAAAGGTGCAGGGAAGGCCCTTCACGACAGTGGAAATCATGGACGCGGCCGAGGAGCTTCTCGCCGCGAAGGGAGCGAAAAAGTGAGTGTCACCGAGCAGAAGCGCGAATATACAGTCAAGGACTTCGGCAGCGACCAGGATGTGCGCTGGTGCCCGGGCTGCGGAGACTACTCCATCCTCTCCGCGGTGAAGAAGGTGTTGGCGGAGGCGGGAGTCCCGCCCGAGCAATACGTCTTCATCTCCGGCATCGGATGCTCCAGCCGGTTCCCGTATTACATGAGCACCTACGGGATACACAGCATCCACGGCAGGGCGATGGCGGTGGCCACGGGACTCAAGGTTGCCCGGCCCGACCTGCACACGTTCGTCATCACGGGTGACGGCGACGCGCTCTCCATCGGCGGCAACCACACCATTCATACGCTGCGCCGCAACGTGGACATCACGATCCTGCTCTTCAACAACCAGATATACGGTCTGACGAAGGGGCAGTACTCCCCCACCTCGCCGTTCGGCAAGAAGACAAAGTCCACCCCCATGGGGTCGCTCGACCAGCCGATCGCGCCAATGGCAATCGCGCTCGCGGCCGAGGCAACCTTCATGGCCCGCACGATAGACATGCACCCCAAGCACCTGATGGCCACCGTGAAACGCGCCATGGAGCACAAGGGAACCTCCTTCGTGGAGATATACCAGAACTGCAACATCTTCAACGACGGGGCCCTGGCTTACGCCCAGGATCGCAAGGTGCGTGCGGAGAACGTGATCGAGCTCGAGCAGGGCAAGCCCCTCCTGTTCGGCAAGGACATGAACAAGGGGATCGTCTCGGAGAAGGGACACCTCAAGGCCGTCCGCATCGGCGAGGATGGCATAACCGAGGACGACGTGCTGGTCCACGACGAGGAGGACAGCGAGTCCTACCACGCCATGCTCACGCGCATGCGCTATCCCGAACTGCCCGAACCGATCGGCGTCTTCAGGGCCATTGAGCGCCCAACCTATGAGGACCTTGTAAACGGGCAGATCGAGAGGGTGATCGAACGCAAGGGGAAGGGCGACCTCCAGAAACTGATCGTCGGCCGGTCCACTTGGGAAGTCCACGAGGACGAAGCGGAGGCCGGAAAAGGCTGACCGCCGCTCCGCGTAACATCGCTGCAATGGCTGACTTGGGCGTTGACACAGTGGGCCCGGGGAGTAGGGTTGGCGCCCCTGCCGGTGAGGTCACTCGCCGGGAGGGCATGACGCGGGGTGGAGCAGCTGGTAGCTCGTCGGGCTCATAACCCGAAGGTCGCAGGTTCGAATCCTGCCCCCGCTACCAGGAAATGATTCCGGCACTGAAAGCCGGGAGATCATAGTAAGGTTTGGCGCGGGGTGGAGCAGCTGGTAGCTCGTCGGGCTCATAACCCGAAGGTCGCAGGTTCGAATCCTGCCCCCGCTACCAGAAAACGGGCCGAACGGCCACAAGTCGTGCGGCACCAAGCCTTGGCGGGATAGCTCAGTTGGTGAGAGCGGTGGATTCATAACCCACAGGTCGGCGGTTCGAGTCCGCCTCCCGCTACCAGAAACACTTGTGAAGCCCCGGGAGCACCCGCTCCCGGGGTTTCGCCGTTCAGGAACCATCCATTCCGGTTGGTCTTGTCCCTTTCGATCCATCGGCGCGCCTCCCGATACACCCTTGCCACCGTCCCGGGGTCATCCCTAGCCTTCCAACCGCCCGCCGGAAAAGCACCTCCGCGGTCCATCCATCCCGCCCGGGAGCCGCCTCCCCCGTGAGTGAGCGCCAAGCCGAAAACAGCCCCTACCTCTCCGTTTCCGTGCACTTCTACAACGAGGAAGAGTCCATCGAGGAAGTGTGCGAGGAGGTTCATCAGGTTCTCGACGGGAAGGTCGAGGGCGGGTGGGAGCTGATCATGGTCAACGACGGCTCGACGGACCGGACCCCGGAGCTGATGGAAGGACTCGCCACGAAGTACCCGCATTTCCGTGGCATCACGCTCATTCCCAATTCCGGTGAGTCCGCCGCCATGGAGGCCGGGTTCCGCGCCGCGCGCGGCGAAGTCATCGCCAACATGGATGGGGACGGCCAGAACGATCCCAAGGATTTCCTGCCACTGCTGGAGGAAATGCAGAAGCGCGGCGTGGATATGATGTGTGGCATCCGCGCCAACCGGCAGGACACCTGGTTCCGCCGCTTCTCCAGCCGGTTTGCCAATGGCATCCGGTCCTGGCTTCTTGAGGACAACATAACGGACGTGGGGTGCTCGCTGCGGGTGTTCCGCAGGTCGTGCATCCGCGACGTCGGGTTCTTCCGTCACTCCCATCGCTACTTTCCGGCGCTGGTGATCCACCGCGGGTTCAAGGTGGCGGAGATGCCGGTCAACCACCGGCCGCGCAAACACGGCACCAGCAAGTACGGGAAGGGCTTCGCCCGGCTGTGGGCCGGTATCGTGGACATTTTGGGTGTCTTCTGGCTGAAGAAACGCGCGCACTGCTACCGCGTGCGGGAGGTCCCATGCCAAAAGCCCCCGCAGTAGGCACACAAGGCGACAGGCACTCCGGTTCCGCGAAACGGAGAAAGCGCACCCGGCGCAAGCCGGAGGCCACCGAACGCTCACACACGGCGGAGCAAGCCCTGACTCCAGAAGAACAGGCGGCCCACGACCGGGTGCTCCTCTGGAAGGACCTTCGGCGGGTCCTCGTCGTCGGTGGCGTACTGCTGCTGATCGCGTTGGCGCTCAGCATGGAGGCCGTCCGGGAGCAGCTCTTCGACATTGAGGAAATCCGCCGCCGGCTCCACCGGCCCGAAGAATGGGGGCTCCGCCTGCGGAGCTACGGGATTTTCATCGCGGTGGCAGGTGTGCTGATCGCCGTCGGCCTGCCCCGGGTGTGGGTCGCCATTGTGGCCGGATCGCTTTATGGCGCGCTGCTGGGGAGCATCGTGGGGTTCGTTGCCACCATGATTGGCGCGTCCGGGACGTATGTTCTTGCGAAGTCGCTCTTCCGCAGTGTCCTGCGCCGGCGCATGGGCAAGCGCCTGAGGATCTGGAACCAGCGCTTCCGGGAGAATGCCATCCGCTGGACCATCTACGCGCGGCTCTTCCCGATCTCCAACGCCACGCTCACCAGCCTTATCTGCGGAGCGTGCAAGATCCGCTTCCGTGATTTTGCGCTGGCGAACCTGATCGGGTTCCTCCCCTCCACGATCGTGTACGCCATGATGGGGAGCGGCGCAGCCAAGCAGAACTACCTGCAGTTCGGCGTGGGGGTTGGCGCATTCATGCTCGCGGTGCTTTTCCAGTTCTGGTGGGTGCGGCGTGAGCGTGCCCAGCTCAAGGCGCCCAAGCTCGAGGAAGAGGAACGCCTGCTCTGAAGCACGGCTCCCGGTGATTCCAATGAACAGGGTA
>SLOM01000169.1 GCA_007132505.1 Candidatus Sumerlaeota bacterium
CCCTTTCCCGCAAGGTGACCGCGCTGAGGGTTCCACTGGTGAGAGCCATCGCCGCCCTCTGGGAAATGGTTGTCATCGGGACGCGGGCCCTTGAGTACGCCGCCGCAGTGGCCCGGGGGAAGAAGGCGCGCAAGTCCGCTCAGTCGCGCAAGCAGACCGCCGCCATGCTGACCGCCTCCGCCCTGCTCGTGCTTGTGCTCTTCCTCTTTGTACCCGAACTGCTCGCGGGCTGGGTCACGGCGCAGCTCCCGGAGGGCCTCCGTGCGTTCGCCGGTCATGCCATACCTTACAATCTGCTTACCGGCCTCTTCCGGGTGGGGGTGCTGCTGGGGTATGTGGGGGTGCTTTCCCTGAACGGGGAAATACTGCGTGTCTTCCAGTACCACGGCGCCGAGCACAAGGCGGTGCTGACCTTCGAGCAGGGGCGGGATGTCACCGTGGACCGGGCCCGGGTGAAGGACACCATCCACCCCCGCTGCGGAACGACGTTCGTGACCCTGGCGCTTCTGCTGACCATTGTGGCCTTCACGGTGGCTGATCTGCTGGTGGCCTTCACGATGCCCCAGGTGGCCCAGTGGGATGTCCTCGCCCGCCGGGGATTCCACCTCGGCGTGCAGGCCTTGCTTCTCCCGGCGGTTCTGGCGGTTTCGTTCGAGATGATCCGGCTGTGGGCCTTCGGCAAGCCCGGCCGCTTCGGGCGATGGGCGCTCCAGCCAGGCCTATGGATGCAGCGCCTCACCACCCGGCAGCCGGATGATCGCCAGATCGAGGTCGCCATCGTGGCGCTCTTTGCCGCTCTGGCCATCTCGCCCCTCGAACGCCACGAGCGCACCTACATCGTCCGCGGCCTCGAGGACGACCTCTCCGCCCCGGGGTACCGGCCGCGATCGCCCGCCCGGCCCGCTCCACCCCAGCCGGAGCCCGGTGAAACACCCCACGAAGGCGATCCCGGCACGGGATAGGCTACTCCCCGTCCCGCAGGCAAATCCCGTCGAGGTCCCCCACACCAGTGACCGATCGTGGCGCCGACATTCCTGAAGAACTCAGCGAGAAGCTCGACGACTTCGAGTTCCAGTATGGCTCACAGGCCGGCAAGCTGGCACTCGCCATGGACCTGATCTCCGACGCGGAGATCGCCTCCGGCATGCTGGCGGTCTATTGCCGCAACGGCCTCGACCCGAGCCGGCCCCGCCCGGACGTCGAACAGCTCCAGAACACGGTCAGGACCGTCCGCACCCTCGTGAAGGCCGCGTTCCGCGAGGAAAGAGCCAGGCGGACGGCAGGTAACGGGCGATAGCCAGCCCCGGTGCTTCGCGCCGAAAGGCACCAGGCTACGAGAGCACGGCGTTGTCTGCGCCCGTCCGGCCGCCCAGCGAACCCGCGCCAAGCCTTGCCCTGACAGGCGTATAGATGTATATCTCCTCAGCTCCCGCAGTCTGAAGAGCCGCCGCGGCGAAGGCTGCCGTGGCGCCCGTGGTCATGACGTCGTCAACGAGAAGGATCTTCTTTCCGCGCACCTTCTCCGGCTGGCGGACCACGAACACGCCCTTGAGCGCGGCCCGCCGTTCGCGGCGCGTGCCGTGCCGGGCCTGTGGCCCACGGTGTGCCACGCGCACGAGCGTTGTTCCGCCAAGGACAGGCCGGCCGAGCAGTCCACCCAGAGCCAGCGCGATCTCCTCTGCCTGATTGTACCCCCGGGAGACCTGGCGTCCGCCCGTCATTGGCACGAAGGCAATCACCGCACCGTCCGCCGCCTTATATAGCCAATCCCGGACATGGGGCACGCTGAGGCGCACAAGCCATTCCGCCAGGAAGGGACTCCGCCGGTACTTGAGGTTCCGCACGATGCCGCCGGCGGGGGATTGGTAGGGGAACGCGGAACGTGCCTCGACGAAAGCCTCCGGCAGGCTGGCGCAGTCCACGCACTTTCCCGGCGGCGTCCTGCCGGGAACACTGCGGAAGGGATGCGCGCCACAATGTGGACAGCAGCGCTCCTGCCCCAGCGGGCGAAGCAACATGCGGCAGTCTCTGCAGAGCAGACTCTCAGGGCTGTCGTTGGAGGGCTTCTCCCGTGGCCCGAGCGGTGCATGGCATGCCAGGCACCCTGGCGGCAGAAACGTCTCCGCCAGCAGGGAGGCGGGGGCCGTCAGCCACCGTAGGGCGCTCATTCCTTGCGAAAGCCGAAAAAGCTCTTCTTCTTTTTCTTCGGCGCCTCCTCCGGGTCACTGCCTACTGCCGGTGTGGGCGACTCCGGTGGTTTGGGTGGTGCTTTCTCCCTGTCGCTCATCGGGCCGAGCCATGTTGCGCCGGAGACATGCTCCTCCCGGGCTTCCTTGCCGATCCTGAACACGTCGCTCTTGTGGGAGGTCTGCACCTCCATGGCGGAGATCTGCTTGTATTGGAGCGTCTTCGGCCGGACGCGGAAGCCGGGGCGGCCGCGCAGTTCGTGCACTTTCTCGCGGAGCGTTGCGGGGTCGAACGGCTTGACCAGGTAATCGTCCGCGCCGACGCGCTTGGCGAAGGTCTGGTCCTTCACGCTGCCCTTGGCGGAGCAGATCAGAATCGGCGTCTTGGCGAAGGCGCGGTTGGCCCGTAGCGACTGGCAGAGCTGGATCCCGTTCATGCGCGGCAGCATGATGTCCATGACCAGAATGTCCGGCTGATAGCGGACGAGCTTTTCGATCGCCTGCATGCCGTCCACGGCGAAGACCACCTCGTACTCCTCCTGGAGCGAGAGAGTCATCAGGTTGCGGACCTCCGCGTCGTCGTCCACCACCATGACGCGTGGCTTCTGCCCATGGGGGACCTTGAGGTGGTCGGGGGGTGGCGTCCGGGTGGGCGAGGGCTGCGGGGGGACGTATTCCGGGGCGCCGGGTGCGGCGGGTTCCCGCTTGGCCTTCTCCGCCTCCTGGATCTGCTCGATCGTATAGCGGCGGGGTTTCTCGGGGACCTTGTTGCCCTCGAAGAAAAGGTCCACGTTTCGGAGCAGCCGGGAGGGCTCGAAAGGCTTCGTGAGGTAGAGGTCTCCACCCGAGGCGTATCCGCGCTTGATGCTCTCCTTGCCTGTCAGGGCCGTGAGGAACATGACCGGCAGGTCCTTGTACTTCTCCTTGCGGCGTATGGCGGCGGTGGCCTCGAAGCCGTCCATCAGCGGCATCATGACGTCCATGAGGACAAAGTCGGGCTGGTAGCGTTCGATCTTCTCGAGGGCGTCGAGTCCGTCGTGCGCCTCCACCACCTCGTACTTCGGTTCAAGGGTCGAGCGGAGGATGAGTCGCACGTCCGGCTCATCGTCCACGACCAGGATGCGCCATTTCACGGTAACGGGACCTCCCGCGAGGATTTGCGCCACCTTCCCGGCCTGCCAAAAAGAGAAAGGGGCAGCATGTATGTAAAGTCTGCCGCGTGGTTCCTCAGTGCCAACGAAAATCGTCCCTCCGATTTCCCAACCGTTTCAGCGAGACCCAAGCCCAGTGCCATCGAGTGGCCGTCTGAAAAGCGCTTTCGGAACAATATCGCGCCGAGGTGGGTCTGGGCCTTGACAGAGGCCCGGCATTTGCAAGCTACTTGACTTGCCGCAGGGTGCGGAGGCAGCGCACCGGGCGGTGACAATCGAATCACAAAGGCGTCGAAGAGGAAGAGTAAGGAAGTACGGCGCGCGGACAGAGAGGGTCTCCCCGGCTGAGAGGGACCCGCCGCCACTTCCCGAACTGGCCTCGGAGCCTCCGGTGCGAACCCCGGCAGTCTGCGGGCAGTAGAGCCGGACGGGTTGACCTCCCCCGTTAGCGGAGTGAAGCAAGTCCGGACAGCCCCTCGGCACCGTCCGGAAAAATCGGGGTGGTACCGCGCCCACACAAAGGCGCCCCCGGAAGAAGGGATCGGCAGGCATTCCGGCCGGTCTCTTCCTCCGGGGGCGGATTTTTTTCCGGCCCCAACACCCCACTGGAGGTTTGCTGGCATGAACGCCAAGGACCGCGTGTTGATCTTCGACACCACTCTCCGTGACGGAGAGCAATCGCCCGGCTGCAGCATGGCGCTGCAGGAGAAGCTGGAGATGGGCCGTCAGCTGGCCAGGCTAGGTGTGGACGTTATCGAGGCGGGATTCCCGATCAGCTCGCGCGGCGACTTCGAGAGCGTCCATGCCATCGCCGAAGTGGTCGGTAACATGAAGGTCTCCGGGCTCAAGCCCCCCATCATCGCCGGCCTCGCCCGGGCCAAGGAAGCCGACATCAAGCGCGCCGCCGAGGCGGTCAAGCCCGCCCAGCGCCCCCGCATCCATACTTTCCTGGCCACCTCGCCCATTCACATGGAGCGCAAGCTCCGCATGACTCCGCAGCAGGTGCTCGAGACCGTTTCCACCCAGGTGCAGTTCGCCCGCTCGCTCGTTGAGGACGTGGAGTTCTCGCTCGAGGACGGCGGGCGGACCGAGTGGCCCTTCATGGTGGAGGTCGTTGCCGCGGCCGTGGAAGCCGGGGCGGGAACGATCAACATCCCCGACACCGTGGGCTACTGTCAGCCCGAGCAGTTCGCCGGGCAGATCAAGTACCTGTTCGAGCACTGCCCGCAGGCCAGGAAGGCCATCATCAGCGTGCACTGCCATGACGACCTTGGGCTTGCGGTGGCGAACTCCCTCGCGGCCGTGCGCGAGGGCGCCCGCCAGGTTGAATGTACCATCAACGGCATCGGCGAGCGCGCCGGGAATGCCTCGCTCGAAGAAATCGTGATGAACCTGGTCACGCGGAAGGATTACTTCGGCTGCACAACCCGCGTGCGCACGCAGGAGCTCTATCCCACATCGCGCCTGCTCACCCAGGTCACCGGCCAGCGCGTGCAGGCGAACAAGGCCGTTGTCGGTGCGAACGCCTTCGCCCACGAGGCCGGCATCCATCAGGACGGCATGCTGAAGGACAAGTCCACCTACGAGATTATGACCCCCGAGTCCGTCGGCTGGAAGGGCGAAGGGATGGTCATGGGCAAGCACTCCGGCCGGCACGCCTTCCGGACGCGCCTGCGCGAACTGGGCTTCGACCTTGGAGGCGAGCAGCTCGACAAGGCCTTCACACGGTTCAAGGAAGTGGCGGACAAGAAGAAGGACGTCTTCGACGATGATCTGATCGCCCTTGCCGCTGAGGCGCTCTTCAAGGACTCAGCACAGGCTTGGGAGCTGAGCTACCTCTCCGCTACCAGCGGCACGAGCACCCTCCCGACCGCGACCGTCAAGATGACCTGCCGCAACGAGGAGTTCGTGGACGCCGCCATGGGCGACGGGCCGGTTGACGCCGCCTTCCGCGCCATTGACCGCATCACCGGAAACCCACTCGCCGTGCACGAGTACGTCCTGGAGGCCATCACCGAGGGACAGGACGCCATGGGCCGCGTCACCATCACCGTCAGCCGGCAAGACAGTCACTCCCACCGGGTGAAGGGCCGCGGCGTCTCGACGGACGTGGTGCTGGCCTCAGCCAAGGCGTACGTCAGCGCGCTGAACGCCCTGGATCAGATCGAGAAGAACCTGGGGCAGGAAGCGCCCGACGCACCCCTGAAGAGCAGCACTCCGTGACCACAGTGGCGCCCGGTGCACCCCCGCGCCGGGCGCCGCGTTCTTTGGCTTGCTTTCGCCCGGCGCCAGGCAGGACGGTTCACCCACAATGCAACCGCATGGGAGCCCTTCGAAACCCCTTCCCGGAGCTGCCTCGGTGAACCACCGCATCTCCTTGGCGACAGTGGCCTTAGCCCTTCTGACCATGACCATCTCCTGGTCTCATGGCCCCGCGCGCATAGCTGGGGGGGGCGGGGTGGAACACCCGCGTGTTCCGATCGTCCTTGTCCAGAACGAGCTTCCGGCGGGGCGCTATCAGGTTGTGGCGGGCCGCTTTACCTCCGCCAGGGAGGCTGGTGCCCTTCGTGAGAACCTCGAGACGAATCTGGGGCTCTGGCCTGTCGAGATCTCCATCGAGGGCGACGAGTTCGCCGTGCACGTGGGGTACAACTGGCCCACGCGCGCCGAGGCGGAGTCCTACGTGGAGTCACTCCAGCAGCTCGGTGTGGAGAACCTCACCATTGTGGAGCTGCAGGAGGAGCCCGCCCCGGAGCCCCCGGGGACACCGACCGACCAGGAGCGCGTCCGGCTGATCAGCATTCAGGTGAATGAGGCACTCGGGCAGAACGATTTCGAGCGCGCCGCGGAGCTGGTGGAGCGCTGGCGTCAGATTGAACCGGACAACCCGGCCATCGAAACCACGCTTCGGGCCATCGCCGCTCGCGAGGATGCAGCCGCGACCCGCGCTGCCCGGCTGCGCCGGGAAGCCCAAGCGGCCGAGGAAGCCGGCAACCTCGAAACGGCCCTCAACATCTGGCGCGATTACCGGAACGAGTCTCCCAACATGGCGGACCAGTTGGAGGCACGGGAGAACATCCAGCGCCTGACTCGCGAGATCGCCCGAAGCGAAACAGTCCCGGCACCGGGAGCGACCACCGGAGCTGGGGCCGGCGGAACCGAGGCAACTCTCCTTTGGGTCATGATCGCAGTGGGAGCCCTCGTCGTCGCGGTCGTGGGTTACCTTGTGCTCTTCCGCAAGGGCGAGAGTGGCGCGGCGCCGGTTCCAGCACAGGGCGCGGCGGCACCAACCACGGGGCGCGGGTTCGGTGGCACAGTTCCCGTGACCGGCAAGCGGACGGGAAGAAAGGCGACAAAGCCCAGACAGAAGCCCGCGGAAAGCGCCGAGGAGGCACCCATCCGTCCCGGTGCTGTTCTCCCCGGGGCGAGCAAGCACCAGCCGGAGCCCGAACCCGAACCCGATCCGCTGGGACAGGAAGAAGAACGGCCAAGCGGTGACCGCATTGTGATTGACGATTATCGGGTAACTTCAACCACGGAGAGCGGTAACGGCGCGGACACACCAAGGGCACCGAGCTCGAGCGACGCGGAGTCTCCACCGCCGGCCACCGGCGCCGCCACGGCCCTTGCCGTGTATCTCGAGCAGGACTTCGAGGATGAAAAGCCCGGAAGCCCGCCAAGCAACTGGGAGGGGCACTACGATTACGCCAGGCTGCTGGTGGAGGAACGGCCGAACGGCTCGGAGAGCAGGCACTGCCTGCTTTTCGAGAAGGAACGCGGCGAGGGTGGCGCCATCTACTCGTGCCGCTTCCCCGATGCGGAGGGGATTGTCGGCGTCGAGTTCGACCTGCAGTGCGAACACAAGAACAAGTACCTGCTTGGATTCTACCTTGAGCGGGACGGGGATTTCCGCCAGTCCGTCCCGCTTCTTATCCACAAGGAGGCTGGCGGAGAGGAACGGGCGAGCCTGCGGGTTCAGAAGGAATCGGTCCCCTACGAACTCGGGCAGTGGGTGCACGTGCGGTTCGTCGTTGACCTCCCCCGCAGCATCGTGGACTGGTACATTGACGGAAGGCAGGTCGCCATTGGTGTCCGGCTCGCCTCCCGTGTTCACCTCCTGAACACGTTGTCTATACGGGATAATCAGGGCACCGCCGGGTCCCTCCGTCTGGACAATATCCGTGTCTATCAGGAAAGATAGAAACCCAACGGCCAATGGACCGCACCATGCAGGGGATCGTCAGGTCACTGGTTGAATCCGTGAACGGCCGGCTCCAGGTCAGGCCCGTTCTGGACTTGATCGGCTTCCGCCCTGAGGGATTCACGGTGGTCGGGACCCGCGCAAGGGCCCATTGCCCGGCGCACCGGGGCGGTGCCACCTTCAAGAGCCTGCAGATCGAGCCGCAGCGCAGAATCTGCCAGTGCGTGGTGAAGAGTTGCCCTGCCCATACGCCGCTTACCCTGGTGGAGCTCTATGGCCTCGCTGCGGGGCTGACACCGGCAGGGGCAGCGCTGACCCTCGCGGCCGAGCAGGAACTCGAGATCGAACCCGATCTGCTGGACCCCCTCGCCGGCCAAGTGCTCGGGCTGGATGTCCCCGCTGCCAGCGAGGAGGAGCTGAAGGAGGCGGAGCAGGTTCTCGGGCTCCTGCTCACGAGTTTCCTGGCACCCTCCCACACAATGCTCCGGCAGCTCGGGAGCATCCGGCGCCGGCTCGGCAACATCGAGGCGGCCCGGGAGGATTTCTCGCGCGCGGCGGACATGGCCGGCACAGCCGGGGAGCACGCGGCTCAGTTGGAAATCCTTTCCGGTGACCTGCTCGGTCTCGATCCGGACAACTTGGATTCGCTCGCGCGTGCAGCCGCCCTCCACAGGCAGCTCTCTCCCGATGGGCCGGAGTGGGTGCCGCTTCTGCGGCGCCGTGGTGAGCTTCTGGCAGGGGAGGAGCGCTGGGAGGACGCCGCCGCGGACCTCCGGGAGGTGGTACCACACGCAGAGGGGGATGCCGAGGTATGGCTGCTTTTGGCGGAGGCTGAGGGCCATGTGGGAGATCGTCCTGCCTCGCTGGCCGCCCGGGCGAAGGCGGCTGATGCGCTCGAGCGCGAAGGCCGCGCCGCGAAGGCCGTCGAGACCTGGACTGCCCTCGTCGAGGAAGACGCCGGCAACCAGGAAGCACGCGAACGGCTCGAGGCGCTCCAGCAGAAGCTCGGCGACAGTGCCTCATTCTCCGCCCAGATGGAGCGGCTCGCAGAAGAAGCCTGGAACAAGGGGCAGGTGGATCGGGCCATCGAGTTCCATGAGGCCGTGATACGCGGGCAACCGGATCACCCGCTTGCTATCTGGCGTCTGGCACTCCTTCTTGCGGGCAAGGGGCAGGGAGACGAGGCCGCGGAGTACCTGGTCCGGCTTCCCGAGGATGCGCTCGACGATGAGCTGCTCCCGGCCGCTGCGGTCGTCGCCGAAGCCAATTTGGACGACAGCCTGCTGAGCGCCAACGCAGACAAGCTCGAGGCCGTGGCGGTGATGCTTGAGCGCGAAGGGAAGCCCGGGCCTGCAGCGGCGCTGCTGGAGAAGCTCTCCCGCGCCGCACCGGATCGTCATTCCGTGCTTTCCCGGCTGGCCTCCGTCTATACGCGGCTGGGCCGCGGGGAGGAAGCCAGGCAGGCATGGTCGAAGCTGGGCGAGCTCTGCCGCTCGCGTGATGAGGATGCCCGCGCGGCCGAAGCCTTCAGGTCTGCTCTCGAGCTGGACCCGGCGGACGGGTTTGTCCTCCGTCAACTCTATGAGATCGCGGCCGAGCAGGGTGATGCCGCCAAGGCGTCCTCCTACGGGTTGAAGCTGGCGGACGTCCATGCAGGGCTCGGCGCGGACGAGGACGAAAAGGAGCTGCTGCGTGAACTCATCGGGCGGCAGCCGGACAACGCGCAGGCCCGCGAACGGCTGGCGGATGCCTGTGCCCGGGCCGGAGACCGCGAGGGGGCGGCCCGGGAGCTGCGGGAGCTCTACAGGGTCCAACACAAGGCCGGGAATCTGGACGCCGCCTCGGCAATTCTCGAGCGCCTCGAAGAGGTGGACGGCGAGAACCCCGAGACGCTGGAGCTGCTGGCGGGGATATACCGCGACCTCCACGACAATACGGAGGCGGGTGTCTATCTGCGGCGTTCCGCACGGAAGTACACGGAGGAGAATCGGACGGAGGAAAGCCTCCGCGTACTGCTGGCGCTGAGCGAGCTCGCCCCGCACGATGCCGCCCTCCACACCCTCAGGGCCCAGGCACTCGAGCAGTCGGACCGTTTGGAGGAGGCCTCCAAGCAATGGCGTGAGGCGGCCGGCCTGCTGCACGCGGAGGGGCTGCTCGACGAGGAAGTGGATGCACTCCGGAAGGCATCCGCGCTGCTGCCGGATGACCTGGAGCTGTCAGAGAGGCTGGCGCTTCTATACGGCGACCTGGACCGTACCAGCGAAGCGGCAGAGCTCTTCTCCGCCATCGCCAGACGTCAGGAGAAGTCGGGTAACCTCCCGGGAGCCGTGGACGCACTTACCTCGGCCTGCCGCCTGCTCCCGGATTCCCCCGAATTGCACGAGCGGCTCGCCGAGCTCGCACTGAAGGCGGATCAGCCTGCGGTGTCCCGTGCGGAGTATATCTGGCTCGGGACCGCTGCCGAGAAGGTGGGCGACCGCGAGGCGGCGCTCGACTATCTCCACAAGGCCCTGAAGCTGCAGAGCAGTCCGAACCTCGAGTTGCACATCGCGTCCCTGCTTCGCGCCTCCGGGGACGAGGAGGGAGCTTGGCGGCACCTCCGCCAGCTCGCAAAGGCAAAGGAGTACCAGGACCTGCCGGGTGGCTTTGCTGAAGCTGTCCTCCAACTCTACGAGCTGAATCCCCACCGGCAGAATGCTCTGGAAATCGTCCTCGCCTGTGCACGCGAGCAGACAGACAGCGCCCGCATGGTACAGGCGCTCCTCAATGGGTTCGAGGGTCTTCTCGAGGGCGGCGATGTCGAGGAGGCACGGCAGACTGCCCTCGCCATCAAGAAGCTCTCCCGCAATGCGGTCGCTGTGAGGCGCCGCCTGGTGGAGGGCTACCGCGGTCACGGATTGCCCGAGCTGGCCGGACTGGAGCTCTCCGCACTGGCGGTGGAGCTGCGTGAGGAAGGCAAGGTGGAGGAGGCCCTTGAGTGCCTTGCCGAGGCGCTTCCCGCCCGCCAGGGAAACCTAAAAACGCGGCGTCTATACTTTGACCTGCTTCTGGAGGCGGAACGCGTCACGGATGCGTCGGAGACCGGCATGGCGCTGGCCCGGTCGCTGCGGGAGAATTCGAACCTCAAGGATGCCATCGAGGTTTGCCGGGAGGTGGCCGCACGCAACTCCAAGGATCCCGCGCCGCGCCGCCTGCTCGCGGAACTGCTGGGCGATCTGGGCGAGTCAACCCAGCAAATCAGCGAGCTGCGGCAGGGGGCCGAACTCTGCCTTGAGCAGGAACGCTATGCCGAAGCGGTCGAGATGTTCAGGGAGTTGCTCGCGATACGGCCCGACGACACAAGGGCGCGTATCAACTATATAGACGCCTACCTGCAGGTGGGTCCGGAAGAGGACCTGGCTGGCGACTACCTGCGGCTTGCTGAAATTCACGCCCGTCACGGAGCGCATCATCAGGCCACGAAGGTCTATGAGAAGCTTCTGGACCTCGCCCCGGAGCGCGCCGAAGTCCACGAGCACTTCATTGACTATCTGCTCCAGAACGGACAGACGACACGAGCCGTGGCCCAGGCGGCCGCCCTCTCTTCCGTGCTGCTGGAAAAGAACGAGCCCCAGGCCGCCCGTGATTGCCTTGTGCTGGTGGAGGAGGTGGCCGGGAATTCGCCCGAGTACTTCATGGCGGTGGCCCGGGCTAACGTGGCGCTTGATGCACGCGGAAGTGCTGCCACGGCCATGCGTACGGCGGCGAGGCTGGAGGGCGAGGCCGGC
The DNA here is from genome assembly GCA_007132505.1 of Candidatus Sumerlaeota bacterium. Taxonomy (GTDB): domain Bacteria; phylum Sumerlaeota; class Sumerlaeia; order SLMS01; family SLMS01; genus SLMS01. Next base: position 11,306 of record SLOM01000169.1, read on the forward strand.
CACGCAGCAAGGCGCGCGGATATTCTCTCAGAACTGCTCGCACTCGACCCGCTTGATATAGACGTCCACGCTGACCTGATTGACGCCCTTGTCAAGGCCGGTGCCCCCGAGGACAAGCTCCGGACTGCCCGGCTCCGATGCGCCGAAGCGTGCACCCAACGCGGCAAGCCGGACCTCGCCGAGGCGCAGTACCGCGAGAATCTCCTGGCCA
>SLOM01000283.1 GCA_007132505.1 Candidatus Sumerlaeota bacterium
CCTTCGGCGAGGCCGCCATCCGCGAAGGCCGGTCCTGCGTGCTGGTGGACAACAACGCCGGGGCGGTGGAGGTCATGACGAAGCGATTGGCATTCGCGAATCCCGTTCGGCACAATTGCGGATCCGCAGCCGAAGCTCCGCCCGCGCCGCGGACCACCCCTGCCCCCTGAGGGCACGCCCGGCCGCACCGCCCCCCGACTTCCATATTGCCTTGGGGCACGGTCCGCGGCGAGCCTTGCCGTGAAGAGGCAAGGCTCTTCAGACTTAAGGCGGGGAGACAACATGAACAGGCTGCTTGCAGGTTTGCTGACCACGGTTCTCGTGGCGTGGAGTGCGCTCGTTCCGGCGGAGCAACTTGCTCCCGGGGCCGACTTCTTCACCATCCGGACGGATCATCCGAGCGATGTGTTCGTGGTGAAATTCGACCGCTCGGACCCGCACCTGGAGCTGGCCCAGGGCTGGTCGCAGGGGCGCCGCAGCGCCACAACACGCGAGGTCCTTACCGGCATTGTCAGCCGCTACAACGACCCGCCGGAATTCGACGTGCTGGCAGGCGTCAACGCCTCGTTCTTCGGCAGTGGCAACGAGATCATCGGCAACCTGGCCACCGGGGCCAACTATGTGCAGTTCCCCGACTCCTCCCGCAGCTGGCCCGTCTTTGCCTACAACGACCCGGGGGACATGTTCATCAGCATCAACCCGGCGCTGACGGACCGGCGCCTGCACTTCGCCGATTCGTCCAGCATCAATATAGACATGCTGAACGAGACACGGCTGGGCGATACGCTCGTGATGTACACGCGCGACTGGGGGCCGAACACGGCGACGGCGTTCCAGGCGGTGGAGGTCGTGATCGAGGATGTGAACTTTCCCATGCGGCTCGGCAAGCGCATGACCGGCACGGTGACCGGGGTGCGCACGGGTTCCGATTCCGTCGCCAGCACGATCCCCGAAGGCGGGGTGGTGCTCTCCGCGCGGGACGGCAAGGCGGACACGCTGCTGAACAAGGTAAGCGTGGGGGACGAGCTGTCCTGGCGGTTCCGGCTGGCGGATCCGCTCTACAATAACTCGCGCATGCTGGTGGACGGCGCCGGGTGGATCCTGCGCGACGGCGCCGCACCGACCGAGACGTGGGGCTTCAGCTCCGGCTTCATGGGCCGGCACCCGCGGACACTGCTGGCATGGAACGACACGCACGGTTTCCTGATCGTCGTGGACGGCCGCTCCTCGCAGAGCGTCGGCATGTCCTTCCAGGAAATGGCGGCCTTCTGCCGCGATGAACTCGGGGCCACCGACGCCATCAACCTCGACGGCGGCGGGTCCAGCACCATGGTGGCGGACGGGACGCTGCGCAACAACCCCTCCGGAGGCACCCAGCGTGCCATCCCGAACGCCGTGCTCCTGGTGCGGCGCGACCGCGTGGAGCCGCTCGAGGAGGAAGCTGACACGTTCCCCCCCGAGGGCCGCCAGCTCTCCTGGGACGACAAGTTCACACCCAACCCCGTGCAGGCGTTCTCTCCCGCATCGCCCGAGGGCGACGGCCATGTGATGGTCGTGGAGGATCCGACCGGCGGCTTCGAGGTGGCCCGCGCCGGCAACCGCTGGGACCGCGACTACTTTGCCGAGGCCTGGGTGTACCTGGACCACCGGCCGGAGGACGCGGACGAGGGGTTCGAGCGGTCCGGCATCTTCGTCTATGACCAAGGCCAGGGTGCCTTCGATTCGGACCGTTTCGGTGGGGGGAACAACTACCTCATGACCTTCGACAGCCACACCGGGGAGATCATTGCCGGCAAGACGGAGGACGGCGTGGTGACCAATTTCATCCCGGACACGCTGGCCATCGAGGAGTCCGGCTGGCACCAATTCCGCATCGTGGCGGCGGACTGCCAGGTGGCCTACTACCTCGACGGCGAACTCATTATCCAGCGGGAGGACGGCACCTTCTCCCACGGCACCGCGGGGGTTGGCTATCACAGCTACTTCGACGACGCGGCGCTCCAGCGCGGCGCCCGGGTGGACAACTTCCGCTGGGGCAGGGCCGAAGCACCTCCCCGCGCGGACAAGGTGATCTTCGAGGACAATTTTGAGGACTATGCCACGGACAGCGACGTCCTCAGCACGGACGAATGGTCCGCCTTCACCGGTGACATGCGGCTCTCCACGGAGGGCGAAGCGTACTCCGGCACCAACGCCATCCACCAGCCGGAGATGACCACCAGCCGGCTGATTGGCGGCCATGCCCCGGTCAGCCCGGCGGACATCACGGAGTGCACGCCACTGGCCGTTTCCTTCATGTATTACGACGCGGACGCGGGCCAGCAATCCGTCCCCGGCACGGGCATCCGCACGGGGCTTTCCTACGGGCATTTCGAGGAGGGCGTCTGGGGGGGCGGTGATTTCGACAACTTCTTCTCCATCGGCATGCACCATCAGACCGCGGAGGGGTACTACTCAGGGCGCGTCGTCCGGGGCGGCAACGGCTGGACCGCATTCGACGGCACCGGCAGCGCCGCGTATATACCGCGCCAGACCGGCTGGCGGGAGATGACCCTTCGCATCCTTCCCGGCGAGGTGCGCTTCTACGTGGATGGCGTCCTCGCCAACACCGACACGTACGATCCCGTTGCGGAATGGAACAGCATGAGGCTGGGAAGCCTGACCGCCGGCAACGATCTGCTGGAGGTCTTCTTCGACGACTTCCGCGTCGCACTCGAAGGCGCCCGCATCATCCCGGACGTCTGGGCGATGTACTGACAGGCGGGGGCCTGCCCGCTACTGACCCCCTCTGCCCACAATGGGTCACAAGAAAGGCATCCTTCCATCCTTCCCGCCCTGCCAATCAGTCGTTGAACCATGAATCCAACTCTTCCTCCACCTCCCCGGGATCGGCGATCCGGAGCCGGATGTTTCTCACAAGCTGCCGGGTTTTCAACGTTCC
>SLOM01000228.1 GCA_007132505.1 Candidatus Sumerlaeota bacterium
CCGTTGTGCCGTGGCGCCGTGGCGTGAGTTCCATGAGAAGGAGGAGCACGCAACGGCGCTACGACGCAACGAACAGGGAGCGCGGTCACGGCCTCACCGGTCATCCGCCGACGTGTCAGACCCCCTCGGAATGGCAGGATGCACCCGTCGCGGTAGATGCTCGATCGTGTCCGCCGGGCTACCGATCCGGTTCGGCAGCGCGGCGCAAAAGCCAGGTGGCGCACTGCACCGACTCCTCAAGGAGCCGGCACTCCTCGTGTTCCTTTCGGATGTAGGCTGCCACGTCCGGGGCGAGTTCCGGACGCCGGGCGGTCAGCTCGCGGGCCCGGTGCTCGAGGCGGCGGTTATAAAGGCGGTTTTGCTCACGCTGGGCTTCGGGGGAGATGAGGTCCTCCTCCACGATTTCGTCGCCGTGAGCAGTGAGCTGGCGGAGGGTCTCCTCCCGGGTGGCGAGGTACTCGTATCCGGGGAAGTCAATCCGTTCGGGCCGGAGCGCGTACCCATCGTCGAGGACCATGGCGCCACCCGGCCGGACGCACTGGCGCAGCGCCCCGATCGTCTCCTCCAGGCCGCCGAGGACGTCCCCGACGGCGGCGAACACGACACCATCGAAGCCGCGGGCGGTCCTGACCGCTTCGCGAAGATCACCGGCGGTGAACAGGCACCGGTCCGCGACGCCCTCGGCCGCGGCCAGCCGGCGTGCTTCCGTCAGGAACGCTTCGCAGAGGTCCACCCCCTCCACCCGTGCACCAAGCTCCCGCGCCACCTCCACTGACACAGCGCCTTTTCCACAGCCGAGGTCGAGCACCCGCGAGCCCTCGGCAAGGCCGGCCCGTCCGAGCATCGCCGCGATCAGATCCGGGAAACTCCCCAGCTCGTGGAAGTCCTGCAGCAGTTCGGGCATGTAGGGCCCGAGTCGTGCCGTTACCTTGAAGTATTCTGCGAACTGCCCCGCTGTCGGCATGGGCGTGGCCTTTCGGCGGGAATGGCCCCTCCCCCGCGTTCAGCGGCGGGAGGCTGTGGTCTTTCGGGGAATCTCGCAAAGGGGCGGGGTGCCGCGCGTGCTCCGGGCGAGGGCCGCGATGGAGGCGGCGGAGAAGGCGGCTTCCACGTTTGCGATCGCATCGTCCACGAGCTTGTGCAGGGGGCAGAGCTTGACGTGTGACTGAAGTCCGAGAGGACAGCGCTGGATCCGCTCGATGGGGGAGTCCACCGCCCTAAGCACGTCCATGACGGAGATGTCCGCGGGGTTGCGTGAGAGTTTGAATCCGCCGCCAAGGCCGCGCTGCCCGCTCACGAGGCCGCGTTTGCCCAGCATCTGCATGATCTTGGACAGATAGCCGATTGGGACGGCGGTTGCCTCGGCGATGTCTGAGGAGGTGCGGGCCTCCCCATGGTGCATGGCCAGGTAAACGGCGGCGCGCAGGGCGTATTCTGCGGTGGAGCTTATCATGTTCGTGCGGTTTCCCTTTGCTCTTGGCGGGGACGCGGTGCCCGGCGCATCAATGCTCGCCGGTGCCGGAGAGCATTAGCATCTGGAGGATTTCTGGATGTCAAGGTCCCGTTGGCTGTTGCCGCGTACCCGGCCGGTGGGATGGCGGCGGAGCGCCGTTTCACTGACCGCCAGAGGCAGTTGGCAGGATGCGGATGTCCACGACTTCGCCCGGGTTCAGGCTGCCCGCGGGAATGTCCTCGATCAACACGGGGAATCCCCACTGGGGCAGGAGCGGATTGCGGCGGAGTTGCTCGGGCATTTCCTCCACCTGCCCGCCCAGACGGGAGACCCGTGTCCGATAGACGCCGGGGGGGGTACGGCGGGTGCGGAGTTCCACTTCCGTGGCGGCCTCCACGCGTCCGAGGTGGCGCTCGTCCACGAAGGCGATGACGCGGTCCGCCCGGTCGTCGGCGATGGTGAGAACGGGGGCGCCGGACATAACGGTCTGCCCGCTGTGGGCTTGGACCGAGGTGACCTTGCCGGAGATGGGTGCGCGCAGGGTGAGCAGCTCCCGCCGGCTGGCGATCTCGGCCAGGAAGGACTCCTGAACGGCTATGGCCTCCTCCAGGGGAGCCAGCCATGCAAGCACGTCGCGGGCGTAACGGCCGGCTGCGTCCTCCTGTGCGGCGCGGCGCCGGGTGGCCTGCTCGTACAGCTCTCGTGCGGCGGAGAGGGATGTCTCGCCCTCGGCGATGCGGGCCGCGGTGGCCTCCCGCGTATAGAAGGCTTCGTCGTAGGCGGCGCGGTCTATAACGTCCTGTTCCAGCAGCTCGGAGAGGCGCTCGAGGACGACGGTCTGGCCTTCGTGCTGGACGCGTGCGACCTGAAGTGCCGCCTCGCGATCGAGCACGTCCAGGCGTGCCTCCTCCTCCTCAAGGGCGAGCCTGCCGAGTTCGAGGACTTCCTCTCCCTCGATGCGGAGGTCCTCCCACTGTATTTCGCGGCGTCTTTGGTCAAGTTCGGCGCGGCGGCGCTGGAGTTCGGCGCGGCCCGTCGCGAGCTCCGCAAGGAGCAGGTCCTCGTTCATGCGCGCGAGGACCTCGCCTTCCTCGACACCGTCGAACAGGTCGACTTCGAGTGCGGCGAGCACACCGTCATAAGGCGAGGCGATGGCCGCCTCCCGGATTTCGACGATCCCGGTCAGTGGCGCGTGCGCGCGGCGCTGGCGCTCAGCGATGACGAGGGCCACGGCGATGGCACCGATCCACACGGCGATGGGAAGGAAGCGGACCCGCCAGTAGATGAGGCGCTGGGAGAAGGGAATCGGGACCTTTTTCGGTGGCGCGGCTTTGCTCACGCTAGACTTCTCCCTGTTCTTCCTGCAGCACAAACGTCACGTTGGCCACCCCTCCGAGGTTTTCGATGTCACGTACGAGCTCGCCCGCGCGGCCGGGGTCGCGGAGGACCAGGCGGTAGGACATTTCACCCTGGCCGCCG
>SLOM01000288.1 GCA_007132505.1 Candidatus Sumerlaeota bacterium
CTCGTGACGGAGGTGGACCTTGGCGCGACCGAAGCCGTCCGCCGCGGATGGCCCTTCCTGCGTGACCGGCGCGTGGATCTATACGGGGACCTGCTGAAGCGCTATCGCGATTGACGGAGGGGGGAACCCCGGACGCAGTTTCCCGGCACGCCCCGGGCAGGATTCGCCGGATCCACCACTTCACGCCGATGCACCACAAGAGGCACGAAGGACACTGAGCCATGGGCCACAGGATACCGTTCCCGCCCTGGCTTCTCCTCGGCGCCCTCGGTGTCTCTCTGTAATGAAACCCCTTTTCGACAGGAACCCTCAGCGCCGTCTGCGCCAGGGTGGTCCGCCACGCCGTCGGCCGGAGTCCTTCGGGACAGGGTCCAGCAGCGTCAGGTCCAACTGCTGGGCCAGCGGGTCCACCCTGTCCACGCGGACCTTGACCTTGTCACCAAGCTTATAGACGAACCCGGTGTGCCGGCCGACGAGCCGCACCCCCGTGTCGTCAAGGTCATAGCGGTCCGACTGGAGCCGTGCCTTCGGGATGAGACCCTGCACCGGGTGCGGGTCGAGTTCCACGAAAATCCCCCAGTCGTGCAGGCCGGACAGAAACCCGTCGAACTCCTCCCCCTCGTGCCGCTTCATGTATTCGAGCGACTTGATGGTGGTTGCCTCCCACTCCGCCTCCTGGGCCCGCCGTTCGCGGGCGCTGGTGTGCTCGCCGAGGGACTCCAGCTCGTTGTCCTCCTCCGTATAGACGAGCTTGCTTCCCGCTTCCAGGGCCTTCAACTGGCGGTGCACCACGACGTCAGGATAGCGCCGGATCGGCGAGGTGAAATGGCAGTAGCACTCCGACGCGAGGCCGAAGTGCCCGGCGTTTTCGGGATTGTACTCGGCCCGGTTGAGCGAACGGAGCACCAGCCGCCGGATGATGTGCCCGGCGGGGTGGCGATGTGCCTCGTCGAGTGCCTTCTGCAGGTCCTTCGGGGTGACCGGCTGGTCCTTGCGCCCAAGCCGGATGCCGAACACCTTGAGCGCAGGATGAAGCCGCTCCAGCCGCTCCTCGTCCGCCATTTCGTGTATACGATACAATAGCGGGGCTTCCTTATCCGTCAGGTGCTCCGCCACCGCCTCGTTGGCGGCAAGCATGCACTCCTCGACGAGCTGATGTGCCTCGAACCGCTCGGCAAACGTCAGGTCCGAGACGGAGCCGTGCTCGTCGAAGAGGACCTCCACCTCTGGGATGTCGAGGTCGAGCGCGCCACGGGAAAAGCGCCGCTTGCGGAGGACGGCAGCCAACTCGCGCAAGTCCGCCAGCACGGGCAGCAAGCCCTCCAGGGCCTTCTGCTTCGGCGTGCCGCCGTCGAAGACATGCTGGATTTCCTCGTAGGCGGCGCGGCAGTCACTGTGGATGGCGGAGGAGTGGAAGGAGGACTTCCGGCGCCTGCCGTCCGGCCCGAACTCCATCACGGCGGTAACAGCCAGCCGGTCCTCCCCCGGCACGAGCGAACAAAGGTGGTTGCTGAGCCTCTCCGGCAGCATCGGGACTACACGGTCCACCGGATAGACGCTCGTGGAGCGCTCCCGTGCCTCCTCGTCGAGGGCCGTGCCCGGGCGGAGGAAATGCGCCACGTCCGCAATATGCACGTACAGACGCCAGCCGTCCCCGGGGAGGCGTTCCACGGAGAGCCCGTCGTCGTAGTCCTTCGCCGTCTCCGGGTCTATGGTGAGCGTGGGCAGCTTCCGGTAATCCTCGCGCGCCCGCAGGTCCTTCTCCCAGTTGAAGTCGAGTTTTTCCGCCTCCTTCTCGACGGAAGCGGGGAATTCCTCGTCTATGCCGCGGTCGCGCAGAACGAGCAGGACGTCTATCCCGCGGTCCTCGTCGGAGCCGACCCTGGCCGTGATCCTGCCCCGGAGTGGCTCCGGCGCGGGGGTGAACTCGGTGACTTCCACCTCCACCCAGTCGAAATCCGAAATGTTGAGGGCGTTGTCCGGCAGGGACACGTATACCCTTCGGTCGAGCCGTGTGCTTCTCGGGTGGACCTCGCCGCCGCGTTTGCTCGTGCGCTGGTACCAGCCGACGATTATGGGGTGGGCGCGCTCCTCGACGGAAGCGATCCGGCCGACGGGCCCTTCGCCGCCGCGCCGGATGATCTGCACGCGGACCATGTCCCCGTCCATCGCGTCGCCGATTTCACGGAGCGGGATGTGTATATCCCCGGCGAAGGGCGGGTCCCCTGGGATGCCGCTCCAGTCCGGCTTGACGAAGCCGAACCCACGCGCGGCGATCTGCAGCCGGCCGAGCACCTCCGCCGTCCTTCCCGAGGGGAGTGTATAGCTGGAGCCACGCAGGCGCACCAGCTTGCCCTCGCGCTCCATGTCACGCAGCATTTGCCGCAATTGACGCCGTTCGGTGCCCTTGAGCCGGAACGCGCGTGCCAGCCGTGAAGTTGTTAGCGGTCCGCCCGCACGGCGGAACTCCTCGAGGATGCGGTTCTCATCGAACAAGGGTCTCTACTCCCAGGGGGGGTGGCGGCGGTCCCACCTCGTCGCGGAGCGCCGGCGGATTGAACTCAAATTCTGTCACCGCGCGGAAACCGCCTTCCTCCATCTCCTCCACGGGCATCCAGCGGACGATGCCCCGTCCGGCCTGCCGGTCCAGCATGAACAGCCAGAGCCGGCCGTCCCACTGCAGCAGCTGTGCCTTCTCCATGCCGGCGGGGAATTCCACGGGGACGGGTTCCCAGTTTCGCAGGGGATCCTCGCTCCTGTATAGACGCAGCTCTGGTCCGGCGAGCAGATAGTAGTACCCGCCCGGCACCATGTAGCCAGTCAGCCAGGTGGTGTCCGCCGGCAGGCCGGGGAGAGGCATGACGCCAAGGTCCACCCATCGGGCGAAGATGGGGCTCGTGAGGACGCGCACACGGGCGGGCTCCCCGGCGCGTTGCTCGAGACCGGAGACGAACATGGCCTCATCGCGCGAGAAGAAGGCGTTTCCGCGCCAGGTGGGCGGGGGAATCATCGGTGGGGCGGCTTCCTCCCCTTCGGCTTCGCCGTTTCCGTGGCCGTTCGGTGGTCTCCAGTAGGGATTCCGCGCACTCGGAGAGAGCCGCCAGGAGCCACGCGCGCTGGCCAGGGAAAGCGCCTCCGTCCCGTCGGCCCCGATCGCGGTAAACACTCCGTAGCGGTAGGGCCCGGCGCGGCCCACAGAGAACCCCGTCACCCCGCCGGCAAGCCATTCCGTGTCCCGCCGCGTGCGGAGCATGGGCTCCTCGAGCACCCAGCGCTCGCCGTTGCCTGCCACGATCCAGACACTCTCGATCGGCAGGGGCGCGTCCACGCGTGAAAGCCCCTCATCTCCCGCCCCGGCGTAGAGGATCAACTCCTCTCCGGAGGCCGCCACGGCGAAGTCCTCGATGCTGCGGCCGGGCAGCTCGTAGGCGGGGCCTCCGGGGCGCGAGAGGTCAACGGAGGTTTCCGCAAGGATCTGCCACCCTCCGTCTTCGTCACGCAGGACGACCGTTGCCTCCAGCGTGCCTTCGGCCTCTTCGCCCACCGAGTGCGAAAACCGGGTCCGTGAGAAGAGCCGGTCCAGGCCCTCGATGTCGAAGGAGAGGGCGAGCGGTTCTTCCGCCTCCGTGCCGTCCGGGTGAACGAACCGGGCGCGCAGTTCGCGCGGCTGGAGGGCAAGACTCAGCACCTCCGGCACGACCAGTTCGAATTCCACCTCGCCGCCGTTCCCCCCGAGCACGTAGAGGGGGCGAAGTGGCTCCCCCGTGAAGGCATGCAGGTGGTCGCGGGGGGCCAGATCCTCGATCGGCACGAAATCCACGTTCGTGAGCGTGGCCCCGGCTTCTTCATCGTGCGAACGGAGGGCGAAGCGCAGACCGGTCAACTGCTCCGATTTATAGACAGTCCAGTGGACGGTTTCCTCCCCGCCGGTGCCGGCGAGGGCACGCCGGTCGGCGCGGAAGGGCGTCTCCTCGTTATAGACAAGCTGCAATTCGATTTCCGCCGGCGCGGAGGCAACCGCGGTCACGGAGAGTGCAACGGTCTCCGGCAGGACGCCGTACTCGCGGAGCCTCATGCGCAGGGCCGGGGGCGAGACGATGCGGCGTTGCTCCGGTTCGGCGGTGAGGCGGTGGCCCGCATCCGTGCGGACCGCCAGATCCTCGCGCAGCACGTCCGTCAGGAACTGACCGGGGCCCTGCCCCCACGCAGCAGAGGCGATGAGCAGCGCGCAAATCGAAATGCCGGTAACTCGAATCATGGAGTCTCGTTGCTTTCGGGGATTGGCGCGAACCAGATTTCCGCCCCGCCATCCCCCACGGGGACCCATTGGAGCGCGGCTCGTCGGGACCAGCGTAGGAAGTCCCGGAGCACGGTCAAGTCGCGTTCCGTGAGGCCCGCGAAGCGGTGCGGGGGATAAGCCTCCAGGGCCGCCATGATGGTCTCCTCGCGGAGCGGCGCGTTGATGCCGATGCGGCCAATGAGCCGGCCGCGCAGAGGCACCCCCTCCGCCGCGTAGAAGTCCAGCAGCCGGCCCCACTCCGCCTCGTTGACGAACACGCCCCCGATGCCCTCCCCGGCCAGGCGCCGGGCGAACGCTTCCGCGTCCGCCGACTCCCGCAGCCAATCCTCCCAGGGCGGCCGGTCCCAAACCGTGTTCGAGACAACAGGCTCATGGAAGAGCGAGGGGCGCGCCTCAAAGAAGAGCAGCACTCCGCCGCGGGTCTCCTCCCGCGCGGTCCGGACCACAGCCATCAGCCCGGGGCCAACATATTCGTCCATGGCGCGCTCCCGGTAATGGCTGCGGTGCTGGGGGTAGAACTCCCGGGCCATCAGGAACGGCTGTACAGCATGATAGACAAAAAACAGGGCCGCCAGGCCGGTCAGCAGCAAAGGCACCCGGCCCGCCCGGGCGGCATGCCACAGCCCCAATGCCGCCAGAGGGAAGAGCGGCGCGAACACCGGAAAAAGGAAGCGCGAGGGGTTGTGCTCCACACCAAGCCACGCGAGGTACCCCAGCGCCGGCATGGCCAGCAGCACAAGGCCGGTCCGCTGCGGGAGGAACCAAGCTCCCACCACTGAGGCCAGGAGGAGCAGACTGATACCCGTGCCGGGAATCGTGTAGCCAAACCGGCCTGTCCGCGTAAAGGCGTCCTTCCAGTACTCGGCTGAGAGGACGCTCCGCGGCCCGTGCACACCGGTCACGAACTCCGCCTGCTCCGCAGACCAGGGCCAGCCCGGCCCGGCCTCCGTGACCTCGCCGGCGAAAGGATGAAACGGGTGCCCCCCCACAAGGGCCGCCCGCGTCAGCCAGGGGGTGAGCATCACCGCCACCCCCAACGCGAATGCGGCGAACCGGACCACGCCCTCCCGGTCGAGGCGTGGTATGCTCCCGGGTGTTCCTCCCCGCCGGGGCAGGAGCAGCCAGCACGCCGCGGCGATTCCCGCCGGGACGAGAAAAACACCCGCGGCGCTCAGTTTCATCGTCACGATGCCTGCCGCCACAGTTCCGGCAAGGAACGCCGCCGGACGGGATCGGGCCGGTCCCGCCGCCACAAGGAGCAGCTCCACGGCAGCGAGTCCCATCGCGGCGAGCAGCACGTCCACCATCGCCATGCGGAGCCCGTCCAGCAGCAGCGGGTGGAGGACGAAGAGCACAGCCGCAACGAGGGGGGCGACAAGCCGGCCGCCAAGCCGGCGCGTGATCCGCCAGGCCGTCGTCATGCCACAGAGAAGTGCCAGCGCGAAAAGCGCGTGCCGGCCAAGGCCGAAGCGCTCGTCCATCGGTTCGGGGACCAGCGGGGCCTCCAGGATCGGGGCGCCAAGGGGCAGGCGGGAATAGAAGGTCTCCGGTGCCATCAGCAGCGTCCGTCCGCCATCGGCCTGGCCGAACTCAAGCGCCAGAGGCAGGTGGTAGCTCAGCACATCGTAGTTTGCGGGAGGTATCCCTGAATGATACCAGAGCAGCCAGCCCACGGCGATGGCCAGCACCGCAATGGGGACCGCCTCGCGCGCGGGGATGTTGCGGGACGTCAGGCGGCGGCGGAGGCGTTCCCGCATCGGACGGCGGAGCATCAGCGCCACGAGTCCCAGCGGGGCCAGCCAGAGGGCCGCCTCCAGCAACCACCTGCCCAGCCCGGCGCTGGCCGAGAGGAAACCCACCAACACCGTCGCGGAGCAACCAACCGCCAGCCATGCCCCCGCCGACAGCCGCCGCTCCGTCAGGGCGAAGCAAATCAAGGCACCAAGGGCGAGATAGAGCAGAGGATGAAGAATCAAGCGTGGAACCCCGGGGAGCGTCAGGCTGCCCGGCTTTTGACCCCGCCACAGCCCCGGGAGCAAGGCCCTTCCCGGAAACCCAATGGTGGGCCGTCCGCAGGCTGCCCCCGGAGGCGCCGATGCCCCGTTCCGCACTGCTTGACCGGCGGCGGCTGGGACGGCTCACTGGAGGCGCCGGCTCCGGTAGGACGCCGGACTCCCTTCTCCGCGACGGTCCATGAAGCTGCCTTCCGAACCCTGCATCGAATTGGCGACCGGCATCGGGATGGTGCCTGCCGGGCACGGAACGCTCTCCTTCGCGAACGAGGTGCGCCGCGCGGTAAGGTTGACGCAGCCCACCGTTCTGGCCGTGGAGCTCCCCCGCGCATTGCAGCGTGAGGTCCTGGAGCTGGCCGCAGCTCTTCCGGAAATCCGCCTGCTTGTCTATAAGACGCCCGGCGAACCGGCGCTCGTGATCCCGGGGGACCCGTGCGACGCGCTGATCGAGGCGGTCCGGCTCGCCCGGGAGCACAATATCCGGCTTGAACTCGTGGACACGCTGCGCGGTGGCAGCGAGGAGGGCTACGTGCCCCTGCCCGACGGCGCGGCGGTGGAGCGGCTCGGCGCACGGCTCTTTGCCGAGGAGTACTTCCGCACCGCCCCGGAGCGGCCCATCACAGAACGCGACCGTGTCATGGCCGCGCGGCTCCGCCAGCTCGCGGAAGGCGGCGAGAATGTGCTGTTCGTGGGAGGGCTTGGCCATGCCCGGGCGCTGGCGTCCCTGCTGGCCGGTCTGCCCGGGGCGCTCCCTGCGGACCTTGAGGAGAACACGGAGGGGCTCCAGGCCCGCCTTGAGCCCGCCGAGGAACAGCAACTGGACATCGTCCTGCAGGAGATCCCCTACGCTGCCTATCTATACGACACGTTCCGGGCAGCACACGGGCCGGAGGATGTCTTTCCCCGTGAGCAGGCCATTGCCACCGTGCTCCAACGCGCCGCGGAGGAATACCACGAGGATTATGACGAGGAGGTGAGCCTGGCGGAGTGGCGCACGCTGGGGCAGTTCCTCCGCAGCCTCTCCGCCGTCCGGGGCCGGCTGCGCCCGGGGATCTACGAGCTGCTCACCGGCGCGAAAAGCTGTATAGACGGAGACTTTGGGGCCCTCGTTTACGAGGCCGCCTCCTCCTACCCGCCGAACGCGAAGCGCCGCCGGCCGCGGCGCCGGAAGGGACGGATGCGCCGGGCCATGTCGCTCCACGCGGATTTTGGCGAGGGAATGGAACGCCTCTCCCCCGCCTACCCGGGACCGGAGAAGGCCGAGTTCGTGATCGAGTTCCGCCGGCGCGTCCCCACCCGCGAGGAGCAGATGCTCTGGCGCGAGAGCTTCGCGCAGGAGCTGTGGACCGGCACGGGAATCTGCTCCTGGCCGCCGGAGGATGAGTTCATCGAGAGCTTCTTCCGCCGCATCCGCCAGCGCGCCGAGCAACAGCTCACGGAGGAGCACCACGCCGTGGAGGAGTTCGCCACGGGGCTGCTGGACGGTGTGGACGCGCGGGAGACGGCCCGGCGATGGCACGAGGGGAAGCTCTACGTCCGGCGCGAGCGCCGGCCGCCGGGACACGTGGGCCCCGTTGTCCTGCTCTGGCGCGACCTCCCACTTGCCACGGAGAACGTCTGGCGGAGCTGTCTGTACGCCGAAAACAACAATGAATCCGACATCGCCGTCTATTCGCAGCCACTCGGGGAGAACATGGCCGGCCCGGGCATCACGCGGTCCGAGTACCATGGCATCCTGTCCGTCTATCCCGCCATCGGCATACCGGACATCTGGACCATCCCGCCCCGTGGCCCATGGCGGACGCACGGGCAGCTCCTGCTTGCCGCCGCGATACTTCTCACGGACGAGCGCTACGTGGCCTATGCGGCGGCCAAGCCGCCCGATCCGTACATAAGGGACTACGCCCGTGCCCAAGGCAGGGCCATCGTCTATCTTCCGCTCGGGTCCTTCTCAAAGGCCCAACTCCGCCGCGCGAGGCGGTTCCACATCCTTGCCAGCAAATCCGCCCGCAACTGGGCCGGCGACTATATCCCGTAACACACGGAGAACGTAATGCCACCGGAGACCGAACCGAAAGTCTACGAAGTCAGCGAGTTGACCGCCCTCATCCGCGGCCAGCTTGAGACCCGGTTCGCGAACGTCACGGTGTCGGGCGAGATCGGCAATTGGAAGGCCGCCGCCTCCGGGCATGCGTATTTCTCCCTGAAGGACGAAAACGCGCTGCTGCAGGCGGTGATGTGGCGCAGCGCCTTCTCCCGCGTGCGGTTCCGGCCGTCCGAGGGGATGAAGGTCATCTGCCGGGGCCGGATATCCGTCTTCGAGCCGCGCGGACAGTATCAGCTCATCGTGGACTCCATGCAGGAGGCGGGCGAGGGGGACCTTTGGCGGCGATTCGAGGAGCTGAAGCGGAAGTTGGAGGAGGAAGGCCTGTTCGACCCGGCGCGCAAACGCCCGCTACCGGAATTGCCACGCACGGTCGGCGTCGTCACGTCGCCCTCGGGCGCGGTCATCCGGGACATTGTGAACGTGCTGGGCAGGCGTGCACCTTCCGTGCGTATCGTGCTGTACCCGGCCCGCGTGCAGGGCAGCGGCGGGGCCATGGAGCTGGCCCGGGCCGTGGAGCGCCTCAGCCGCAAAGGGCGTATAGACGTCATGATCGTGGGGCGCGGCGGAGGATCCCTCGAGGACCTTTGGGAATTCAACAGCGAGCAGCTCGCCCGCGCCATTGTGGCCTCCCCCGTGCCGGTCGTCTCCGCCGTCGGGCACGAGACCGACTTCACGATCTGCGATTTCGTTTCGGACCTGCGCGCGCCGACCCCCTCCGCCGCCGCGGAGATCGTGAGCGAGCGTTACGCGGATCTGCTGGAGCGCCTCCACGAGCTCCCAAACCGGGCCCGCCGCGCCCTGGAGGCTGTCCACCGTGATCGCAGGCGCCACCTTGAGGGGCTGCTGTCCAGCTATGCACTCCGCCAGCCGGAGCTCCTGCTGCGCGAACACCAGCAGCGCGTGGACCTGGCCTTCGAGCGCATGGGCGGGCACCTCTCCCTCCAGCTCGAGCGCGCCCAGTCGGGCGTGCGGCGCCTGCTCGGCTCCATCGAGGGACACAATCCGGAACTGATCCTGCGGAAGGGCTATGCCATTGTCCGGCGCTCCCGGGACGGCAGGGTGCTCACCACCGCGAAGGCACTGAAGAAGAACCTGCCCGTGGAGATGGAGATGCACGACGGCGCCCGCCGCGCCGTCATCACGGACGAGAACGCCAGCGACCTCTTCGAGTAGTGTGCCGGAATCCGCTGAGAGACGCGCGTGCCGCAGCTTCCCGCGGGGCCACGATCACCCGGCGGCGGAACGGTCGAGGTGCTTGAGGTCCTGTGGAAGCGGGTCCTCGAAGGCCAGGCGCTTCCGCGTGCCAGGGTGGATGAAGGAGAGTCGTGCTGCGTGAAGCGCCACCCGGCGGACGCGGGGCGGCTTGCGGGAGGCACTCTCCCGCGCTGCTGGAGCCTCGGCAAAGGGACTGTTGCCGGGCTGGGGAGGAAGCTTCCCCTTGTCTATACGCTCGAAGACGTCCGCCGTGAGCTTCCCGTAGACATTGTCGCCGAGCACCGGGTGCCCCGCCTCCGCGCAGTGAATCCGAATCTGATGGGTGCGGCCCGTCTCGAGTGTCAGGCGCAGGAGCGTATAGCCGGGAAACTCCCGCACCACCTCCCAGCGGGTGGCTGCGTGCTGCGTCCCCCGGGGACCCTCAGGCCGGGAGCCACCGCCGACCGCCACCGAGCAGCGCAGGCCCTTCTGGTTGCGCGCCATGAAGCTCTCCCAGCGGCCCTTCTTCTGCGTGAGGTGCCCGCTCACGAACGCGAGGTATTCCCGCGACATGCGCCGTGGCGGCCGGAGCTGCTTCTGAAGCGCGCGCCCGGTCTCCACATCCTTCGCCAGCACGATGAGCCCGCTTGTCTCCAGGTCGAGGCGTTGCACCAGCACCGGGTTGGTTGCCTTTTCCCCCTTGGCGCGCCAGTAGTGCTTGAGCAGTTCGACGAGCGGGGCTGTCCGCGCGCGGGGGCTTTCGGGCTCGTCTCCGCGCACCGGCTGGACAGGCGTGAAGGGATTCTTGGAGACCACCACGATCTTCGCGTCGTCATGCAGGACCTGCAACCGGTCGTGCAGGCGCGGGCGGCGCGGCTTTCCGGGACCGTGGACGCCGTGGCGCAGATCAACGGCCAGTCCGGCGCCCTCCGGGATCGGGCTGTCCGCGTCCTGCAGCACCGTTCCGTCCTCCAGGCGCACCAGCCCGTTCGTCACCACGAGCAGTGCCCCGCGGGAGCCGAGGTCCGGCAGCGCCATGCGGAGGACCTGCTTGAGGCGCTTGCCGCGCCAATCCGCGGACCAGGGGAGCCGGTGGGTTTTCTGCGGGAGATTCGCGGGCGGCAATTGTCTATACGCCTCCGGCCTCTGTGCCACGGACAATCCATCCGCCCCCGAGCACCCGGTCCGCCTCGTCGTAGAACACGGCGGCCTGCCCCGGGGCGACGGCAGCCTGCGGCTCCTCGAAGCGCACCAGCACGCGATCCGGCTCGTCCGGGTGCGGCTCCAGCAGGGCGGGAGCAGGCTCATGGCGGTGCCGGATCCGGACGCGGGCGTGGCGTGGACGGTCCAGTCCGGCAAGCCCCATCCAGTTCACCTCCTTCGCCTCAAGCCCGCCGGAAAGCACCGCCTCCCGCGGCCCGACGACGACAGTGTTCGCCTCCGCGTCGAGAGCCACCACGTAGAGCGGCTCGCCCGCTGCAAGACCAAGCCCCCGGCGCTGTCCAACCGTATAGAACGGAATCCCACGGTGCGGCCCGAGGTCCCGCCCATCTATATGCACAAAGCGGCCCTCCGGCACCTGACGGCCTTCCTTCTCAAAGCGCTTGCGGAGGAACGCGCGGTAGTCGTTCGACGGGACGAAGCAGATTTCCTGTGACTCGGGCTTCTCCGCCGTGGGGAGCCCGGCCACACGGGCCCGCTCCCTTACTTCCGCCTTCGTGAGCTCACCGAGCGGAAACACGAGCACTTCGAGCTGCCACTGCTCCAACCCGAAGAGGTAGTATGTCTGGTCC
>SLOM01000058.1 GCA_007132505.1 Candidatus Sumerlaeota bacterium
CCTCCGCGACCCCAAAGCCAGACATTCCCCAAAAATGGACGCTTCCAGAACAGGGGGCAGAAAGATCACTCAAACCAAAGGGGTTGCGCGATTCAGGGCCCTATTTTGGGGAAGGTCCTCAATCCTCTCCCGTTGACCGGACCGGCCTTTGCTCCGCTCAATCCCCGTCACTTTGCCGCGGGAGTTGCCCCACCTCTTCATGCCTCCGAAAGCACGCAACCAGCCCAACTACTACCGCGCCAGCCTTGGCCTTAAGGACCAGATCGCTCCGGCCGTCGCCTCGGACTATCACAGCCCACTCGTGGACTGGATGCGGGCGAACGGACACCGGCTCGACATCGCCAACCTCTCCTTCCGTCTGGCCAAGGAGTTCGGCTTCTGCTACGGCGTGGACAAGGCGGTGGACATGGCCTACGAGGCCCGGGCCAAGTTCCCGGACAGCCGCATCATCCTGACCTATGAGATCATCCATAACCCCCGCGTGAACGCCCGCCTCCGGGAAATGGGCATCGAGTTCCTCTCGGGCTCGCTGAAAAGCGGCCTGTCGCTTCGGGACATCGGGCCGGAGGACGTCGTCCTGCTGCCGGCCTTCGGCGTCTCCTCGCCGGAGCTGGAGCGCCTGCGCGCCACCGGGTGTGTGCTGGTGGACACCACCTGCGGTTCGGTCGTCCACGTCTGGAAGCGCGTGGAGAGGTACGCGCGGGACGGCTTCACCTCCCTCGTTCACGGGAAGGCACTCCATGCGGAGACGATTGCCACGGTGAGCCAGGCACAGAAGCGCGGCGGTCACAGCATCGTCGTGCGCGACCGCGAGCAGGCACAGGTGGTCTGCGATGTCATCACGGGCCGGCGTCCGCCGGAGGATGTCCTGGCCTTCGGGGAGCCCTCCTTCAGCAAGGACTTCGACCCGGCGCGCCACCTTGAGAAGATCGGCGTGGCCAATCAGACGACGATGCTGGCGAGTGAATCCCTGGAGATCGCGCGCATGGTGGGCGCGGCACTGGAGGAGCGCTGGGGCAGGGAGGCGCTTCCTGAGCACTTCCGCAGCTTCGACACGATCTGCTCCGCCACGCAGGAACGGCAGGACGCCATCGTGGAGCTCGTGGAAAGCGGCGAGCTCGACATGATGCTCATCGTCGGCGGCTACAATTCATCGAACACGGGGCATCTGCTGGAGATCGCCTCCCGCCATGTTCCTTCCTACCACATCTGTGATTCGGGAGAGATGCTCTCTGCCGGGCGTATCCGCCACAAGCCGCTGGGCGCAAAGGAGCCGGTGGAGACAGAGGGATGGCTTCCGGCCGCGGACAAACCGCTTACAGCCGGCATCACAGCAGGCGCCAGCACCCCCAACCGGGCCATCGGCGAGACCATTGAGCGGCTGCTCGCAATCCGGGGGATTCCCTTCGACCCGGCTGAGCTGACCGCCAGCTGAGCCGATGATTCAGAAAAACCCGTGTACCCTCAGGGCGAAGATGATGAATCCCGCCCCGAGTATCATCGGCACGTAGCCCCACCGGTTATCGAGCTTCCCGGCAATCGTCGCGCCGGCAAAGATCAGCGCGAAGCAGATTACCATCATCGTCCAGAATTGCTGCTCGGCCAGCCGCGTCAGGAAGTCCACCATGCGGCACCACCTCCCGTCCGGAGGATTTGGGCGTTACGGCAGCAATGTCCTTCGCTTCAAACGCCGATGCAATTCCTTCCTGCACGGGCCGCACAGCACGAAGCCGTATTCCTCGTACACCTGGTCGGCGGCTTCCTCCACTTCCTCGTTGCTCATGCCTTCCATTTTTTCGACCAGGTCCTCCCACTCCCTCTGCAGGCCGCGCAGGTCTGAGCCTGCATCGTCCACTTTGGCGGTCGGTTCGGCGCGGAGCACGACACGGAGCTCGTACAGCACCTCGTCCTCGGGGACCCACTGCCCGCACTGGTCGCAGGTGCGGTTGGCGATTTCCCGTCCGGCGTCTTGCTCTTCGCTCATGATGCGGGCGCGATGCGTTCCTATCGGAAGAGGATCAGCAGAAGGACCAGCAGGGCCGCAGCGCTCAGGGATGCAGAGGGCAGGAGCACCCGTCGGCCGAGTGTGGCCAGAAAACGCCGGACCTCCTCGCCGCGCCTCGGGTCGAGCACGTCAAGGTGTTGATGGTGGTGTCTGGCTGCGCGCGGGTCCAGAAGCGCGAGGTTGTAGAAGACAAGCCAGTGGTGGGCCGTGGCGTTGCGTGGAGCGGCGGCGGAAACCACTTCGAGCAGGGCCTTCGTGTACCGGAGCTTCAGCGTATAGAACCCCCTGCGTGCCACGCGATACGTTGCCTCCTCATTTTCCGGTTCCAGGCGCAGCAGACGTATATACGCAGCGGAGGCGGCGTCGGTCCGTCCGTGGCGCTCCAGGAAGGCGGCCAGCTCACGGTTCGGAGCGAGGGCGTCCTGTGGCGGTGCCGTTTCGGCGGATGCGCGGAAATGGGCTTCCGCGTCTCCCTGCCTGCCTCCGGCCTCCAGGGCTCTTCCCAGCAGCAGGTGCGTGCGCCAGTCTGCAAGTCCGCTGGCGGCCAGATGCCCAAGCCACTCCACGGCATCCTCCGGCTGGTTCATGGCGAGGAGCGCCTCCCCGCAGGCGTGGATGATCCCGGGGTCTTCCGGGTGTGCCCGTGCCGCGCGTGTGAGCAGCTCCACGGCTTCAGCGGTTTCGCCGACGGCAAGCGCCGTCGTCCCCGCCTCACAGAGGGCCGTCGGGTGGTTGTTGTCCAGCGCCAGGGCGCGGCGGAAGGCCTCGAGCGCGTCACGCGGCCGGGCGCGCTCCCGCTCCACGTGCCCGAGCCGGAGCCAGCCTTCCGGGTCGCCTGGCATCAGGTCCGCCGCCCTGCGCAGGTATCCGACCGAAGAGTCCAGCTTGCCCTCGGACTGGGCCAGTATACCCATCACGGTCAGGGATTCGGCGTGGTCGGGTTGCAGCCCGAGCGCCTTCTGTATAGACCGGCGGGCCTGCTCCACGCGGCCCAGCGCCGCCAGTGACACACCCTGCTGGCACCATGCGTCCGTATATTCGGGGTCCAGCGCGATCGCCTTACGCGCCGCTTTCAGCGCCTTCTCCTTCTTCCCGAGCCGGTGCCGGATTACTGAGAGGTTGTAGAACGCCTCCGGCACGTCCGGATGGTAGCGCACGATGGAAAGATAGACAGCCTCCGCCTCCGGAAAATCCTCCTTCTCAAGGAGGAGGAGTCCAAGGTCCTGGGACGCCTCGAGATCCCCGGGCGCCAGCTCCACGGCGCGTTCCAGCGCATCTAGTGCCTCCTCCGTCTCGCCGAGGTTCTTGTACACCCGTCCCAGATTGAGGAATACCCCCGGGTTCTCCGGTTCGAGAGTCAGCGCCTGGTTGAACGTCTGAAGTGCCTCGTGATGGCGGTCGAGCATTGCCAGGGTAATGGCCCGGCAGGAGTGGGCGTTGGCGTTGCGCGGGTCCACCTGGATGGCGCGTTCGAAACAGCGCAGCGCGTCGCGGTAATGCTTCTCGTCGTAGAAGATCTGCCCGAGGCCCAGATGCGCGTCCAGGCAGTCCGGATCGAGCGTGAGGGCGTACTCGAAGGTTTCGGCTGCCTCGGCGCCGCGCTCATTGTCCTGATGCGTGCGGGCCAGGAGGGCGTGCGCCTCCGCGTTGAAGGGGTTGAGCTTGATGGCCTGCCGCAGGTTGACCGCTGCCATGTTCGGCCGGCCGTATTCAAAGTACGCCTCGCCAAGAAGGAAATGCAGCTCGGGGTTCTTCGGGTCCAGCTTCACCGCCCGGCGCATCACCTCGACGGCCTCCTGGAACTGCTCGATCTCCACGTAGAAGTTGCCCAGTTGAAGCAACACATCCGGCGAGCCGGGAGCCAGTCTGCCCGCCTGCTCGAAGCATTCTCCGGCGCGATAGACCTCCCCGGCTTCGAGAAAGCGGTGCCCCTTCTCGCATAGTTCCTCTGCTTCGTGCAGGTGGTCTTGCCAATCGGACATGGAAGGGGGGCGGCTCCTCCGGATCGGTGTGGCCAAACCATCCCCCGAACCGGCCCACATCGCAACGGCTAGTTCAGTGCCGAATCCACAGGACGGGGAGGTGCGGGAGCCGGAGGCTCCTTCGTGGAGCCGGACGGCTCTTTGTGGAGAACGACGGGCGGGGTGGGGAAGAGCGGTTCCGGCCTGCGCAACCGCGCGTACCAGTGCACCGCATGCGCCAGGAGCACAAGGCGCGCGACACCGGCGCGGCGTTGGTTCGAGGTCTCCACGCGCAGCCCCTGCTGCATCGTCAGGCGCGGGGCGTCCTCCTCTTCCAGCTCCGGGGGTTCGCCGCCACCGAGC
This sequence comes from Candidatus Sumerlaeota bacterium, assembly GCA_007132505.1. Classification (GTDB taxonomy): domain Bacteria; phylum Sumerlaeota; class Sumerlaeia; order SLMS01; family SLMS01; genus SLMS01. The sequence continues at coordinate 4,330 of SLOM01000058.1, forward strand.
AGGTCCATCTGGAGTCCCGGGCGCTCCCCGCGCTCGCAGGCCACTGTCTGCTGGCGCGCCAAGTCCCGCAGCGCCTCGGTCACGGCGTCGAACTGGGCCAGAAGGACGGAGAAGCCGCACTCGTCGAGGTTCAGCCGCGCCGGGTCCGCCAGCCAGTCCTCCGGCGTGGGACGCTCCTGCAGCGGTTCGGCCAGCAGATGCCGGCGCCAACTCACCAGCCGCAGGCCCTCGTCCGAGAAGGCCTCCGCCAGCACTTCAGCGAAGAACTTCGCGCGGGAGAGCCGGGCGAAGCTTTCAAGGCACGGGCGCAGTTCCCCCGCCGCGTCGGCAGCCTTCGCCACCTCGCGGGCCCTGTCCAACGCGATGCCCTGCAGCAGGTTCCAGTTACGGCTCAGCGGCCGGAACACCTCCAACAGGTAACGCACCGGGGAGGGTGCACCGCCGGTTCCATAGTGCCGGAACGGCAGTTTGCGGCCGGGGAGCAGCCCAAGCTCCTCGGACAGCCGGGCAAGCAGCAGGCCCTGGAAGAACTGCTCCGCCACCGTCGGGCTCGTGCGCGAGGCGGCACCGATGCGATGGGACCAGACGCGCACCCAGTCGTGCAGCTCCCGCGCCCGCTGGTGAAGCGCCTTGCGGGCGAGGGCGGAAAGAGATCCCCGCGCAAGGGCCGTCAGCCCGAGGTGGGGCAGGAGCCGCTCGACCAGGTCGTCCTCGCCCCGCACTTCCAGCAGCACATCCTCCTGCACCAGGTCCAGCAGGTGGGCGTTCAGCTTGTCGTCGGTCAGGAGGGCATGGCGGACCGTAAGCCCCTGTGCGGAGAGGGACTGCTGGAGGTTGCGGTGCTGGGCCGTGATGTCCTCAAATTGGCGGAAGGCGCTGTCCAGCAGCACAAGGTCCGTGGGCAGCACCACGAGCGCGAGCGTCTGTCCGTCCGGCAGCGGAAGAATCCGCAGTGTCCCGCCCTTGGGCAGCGGTGTGCCCTTCTCCACCCTGTCCATGCTCCACCCTACATGGCGGAGGAGCCGGAGCAGGCGCGGCAGTTCCTCTGTTTTGCGGGCAGTCTTCCTGGATCTGGACGGCACGCCGGTTCCTTCCCTTCCGGTGCTGGGGCGCCCCGGGCCGGTGATTCAGCTTCGTCTGGTGGGAAAAGACCGCTCTCCCGGTTCCACGCGCAAGTCAATCCTCGGGCCAGAGGGCCAATTGCAGCGCCGCGCGGGCGTTCGGTACGAAAGGATGGAGCAACACCCGGTAGGCTTCAAGCAGCCGTTCCGCCTCCGCGTCGAGCATCTCCGGATCGGCTGCCACGGCGTCCAGCAGGTCCAGCGTGTCGCGGTGCGTCACGAGGTCCGCGCGGTCCGGTACCAGTTTGCGCACCAGGCGGTCACGAACGAGGCTCAGCAGCAACCAGAGTGTCTCGTTGATGGCCCCCTCCTTGTCCAGACGTGCTGCGCTGGCCGGGAGCGCCTCAAGGCCGAAGCGGTCCACGTCCAGCCGGGCCTCGAACACGCGCCGGCGCTTCTCCAGCAAGCCGCTCTGCACCACGGCCAGCGCCACTCCGGGCCGGCCCTCCGACAGCGACGCCGCAACCTCCGCCAGGGAGGGCTCGAGGCCCTCCTCCTCGCGCAGCTTCTCCGCCAGCAGAGCCTCCGGCAGCGGCTCCAGCGGAACCTCGGCACAGCGCGAGCGAATCGTCGGCAGCACCCGCGCTGCCTGATTCGCCACAAGAATTAACACCAGATAGGAGGGCGGCTCCTCGAGGAGCTTCAGGATGGAGTTTCCCCCCTCCGGGGTCACCGCGTCCGCGCCGAACAGCAGGACCACCCGGTACGCACCCTCCACCGGCTGGACGGAGCCGATATCCTGAAGGTAACGCACCTGGTTGACGAGAATTCCCCTCCGGTTGCCGGATGGCTCCACGATGGTGAGGTCCACGTGGCCGACCTTGCGCGCCCGGCCCTCCTCGTCCGCGTCGGGCGGGTAGGACGCCTCGACCAGCCGGCAGACACGCGGGTCGTAGCCTTGGAAGGTGGCCCGCCGGGGTGCCGGGGGTCTTGCGGCTGGAGCCTTGGCCGGCTTGGAGGGAGCTGCCGCCGGGCGGGTACTCTTCTTCGTTTTCTTCGCCTTGGGAGGTGGTGGCTTGGGCTTCGGTTCCGGTTCGGGGGCGGGAGGGGGCTCCTCTGCCTTGGCATCCGGAACTGTCACTTCATCCGGGGTGGCGAACAGGTCCGGCTCCGCCTCGCCGCCGAAAAGGTCGTCCTCACCGGCGAAGAGGTCGCCGCCCTGGTTCTCGGGCACCTTGTCGCCTTCTCCGGGGGGAGGCTCGGGGACCTTGCGCTTGGCTGCCGGCGGGGCGGGCGCGTCCACACGGGACTCGGGAGGTGGCTTTCCGGCGGAGAGTATGGCCTTGGCCATTGCCAGAGCGAGCGACCGTTTGCCGATGGCATCCGGCCCGGTCAGCAGGATCGCGTGCGGCAATCGCCCTGCCGCGAGCAGCCGCGGCACCAGACGCCTGGCTGCCTCGTGGCCCCAAATGGTCTCGAAGGTGTGCTTTTCCGGAGGTCTCATCCGCGGCAGTGGCCTCTTGTGATGCGGCTTGGCGGAGGAGGGTTCTGGCGCCCTCGCTCAGCCCGCGCGGCGGACCTTGGTGGAGCGGCTGGCCGCGGCTTCCTTGGCGCGGGAGCGCCGGCGCCGTGTCCCCGTTTGTACCGTCCGCGCCGCTGCGGGGCGCGAGATGTCTATGACCCCTTCCTCACCGGTGGGCACCGGCTCGGCGATTTCGAGTTCGAACAGCTCCTGGGCCGTGATGTAGCGCTCCTCGCGCGTCCACTGGCGCAGGGTCCGCCGGGAGATGGGCAGCCGGTCCACCAGCCAGTCCTCGCACACGCGATTGAGGCGTGTGAACTCCTCGGACCACGAGCGCGCAGCCGAAAGCCGCGACTGCTCCTCGCTCGACCATCGCATCGGGTGGAACAGGAAGGACGCGTGGGGCGCTGCGTAGCGCCGTCTGCACGAGGCAAGGACGAGCAGGGCCGAGCTGCTGCAGTCGGCCAGCACCGTCGCCGTGATCTTCAGCCGGCGCAGTTCGATGACTGAAGCGATGGCCAGCGCGGAATACACGTTCCCGCCTCCGGAATTTATCGCGAGCCGCAGGGAAGCACCCTCCGGCGCCGCCAGGCAGGCTTCCACCAGCTCGCGCTCGCATTTCTCAACGTCTTCGAGAAGGGTCAGGTGCTTGGGTGTGGCACTCTTGGGCATGTTGTCGAGACTCCATTGTGCAAACGGCCGCCTGTTGGGCGGGCCGGAATACTCGCCATCGGCCCACCGGATGGCAACGCGTTTCCTCCGGACCCCTTGAGGCGTGCCCAAGGCGAATAAAATCAGTCGTTTGTGTCTCTTGACCGGGGCCTCAACTGCCGCCGGAAGTCAGGTTCGGCCCGAAAAACAGGGACGCCCCGCGGAGGGCTTCTCCACGGGGCGTCCGGGCGGATCGGGGTGGGTGACGAGGAATCAGTCGGAGTCGGAGTTCGCTCCGGTCAGCGCCGGCTCTTCACGCTCCTGACCATGCTGTTTGACCACCCGGAAGACGACTTCGTTCTCCTTCAGAGACGCCTCCAGCTCGGAGTTCTCTGGTATCTCTCCGGAGATGAGAGCCAGAGACAGCGGGTCCTCGATGCGCCGCTGGATGACACGCCGGAGCGGCCGGGCACCGTACTCGGGATCGTAACCCTGCGAGCCGAGGAACTTCTTCACCTCGTCCGTCAGCCGGAGCGTGATCTTCTTCTCCGCAAGACGCTTGTTCACGAAGCCCATCATCACTTCCAGGATCTGGGCGATGTCCTTCTCGGTGAGCGAGTGGAAGACGATGATCTCATCGAGCCGGTTGAGGAACTCGGGGTTGAACACCTTCTTCACGTCCTGCATCACCTTGTCCTTCATGGACTGGTAGTCACCCATCTCGTCGGTATCGCCGGTGCCAAATCCCATGGACTTGGAGGTGCGGAGCCGCTTGGTGCCGACGTTGGAGGTCAGAATGATGACGGTGTTGCGGAAGTTGACCACGTGGCCCCAACTGTCGGTCAGCCGGCCGTCGTCAAGGATCTGAAGCAACAGGCTGAAGACGTCCGGGTGTGCCTTCTCGATCTCGTCGAGCAGCACGACCGAGTAGGGCCGCTGGCGCACCTTCTCGGTGAGCTGTCCGCCCTCCTCGTAGCCGACGTATCCAGGGGGCGCCCCCATCAGTCGGCTCACGGAGTACTTCTCCATGTACTCGGACATGTCTATCCGTACCAGTGCTTCCTGGTCGCCGAAGAGAAACTCGGCGAGGGCCTTGGCCAACTCGGTTTTCCCGACGCCGGTGGGGCCGAGGAACAGGAAGGAGCCGGCCGGACGCGCGGGGTCCTGAAGGCCGGAGCGTGACCGCCGGATGGCCTTCGACACGCTCTCGATGGCTTCGCGCTGGGAGATCACGCGCTTGCCCAGCTCGTCCTCCATGCGGAGCAGCTTGCGGCTTTCCTCCTCCTCGAGGCGCACGACTGGGACACCGGTCCATTTTGACACGATGTAGGCCACGTCGTCCGGGCTGATGGTTTGCATGTCCTCGCGGCTGGTCTTCTTCTGGTTCCACTCCTCCATCAGCTCATCCTTGCGGCTGGTGAGCTTGTCCCGCTCCTCCTTCACGACCTTGCACTGTTCGTACTCCTGCTCGTGCGTGAGGGCGCGCAGCCGCTCCTCGCTGTCGCCGATCTGTTTCTCCAAGTCCTTGATTTCCTGGGGTTTGACGTTGGCAAGGAGGCGCGCGCGCGAGCCCGCCTCGTCAATCACGTCAATGGCCTTGTCGGGCAGATAGCGATCGGTCACGTAGCGCTCGGAGAGCGTTACGGCCTGCTGGATGGCTTCATCGCTGATGATGACATTGTGGTGGGACTCGTAGCGTGGACGCAGGCCCTTGAGGATCTGAACGGCCTGGTCGCCAGTGGGCTGATTGACGATGACGGTCTGGAAGCGGCGCTCCAGGGCTCCATCCTTCTCGATGTACTTGCGGTATTCCTCGAGCGTCGTGGCGCCGATGCACTGAATCTCGCCGCGGCTCAGGGCCGGCTTGAGCATGTTGGAGGCGTCAATGGCGCCTTCTGCGGCGCCCGCGCCGACCAGCGTGTGCAGCTCATCAATGAAGATCAGCACATCTTTGCTGCGCCGGATCTCCTGCATGATCGCCTTCAGGCGCTCCTCGAACTGGCCACGGTACTTCGTGCCTGCCACGATGGCGGCCAAGTCGAGCGACAGCAGGCGCTTGTCCTTGAGCAACTCGGGGATGTCCTCGTTGACGATGCGCTGTGCCAGTCCCTCGACGATGGCGGTCTTTCCCACGCCGGGTTCGCCGAGCAGGATCGGATTGTTCTTCGTCCGGCGGCACAGAATCTGGAGGATTCGCTCCACCTCGTCCTCTCGGCCGATCACCGGGTCCAGCTTGCCCTCCCGGGCGAGCTGGGTGAGGTCGCGTCCGAAGGTGTCGAGTGCCGGCGTCTTGCTCTTCTCGCCTGCTTCGCCCTTGGCGCCGGCCGGCTTGGCCGATGCTCCCGCGCTGCTGCCTTCGATCAGGTTCAGCACTTCGCGCTTGGTGCGGCTGAAGTCCACACTAAAGGACTTGAGCACGGCGGCGGCCACCGTGCCCTCCTCCTTGATGAGGGCCAGCAGCAGGTGCTCGGTGCCGATCCAGTTGTGCTTGAGCTGCTTTGCGATCATGCGCGCGGATTCGATGACCCGCTTGGCGTCGCTGTTTTGCGGAAAAATGCCCACGGTGGGTCCCTTGCCCACCTCGAGGCGTTTTTCCGTCTCCATCTTCAGCTCGTCCAGATCAATGTCCATGTTCAGGAGCGTCTGGACGGCCAGTCCCTCCCCCTTGCGAATCGTGCCCAGGAGGAAGTGCTCCGGTCCGATGTAGTCATGCCCCAGCCGGCCGGCCTCATTGCGCGACTGACGCATGACCTCTTTCCAGCCGGGAGTGAATGGGGTGTCGTTGAGCGGCATCGTTGGAGTCCTCCTATGACTCGCAGTGTATGGCAATCGGTGGGGGAGAGGCAACACGTCCTTGCAGAGCTATGGTCCCAACCCTTCAATTCCTTCCTCTCAGCAGGAGGCATGCCTTCGCCATCGTTATCGAGTCCTGCCCGCCTGATTCCTGGTTCATTCCGATTCGGCCTCGTGCAGCCTTTCGCGGATCAGCCGCGCGCGTGCCTGATCTCTCGCTTCGCTCCCTTCGGCGTCGCCTCCGTGGCGGAACATCAGGTGCGCGGGTTGGATCTCCATCGCCAGCAGATTCAGCGTTTCGTGGCTGAGGTTGCGGAAGAAACCCTCGTCAATTCCGAGTCTCAGTCTGCTCAGAAGCCGCATGGCCTCGCTGGTGTCCAGCCGCCGTGCGTGTGTCAAAATGCCAAAGGAGCGCCACACGGCATCCTGAATGGCCAGTCCGTTCTCCCGATGCAGCACCGAGCGCGCCTCGAGCTCCTTCTCCATCAGATGGGTCACTACCTCGGAGAGTTCCTCGACAATCTGTTCCTTGGATTTGCCCAGGCTGACCTCGTTGCTGATTTGGAAATAGTCGCCCGAGTTCTCCGAGTTTTCACCGTGGAAGCCCCGCACCGTCAGGCCCTGCCGCGGAAGCGGCTGCAGATTCGACTGGATCTCGTTGCGGATGGATAGACCGGGCAGATGCATCATGACGCTCGCGCGGAGCGCTGTGCCCACGTTGGTTGGGCACGCGGTCAGATAGCCGTACCGTTCATGGTAGGCGTAGGGGATGACCTCCCCCACCTCGTTGTCCAGTTTTTCAAGGGCGCCCATCACGGCAGGCAGCTGCAACCCGTTCTCAAGGCACTGCAGGCGCAGGTGATCCTCCTCGTTCACGAGGATGGAGGATTTGAGCTGGGGGCCGACATAGACGGTGCGGTTTGCTCCGCCCCTCTCCATTTCCCTGCTGATGAGCCGGCGCTCCATTAGGAAGGCCCGCTCCGTTCCTGTAACCTCAGTGAGTTCAAGGAGGAAGAAGGGCCTGACGTATTCGCTTCGGCGGAGCGC
>SLOM01000083.1 GCA_007132505.1 Candidatus Sumerlaeota bacterium
CCGCCAGGCGGTGTCCAGCATCATCACCACGAACAGAATGAAAAGATACACGATCGAATAGCCGAAGAGGCCCCAGTATTGCCGCTCCGTGCGTTCCCGGAGCGAGAGCACCGCACGCCAGAGGAAGACCCCGCCGAGCAGCACCGCCGCCGAAAGGTACACAAGCCCCGCCTCGCTCCACACGAGGGCAAGGCTCAGTCCCACCAGCAGCACCGTATAGACAAGCATCTGCACCAGGGTGCTGTGTTCCCCTGCCACGTTCGGCATCATCGGGAGGGGGTTCTTGCGGTAGTCCTCCTGCAGGCAGAGCGCGAGGGCCCAGAAGTGCGGCGGCGTCCAGAGGAAAATAATCCCGAACATGACCCACGGGGCCAGCGAAGCAAAGAGCCCGTCCCACCCGGCGGCCGCGGCCCATGCGATCAGCGGACCCATCGAGCCCGCCACACCGCCGATAACGATGTTCTGCGGCGTTCGGGGCTTGAGGTAGAGTGTATAAAAGAATGCGTAGAACAAGATGGTCCCGAGGGCAAGCAGCGCGCTGGCCCAGTTGAACGCGGCAGCGAAAATCGCAACGCCGAGCACGCCGATCGTCACGGAAAAAACAAGCGCCTGCCGTGGCTCGATCCTCCCCGCAGGGAGCGGACGGCGCTTCATCGTACGTTTCATCAGCTTGTCACGATCACGCTCGAGGTATTGGTTGAGCGCGTTGGCGGACCCCGCCGTCAGGAAGAGTCCCAGCATCACAAGGAAGAAGGCGAGCGGCCGGCCCGCGAGCGAACCCTCCCACACGAGCGCCGCCGCGCCGGTAACGAGCACCAGCAGGCAGATCGTGGGCTTGGTCAGGTTCAGATAATCACGCATTGACGATGTTCCCGTCCGCAGGCTGCTGCTGCTCCCGCTCCATTTCCTCCGCCAGGGCAAACTCCCCGGTCACCTTCTGCTGGCTGGTCTCGTAAAGGATGACAAGGGCGTTCAACAACATCACGAGCCCCACCGACTGGTGCGTCAGCGCGAGCCACATCGGCACTCCGAAAACCAGCGTGAAAATGCCGAGGATGATCTGCAGGACCACGACGGCGAGAAGGGCTCTCACCGCCCAGCGCGCCTGCGGCGAAATACGGATGGTCAGCGTCCGTGCCACAAAGGCAATCGCGGCAAGCAGAACCAGAAACGCGAACCAGCGATGGAAAAACTGAATGAAGATGACGTTTTCCGTGAAAGTCTTGTAAAGGCCCTCCCCGGCTTGACGAAGCCCGGGCGGCACCCAATAGTCCCCCATCTTCGGCCAACTGTTGAATTGAAAACCGGCATGGCTTCCTGCCACCAGCCCGCCGGAAAAGACTTGCATGGCGAACAGCGCGTAGAGCCCAATGGACCATGAAAGGATCGGGTTGGCACCGGCCCGCTCCGCGGGTGGGGCCGGAGGACGAAGCAACACCAGCAGGGCCCACAGCAGCACACTTACAAAGAAAAATGCCACAATGAGATGCAACGCCACCTGGACCGGCTGGAGGTGGAAAAGCACTGCTATGCCCCCGAGAATGGCCTGCACTACAAGCATCACCAGGCCAACCACCGCCAGCGTCCCAATCCTCCGCCGCAGTTCCGGGTACCAGAAGACCACGCCAAGGAAAGCGAGATAGACAAATCCGATCACCTTCGCCACGGCGCGGTGACTCCACTCGATCCAGAACATGCGCTTGAAGGGCGCCAGGCCAGTGCCCTCGAAACGGGGCACCTCCCGTACGAAGGTATCACGAAGAAGCATCCACCCCTCATCATCCCGGGGGGGAAGAAGCGAGCGGCGCTCCACCAGTTCACCCGTCGCCTGCTCCCGCACCTCCACCGTAAAGAAGGGCCACTCGGGGATGGACAGGCCCGAGTCCGTCAGCCTCACATATCCCCCGAGCGTCACAATCGCGAACGAGAGCGCTATCAGCACTCCCAGCAACCAACCGGCGGCTTGCTCACTGCGTGTCATGGTGTCTTCTCCCGCTGTCCCCCATGGACAATGATGGTGTTTGGAATCTCCAACGCAAAAGAATACACCACGGACCGGGTACCGTCGAACGGGACGATTGGTGCCGCTTCCTGTCTGGCCTCGTGGTGCATTGCTTTCCTTTCCTCTCAGGCTATGCGTGGGATCCGGTCGAAGTTGTGGGGAACCGGAGGAGAGGTTGTTTCCCAATCAAGTGTTTGCTGCGTCTGGTTGACGCCCCAGACGTCGTTGCCGGCTGTCCGCCGGGCAATGGCCACGGTGTAGATAATATTCCCGACGAGCAGTAGGCCACCCACCAGCATCAACAGGTAGCCCATGCTGACGAACTGGTTCAGCGCCGTGAATTCCTCGCGGTAGGTGTAGATCCGCCGTGCCATCCCGGCGATGCCCAGCCAGTGCATCGGCATGAAGGTCAGGTTCATTCCAATAAACATCAGCCAGAAGATGACCTTGCCGAGCCTTTCGCTCAGGTACTTGCCCGTCATCTTCGGGAACCAGAAGTACGTTCCCGCAAGGAGCGTGAAGGCCGAACCGCCGAAGAGCACGTAGTGCAGGTGTGCCACCACGAAGTAGGTGTCATGCACCTGAATGTCGAAGGGCACGTTGGCCAGGAAGACACCTGAAATGCCACCAATTGTAAAGAGCCCCAGGAAACCCAGCGCAAACAGCATCGAGGTGGTGAACTGAATGGAGCCGCCCCAGATCGTGGCAAGCCAGCTGAAGACCTTGATGCCCGTCGGCACCGCCACCAGCATGGACATGAAGGAGAAGTAAACCCGCAGCCAGGGCTCCATTCCGGCGGAGAACATGTGGTGGCCCCACACAAGGAACCCGACCACCGCGATGAAGGCCGTGGCGTACACCATGCCCTTGTAGCCGAAAATGCGCTTGTTCGAGAACGACGCAAGCACGTGGGAAACGATGCCGAAGCCGGGAAGGATCATGATGTAGACGGCCGGGTGACTGTAGAACCAGAAAAGGTGCTGATAAAGAAGCGGGTCACCACCCTGCGCCGGGTTGAAGAAACCCGTGCCGAACATGCGGTCCGTCAGGAGCATCGTCACCGCTCCCGCGAGCACCGGCGTCCCGACCAGCACCATCCATGAAGTGACAAGCGTCGCCCAGCAGAAGAGCGGCATGCGGAACCACTTCATGCCGGGTGCCCGCATGGTGGTCATCGTAACGATGAAGTTAATAGCCGCGAGGATGGAGCTGGCTCCCGCCAGGTGGACGCCGAAAATCCACATGTCCATGCCCGCGAAGGGCGAGTACTGCGACCCGGCGAGCGGCGGATATGCCGTCCAACCCGCCTGCGAGGCGCCAAAACCAAAACTGGCCAGCATGATCGCCATCCCCGGAATGAGCAGCCAGAACGCGAACGCATTCATCTTGGGGAAGGCCATGTCCCGCGCGCCGATCAGAATCGGAATGAGGTAATTCCCGAACCCGGCGAACGCGGGGATGATCGTGAAGAAGATCATGAACGAGGCATGCATCGCCGTGAGCTGATTGAAGAACTCCGGCGTCATGAGCCTCTCCCCGCCGATGCCGTCCGGGAAGGCAAGCTGCGCGCGAATACCTCCTGCCATGGCGCCACCCGCAACCGCGGCGAACAGTGCCAGCCAGAGGTACATGATACCGATCAGCTTGTGGTCCACCGTGGTCAGCCACCGCATGATGCCAGTGTACTCGGTGGTGTGATGCGGCGGACTTTCCGTGGGTGTATAGACGGGATGACCGGCTCCGGCCGGTGTGGGCTTCTGAGGGTGTGGGGTCCCTATGCTCATTGATTCCTTCTCTCTTCGCTTCGATTCCGCGCTGACGGGCACGGAGGTCGTCAGTCAGTCCTTCCTGTTTAATCGCTGCCGGCGAGCGCCACTTCCTCCTGGTCCTGCCGGACGGGGATTTCCCTGCCCTCCCCGAGAAGGCGCTCCACAAATTCCTGTTCCTCGGGCGGAATCTCCCCGCCCTGCTCGATGATCCACTCGAAGAACTCCGCCTCGGGGACCACCTTCACGTGGATGAACATCAGGGCGTGCAGCGCGCCGCACAGTTCCGCGCACTGTCCCTTGAAGAATCCTTCCCGGGTCGGCCGGAACCAGGCGGGGTTGATCCGTCCAGGGATGACATCGAACTTTATGCCGAAGGCTGGTACCCACCAGGCATGGTTCACGTCCGTGGACCTGCCGTTCATCAGGATGACGCGATTGACCGGAAGCACCAGCGGATTGTCCCCGGTACCATCATCCACCATTTCCACGCCATACTTCGGGAAGCTGTAGAACCAGTCGAACTGGCGGCCCACCACGTCCACGACATAATGCGGGTCATCATCACTCCATTCGGGCGTACGGTCCATATACTGGATGACCTGGTAGCTTGGCACTGCCATGGCCACGAGGATGACAGCCGGAACGAGAGTCCAGAAGACCTCCAGGGGAACATTCTCCTCCACCCTGTCCGGAACCGGGTTCTTCGGCTTCGTGAAGCGCCATATCACGTAACCGAGCGTGATCAGTGGCCCGAAGAGGAAGGGAAAGATCACCGTGATGGTCCATGCGGTGTTGCGGCGGACCTGCTCGGCAGTGGTCGAAGCCGGCGCCGTTACCCAATGGGTTGTGGGTGTCTCCGCGGTGGGAACGACGGGGTTGGTGGCCGGCGCCCACATGAGAAAGCCCCATCCCGCCAGCGCCGCCAGCGCGAAGGACGCCACCCAGATGATGATCAGGTTACGGACATCCGCCTTGGTCATGGACTGCTCCTTGGTTGATACAGCGGCAGTTGCCTGCAGTGAAGGGGTTGGTTTGGACCGGATATGCCGCGGGTCACTTCACCGCTTTGGAGCGGGGGTGGCAGGTTCCGTGCCTTTACTTAAGTGGCATGGTCAGCCGCCGCCACCGCCGTCCTCGCCGTTATCGGCCTCGAGGGCCTGTTCCACGTACTTTTGCATCGCGTAGCGCAGTGGCACGCGGGGCTGGGCGTAAGGGTCAATGGTGATGTCCACCCCGGCAGCGGGCTCGGGCAGGGCCGCAATGGCCTCAGGGGAATCCTCCGGCCATTCCTCCATGAACTCGTCGTGGACATAATGGACCACGGCGAACTTCTGGCGGGGGTTGAGCGCCGGCATGGCGGGCATGGCGCCGACGCCGTCGCGCAGAGTCTCCCAGATTTCCAGCACGGAGGCTCCCTGGCGCCACTCGTCCACCGGGGAGTCAAAGGCGCGCGGCTTGATGGTCAGGCCGGCCGAGGCGGGTCCGTCCCCCCTTCCGTCCGGGCCGTGACAGCTCTGGCAGTGGAGCCGGTACACCCGGGCCCCCTCCGCGATCAGGTCTGCCGAAGGCTGGCGGAGCTGGCGGTAGTCAAACACCTCCGCCTCCCCGTCGGGCGCTGGGGGCGGCCGGTAAGCCGACTCAACCAGGCCCGTTTCCGCCCCGTAGCGGAACGGCAGCCACACCACCAAGTAGATGACGTACACACCGAACAGGAGAAGCGGGATGAGGATGAACGGGTTGGTTCTTTCCCGCGGCCCCTTTTGCTCGCGATCAGGCATGGAGATAGTCTCCGTTCACGCTGGAGAGTAGGTCCGGATCGCCGGCCGGCAGGTAAGAGTGGCTCGCGAAGAAGCTAAGGGTGCTCCAGCCGAAGATGCCCGCCACGCCAAGGAACGTGGCCACGTTCACAAGCCCCGGCAGCACCAGCGTGTCCGAGTAGGCCGGCATCACGATCCAGTAGATGTCAATGAATTGGCCGAGCAGAATGCCCAGGCAGCAGATGACCTGCGCGTAGACATTTGTCCGCATGCGCGGCGGCATCAGAACCAGAAACGGAATGATGAACTTGAGCAGCGAGAGCGCCACCACCAGAGGCATCCAGTTGCCCTCGAACCGCCGGATGTAGAAGAGCGTCTCGTCCTCAAGGTTGGCGTACCAGATCAGCATGAACTGCGAGAACCCGATATAGGCCATGAAGGTTGCAAACCCCATGACGTAGGTGCCCATGTCGTAGAGGTGGCGGCCCTGCACGAGGTCGGTCCGCCGGCGCAGGACAAACGTCAGGATCATCATGGCGGCAATCGCGCTCAGGAAAGCCCCGGAAAAACAGTACACGCCGAACATCGTGGAGAACCATCGCGGCTCCACCGACATCACCACGTCCCAGCTGAACAGCGAGAAAAGAAAACCGAAAGCGACGAGGAAAATGATGGACAGCCGGAGCTGGCGCTGACTGAACCCGGGGTCGGGCCTGCGGTCCGACCGGAGTGAGTTCTTCACCAGAAAAAACGCCAGGAACACCAGAGGCACCACGTACACAATCACCTTCACCACGTGCACTCCGGGAGAAAGCCACCACTCCTTCACCGTGTTCGGGTAGGGATAGGTGGCGTCCGGCGCGGCCCAGCTGTAGATATACCCGGTGCCGAGCAGGGCGAACAGCGGGAACACGAACCCCCCACGATAAAGAAACGAAGTCAGTGCCTCCGGCAGCCGGCGCAGCACCACGATCCACTTTGCGCCGGTCACGTACTGAATCGCCAGAAAGGCCGCTGCACCCAGCGCGATGAAGAAGAAAAAGATATAGGACACGAAGAACCCGGCCCAGGCGCTCTGCCGTGTCTCCTCCGCACCGGTGAAGGCGGCGAAGAGGAAAACGAGCAGGCCGAGGACACCCACGGCCAGCGTCCCAAGCGTCAGCGCCGGGGGAATCCGGAGGGGTCCGGGATCGTCAATATGTGACAGTCTGGGTCCGTGCATGTGACGCCTGTTGTTCCTCCCCGGTCATTCGATGATATAGATGGACTGCAGGTCGCGTGGCCTCTCGGGGCGCTCGGGCCGGTCCATCTCGCGGGCGTCCCAGCCGAGACGCTCCACGGCTTCCAGGTCTTCTTCCGTCGGATCGGCCGCCAGGCCGAGAGCACGCGTGTAGTGCACGATGGCCCACCTGTGCTCGCGGGAAATCCGGTCCCTGTATCCCGGCATCTGCCCCTGTCCCATGCTGATGACGTGGAACAGCTCCCCGTCCGTCCACTCCTCGCGTATGGACTGCGAGTAGAGCGGTGGTGGCACCGGCATGCCGGCCTCCTGATGAACGAGGGTGGTCTGTCCATCCCCGGAGCCCGTCACTCCATGGCAAATCATGCAGTGTATATTATAGTACTTGCGGCCGGTTTCCAGCATCCGCCGGCTGACGGGGAGAGGATTCTCCAGGCCGGCGGCCTTGTCTCGTTCCGCAATGCCGAAGGGATACGGCTCAAAGCCCCGGGGGATGGTGCCCTCCGGCGGCACGAGCATCGCCGAGCCCGTCCGGAAATAATCGAACTCGTCCTGCGCCTTCACGGCGGGGTTGCGGTACATGTCCGGCATGAACTCGCGTTCACGGCGCTCGGGGTCAGGCGCGCAGGCGGACGCAAGGAGCGCCACCGCTGCAAGCAGCACCGGAAGCCCAAGCCCGGCCGGGAATCTCCGCGGAAGAATCATGAGGATTCCGTTCCTCCTCCCTCCGGAACGGCGCGGAAAACCACACGCTCGCGCTCCTGGTCAATCCGGTCGGCTATCTTGATCTTCAGCACCTTGTGCCGGCGCAGGAAGGCAATGGCGCGCTTCTCCTCTTCCGGGTCCTTCACCGGGATGGTCATCACGAACCGGTCGTTCGTGATGCGCTTGCTCAGAATGATTGTCTTCGGCTTCGGATAAATCCCGCAGGCAATCATCAGGGCGAACAGGTTGCAGAACCCCGCCAGCAACACCCCCGTCTCGAAAGTGATCGGAATCCATGCGGGCCAGGAAATGAAGGGCTTCCCGCCGATGTTCACCGGCCAGTCTATCGCCGAAGCCCAGGACTGAAACGTGAAGCCAAGGAACGCGCCGACGAAGAGCCCCACCCGCGCCGCCGTGCTCACCCAGGAGCGCTGCAGGCCGAGTGCCTCCTCCATCCCGTGCACGGGATAGGGGCTGTACGCGTCGAGATTCTTGAAACCCTCCTGCACGCGCGCCTTTTCCGCCACGTGGAGCAGGTCGTCCGCGTCATCGTAGAAACCGAGAACGGCTGGAACGCGAAGGCGTGCCATGGTTGATCAGCTCCCTTCCGCCGGCCGGGGCGGACCGTCCGGACCCAGTCCGGCTTCCTCGTCCGTGTCGGCGTAGTGATCGTGGTGTGCATGATGCCCCACCCCGAGCCGTGAGCCACGCGAGGGCGATGGCAGCGTCGTCTTGAGCTCAGCGATCGCGAGCACCGGGAACACCCGGCAGAATATCAGAAACAACGTGAAGAACAGTCCGAACGACCCCACCGTCACCGCTATGTCCCACGCCGTCGGCCAATAAGCACCCCAGCTCGCCGGCAGGAAATCGTTGTGCAGCGAAATGATGAAGATATTGAAGCGCTCGAACCACATCCCCACGTTCACCAGGATCGAAATAACGAACATTCCGACAAGGCTCGTCCGGACCCGCTTCGACCAGAAAAGCTGCGGCACGAAAACGTTGCAGATCACCATGATCCAGAACGGAATCGCATAAATGCCGAACGGCCGGCTCAGGAACTGGAACTGCTCGTACTCGTGCCCGGAGTACCACGCGATGTAGAACTCCGCCAGGTAAGAGTACGCCATGATGATGGACGTGGCGAGGATTACCTTGTTCATCAGCTCCAGGTGCCGCATCGTCACGTAGTGCTCCATATTAAACAGCGACCGCATGATCACCATGAGCGTCACTACCATGGCGAACCCGGAGAAAATGGCACCCACAACGAAATAGGGTGGGAAGATCGTCGTGTGCCAGCCGGGGATGAGCGAGACAGCGAAGTCAAACGACACGATCGAGTGCACCGAGAGCACGAGCGGCGCGGCGAGGAAGGCAAACTGGCGGTAGCAGCGCTCGTAGTGATTCCAATCGCGCGCGGAGCCCGTCCATCCGAAGGAGAGGATGCTGTACATCTTCTTGAAGAACTTGTTTTTCGCCCGGTCGCGTGCCGTGGCCCAGTCGGGAATGAGTCCCTGGTACCAGAAGAGCAGGGAGATCGTGAAATACGTCGTCACCGCGAAAACATCCCAAAGGAGCGGCGAGCGGAAATTCACCCAGAGCTCCCGTTCCGCGGGATAAGGGATAAGCCAGTACGCCACCCAGGTTCGGCCGACGTGGACCAGCGGGAAAACTCCCGCCGTCATCACGGCGAAGATCGTCATCGCTTCCGCCGAGCGGTTGATCGAGGTGCGCCAGCTTTGCCGGAAAAGGAAAAGCACCGCGGAAATCAGCGTCCCGGCGTGGCCAATGCCGATCCAGAACACGAAATTAACAATGTAAATGCCCCAGCCCACCGGCTGGTTGATCCCGAACCGGCCGAGTCCGTAGAACACCTGATAGACGATCGGAACAATGAGCAGCACCGTCAGCAATTGCGCCGCGCCGAACGCAAGGTGCCACGGCAGCGAGGGGAACCTGCCCATGGGCTGGAGCACGTCACCCGTCACCTGCTCCATCTTGATGGAGGGGCTCAGCAGCGGGGATTGTTCCTTCGGTTCGAGAGCCAGACTCATCCGGTCGGGGTTCCTTGTTTCATGGTTCTGCGGTTATTCACCGCCGGAGCCGTGGTATCCGTCCACGCGCCGGCTCTGGTATTTCGTGCGGTAGGGCACTGGTTCGTCCCTGTTTCTGACCACGGCAAGGTACCGCACCGAGGGATCGGTGTTGAGATCCTCGAGCAGCCCGTAGGCGCGCGGGTCCTTCCACAACTTGGAGATCTCGGAGTCCGGGTCGTTCCGGTCGCCGAAGATAATCGCCTGTGCCGGGCAGGCCTGCTGGCAGGCGGTCCGCATTTCGCCGTCCCGGAGCGGGCGTTCCTCCTCGCGTGCCTTCTCCTTTGCGTCCCGGATCCGGTGGTTGCAGAAGGTGCACTTTTCCATGACGCCGCGGGTGCGCGTCGTCACGTCCGGGTTCAGCACCAGCTCCAGTGGGGAGACCCTGCGGACATTCTCGTGCGGGCCGGTGCGGAAATCCGAGTACTGCCAGAAATTAAACCGCCGCACCTTGTAGGGACAGTTGTTCGCGCAATACCGCGTCCCCACGCACCGGTTGTAGGTCATCACGTTCAGGCCCTCGTCGTTGTGCATCGTGGCGATGACGGGGCAGACGGTCTCGCACGGCGCATGGTCGCAGTGCTGGCACATGAGGGGCTGATGGACGATGTCCGGATCGTCCTTGTGTCCGCGATAATAGCGGTCAATCCGGAGCCAGTGCATCTCGCGTCCGCGCCGGACTTCCTCCTTGCCGACGACCGGGACGTTGTTCTCCACCGAGCAGGCCACCATGCATGCCCCGCAGCCGTTGCAGGCGTTCAGATCCACTGCAAGGCCCCAGTGATGGCCATGGTACTTGTGCTGCCGGCCCCAGATGCTGCGCGGCAGTTCGCCGTGCGGCGTCGAATTCGGGTAGGCGTGGTAGGGGTTTTCCTTCCACTCGTTGAAGGTGGTCTCGCCTATGATGGGGCGGTCATAGTAGGGCGCCTCCTCGGGCACGTTGTCCCCGTGGCGTTTGTTCACGTAAATCCCCGCATAGGATGGTGAGTACAAGTAGTTGTGCCCCTGCACGTTGGCCAGGCGGGTGCGGCCGCGGACCTTCTCCACCCGGACCTCCCGGCCCGCATAGACCAGCCCGCCGTTCTCCTGTCCGATCAGCGCAGCCGCGTTCACACCCACTCCGTCGCCGATCGAGCCGAAGGTGCTCCGGCCCCACCCAAGGTGAATGGCCACGACCTCCGGATGCGTGCCCGGCTGGATGAAGGCGGGTATCTCGATGGACTCCCCACCGGCCGAAATCTGCAGGTGGTCTCCCTCGCGGACGCCAAGTGCCTCCGCCGCCGAGGGCGAAAGGCTGGCGTAATTATCCCAGCAAATGCGGCTTATGGGGTCGGGCAGTTCGAGCAGGAAGGGGTTCCCCATTGTGACCCCGTCCCCGTGCACGTTCGTCGTGTGAAGGACGAGAGAGAGCCCCTCGCGGCTGGCGGGCACCTCGAGATCCGCCACCGCTGAGCCATCGAAAGAGGGCGGCGAGAGCGGGCCCTCCCGGCGCTCCTCCCCCACCGTGTCGTGAACGCCGAGTTGCACGGCGGCGACCCAGAAGTCCTCGAAACTCTCCGCACCGTTGGCATCCTGCGTGTACACGCGTTCCTGCCATGTCTCACGGAGGAAATCGTACCAGGTTGTTTGCTCCGGGGCCGGCGGTTCGTCGTCATTCTCTTCGTTGGTGTCGGGCGTGCGGAGGAACGCCCCGGATCCCGAGGCGGTCAGCAGCGCCATGAGCGATTCCTGCCACGGCCGTGTGTCGTAGCGCTCGTCCTTGGCC
>SLOM01000211.1 GCA_007132505.1 Candidatus Sumerlaeota bacterium
ATGTTCTGGTTCGGGTATCTGGGGCGCCCCATCCCGGAGGATGGCGGCATCTACGAGATCACGATGAGCTTCCCGGAAAGCCTCTCCCCCGCCTCAGAGACGGTGGAGCCGCTCACCGCCTCCTCCGAGCCGCACGCCACGGAAGAAGCCCGCGTGCCGGGTCCCCAGCGTGACTACATCATTCCAGAACCAAAGGAGCTGGCCTATACCGGTGCCGAAATACCCCTGAACGGCGGAGTGGTCGTCTATACAGGCCCTGATCCGGGCCCGGGTATCGAGACCGCCGCGGAATTCCTCGTGCGCGACCTTCGGGAGATCTACCGGACCGAGGCCCGCATTGTCCGCGGACCGGCCCCGGCCGATCCACCACAGGGCGCCATCCTTCTCGGGGAGGCCGGCCGTTACGCCGAGCCTGCGGAAATGCTCGAACAGCACGGACTCAGCCTGCCCGATCACGAGGAGGGCTACGCGCTCCGCGTGGGCGACCGGTACGCAACCATTGCCGCAAACACCGAGCAAGGCGTCTTCTTCGGCGTCACCACGCTCCTTCAGCTGGTGGGAACTGGTGAGGACGGCGTGGTGTTGCGCGGCGCGGAGATCGTGGACTGGCCGTCCCTCGACTTCCGGGGGATTCACGCGCTTTCCGGCAGGGATGCCGGAGACCAGATATCCAAGGCCGTCCGCGAGCTGATGGCCCGCTACAAGCTCAACTCTTTCATCTGGGAGTGTCAGTACATCATCTGGGACAATGCGCCGGAGCTTGAGCATCCACGCTTCGGCATGACCAAGGACGATGCGCAGAAGGTTATCGAGGCGGCGGACAGGTACTTCGTGGACCTCATTCCGCTCATTCAGTCGCTCGGCCACAGCGAATGGATCTTCACCGGCGGGCACAACCTGGACATCGCCGAAGACCCCGAAACGCCCTACGCCTACATGGTGACGAATCCGCGCACCTATGAGTTCATCTTCACGATCTTCCAGGAGGCGCTCGACTTCTTCGAGCCCACCGGCTTCCACATCGGCCACGACGAGGTCACGATGCGCGGGCGATTCCCCTACCGGAGCGCCGACTCCGGCATGAGCGTCACGGACCTGATCATCAAGGACATCGAGAAGCTGAATGACTGGTTCCGGGAGCGCGAGGTGGACGTCTATATGTGGGGTGACATGTTCCTCCACAGCAGCGAGGCCTCCGACGCCCACTTCGCCCCCTCCGTGGAGATCGCGCAGGAACGGCGGGAGCGACTGCCCAGGGACATCATCATCACCGACTGGCATTACGCGACGGTTGAGCCGGAGGAGTTCATCTCCATTCCGCTCTGGATCGGGGAAGGATTCCAGACCATCGGCGCCGGATGGTACAGGCCCCGCAACATCAAGAATCTGGCCCTGGCCTGCATTCAGAATGACGCACTCGGGTACCTGCAGACCACGTGGGCGGGGTTCAATTTCGCAATAGACAACAACGAGGCGCAGTGGTTCCAGTACTGGTCCTACATCACCGCGGCCCACTATGCCTGGTCCGGCGACGACACGCCGCTGGAGGACCTTCCCTTCGTGCCCAAGGAAGAGTTCCTCAACACCTGGTTCCGCACACAGCCGCTTCTCGAGAAGCGCGAGGGCTTCCACCTCGACCTGCGGGAGGCGTACAATCGTTCCCTCGTGGACGAGGACGGATCGGGCTGGCTCGGCTTCGGCCCGCAGAATGACTTCCGTAACCTGCCCGAAGGGGACGTCCTCCTCGGCGAAACGGCCTTCCGGCTGGACCGGAACGAGCAGGGTCATGGCGCCATCGTGCTTGCCGGCATGATGAACCCAGCCGGCGAGTTCCCCGAGGCCGTCACCCTGGAAACAGGTGGCGTCAGCGCCTCGGAGCTTCGCTTCCTCATGACGGCAGCCTTCCCCACACGCGAGCAGCGCCGCGCCGGCACCATCGAGGTGCACTACGCAGACGGCGAGGTGGAGAGCATGCCGCTGAACTACGGGCAGCAGCTCTTCGCCTTCGGGGACGAGCGGGCCGGCGGCATCTCCCGCATCGCCTGGGAGGGTGAGTCCGCAGATGGCTCGCCCATCCGCCTGTGGGATACCCTCTGGATGAATCCTCATCCGGAGAGGGAAATCGAGGCAGTCCGAGTCTCCAGCACCGGAACGGAGGCCGCCCCGGTCATCCTCGCCATTACGGGCGTGAAGTAACGCACAACGACGCGATAGCACGGAGAAGCACGCCATGATGCAAATAACCGGCACGTTCCTTGACGAAATCACCTACGACATCCCACCCCACAACTGGGGGCCGGAGGAGTGGCGTGAGGAGTTCCGCACCATGGCAGACGCGGGACTGGACACGCTCGTGGTGATCCGGTCAGGGCTGCGGGACATGGCGTGCTTTCCCTCCGAGACGCTGGGCATCCGCGATGTCCCGGACCTGTTGCGCTTCTTCCTCGACGAGGCGGAGCGCCATAACATGTCCCTCTTCATCGGCAGCTATGATTCCGGTACGCTGTCCTATGAGTGGACGAACTGGCGCCACGACTGGGAGATCAACCGGCGCTTCGTGGAGGAAATCGAGAGCCGCTACAACGGGCATCCAGCCTTCACGGGCTGGTACATGGCGAACGAAACAGTGCAGCCCTCGCGCAACGCGGCGGAGCTATACACCCGCATCCCCGCCCGCATGAAGGAGCTGAGCCCCGACCGCCCGGTCCTGATCTCCCCCGGGTACCCCTCCTACGTCAGCCGGGACGACTCGGCGGAAATCCGACACGCGAAATTCCTCGACGGCTGGGATGCCATCCTCCGCCAGGCCGGAGCCGTGGATATTTGCGCCTTCCAGGACGGCTCCTGCGCCTACGCCAACGACAGCGACCAGACATTCGAACTGGAACGTTACCTGGCCGAGACGCAGCAGCTCTGCCGCGCCCACGATGTCCGCCTCTGGCAGAACATCGAGACCTTCTCCTGGAAGTTCCCCATCAAGTTCCCGGTCATTGACTGGCGATACCTCCAGCGCAAGATGCGCATCGCCGAGACGTACGCGGAGAAGCTGATCACCTTCGAGTTCAGCCATTTCCTCAGCCCCAACTCCATCTTCCCCTCCGCGCAGCACCTCTACCGGCGCTATCGTGAGCAGATTCTGGACGGCAAGCCCTTTGAATAAGGGCCCATCACCCAAACGGGCTTGCCGCTCCCCCCGCCTTCGGGCCTTGCTGTCCGTTGACCGGCAGAATCCCACCGGAGGAGGAACCCATGGAGGACGTACTCAGCCGCAAGCGCACCATCAGCCTGAAGAAGGGCGGGGACATGGTGGCAGGCGTGGTGGAGCAGCAAATGCCCCAGGAGTTGATGCGCCGGCTCCAGTACCTCCTTGTCGCCAAGGCCCCCCAGTACTACACGCACTTCGACGAGTACATGCTCCACGGCCGGGACGGTATCGAGGAAGGACTGGAGTGGCGGTTTTACCTGGGCCTTCTCGACAACCAGCTTGTGGGCAACATCTGCACTTGGGAGTATCGGGGCATCGGTATCCTGGGCCATGTCTATACGTCGGACTCCGCCCGTGGGAAAGGCGTGGCCACAGCCCTGATGGAGATGGTGCGGGATGACTTTGGGACACGCGGCGGCCGCATCATGGAACTGAACACTCACCCCGGCACGACCGCACACCGCATCTACTCGCGCTTTGGCTTCAAGGACACCGCCGAGGTTCCCGGCGCGATGATCCTTGAGACGGTGCCCGGCACGCTCGATTCGCTGTTCGAGGCCGAGGATTCCCGCATCGTGCCGCTTGAATGGCGCCACTGGCCCACCCTCAATCTGCTGACGCTGCAGGGCGAAGGCGAGTTCATACGCTCCGTGGCCACGAACCTCTACGGCCCGGGCGACATGGAGGGCCGGCTCATAAGGGTCCGGGCGGCCCAGGCAAAGGGCAGGATCCCGGCATGTGTCATGAAGGTTCTCGAAAATGAGGCCGGCACGGCACTCGGGCTCGGTACCGTCCTTCCCGACCCCAACTTCGGCGCCCTCGGCACGCACCAGGTCCTGGACCTGTTCATTCACCCGAAATGGCGCCACCTCGAAGCGGACTTGGCGAAGGCCTGCGCCAGTGAATGGGCCGGGGACCTCCTGTGTTACCGCTCCGAGCCCGCCGAATGGTTCGAGGAATTCGGATTCAACCGCACCGGCACGATCCCCGGCGCGGCAAACAGCCAGGACGTCATGATCTGGGTAAGGCGCCCCACCGGCGCGAAAGGAAACTCAAAATGACCCACATCTTCTACTGTCCACATGCGGACGATGAGACGCTCACCATGGGGGTCGGCATCCTGCAGTGCCTCGAGCGGGGCGAGCAGGTCTACCTTGTCCTGATGACCGATGGCTCGGCCTGCGGCTCCATTCACTTCCTCAACGGCACAGCCAAGTGCCCAATCCACAACAAATTCCACGACCCGATCGAAGAGCACTACCTTGACGGAATGCTGGACACACAGGACCATATCGCCGCGCGACGGCGCGAGTTCCTCTCCGCTGCCAGCCTGCTCGGCGTCCCCTCCGCGAACTGCCGCGTGTATGGCTACAAGGACGGCAAGCTCACCGAGGAGCAGGCACGCCAGATCGCCATGCGCATCGAGAAGGACGAGGACATACCCTCCCCGAAGACACACCACACCACCACCTCCAAGTACGACGACCACAACGACCACATCTCCTGTGGCAACGCCTTGGCCGCACTGCACCAGGAGGGCATCATTTCCACTGTCCCCGTCTATTACGTGAAGCGCAGCAAGTGGAAGACGATCCCGGACGGCGGGCCGGTGGAGAAGATCGCCGCCGAGGGGAAACAGAAGGAAATCCTACGCAAGGTGTGCGAAGACGTCTACATGAACTGGGACCCTGAGAAGGGGCACTACGCGGTGGGGTACCATTCCGTGCCGCAGAGCTTCGATCATCTGCTGAAGGACTTCACGAACAGGGTGCACAAGTAGGGCCCGCGCTTTTTGTTGGCGGGCCATATTTGCGTTTGACATGCCAAACTCCCTGAAGGACACCTTCCACCGCCTGCACGGCACACCCCCACTGGAAGGAGTCATCAGTCTTGTTTGTACCCCCACCACGCAAGGCCTTCACCCTGATTGAGCTGCTGATCGTCGTTGCGATCATCGCGATTCTGGCAGCCATCGCAGTTCCCAACTTCCTTGAGGCGCAGACCCGCGCCAAAGTCTCCCGCGTGCAGTCCGACATGCGGGCACTGGCCACCGCCATCGAGTCCTACCGGGTGGACCACGGCGAATACCCGGAGGGAACCGACAACCCCGGCAAGTTCGACCCGGCCTACAGCGATTTCTTCGGGCCGCTTGCTGCCGGGTACTACACCTTCGCCACCCGCACCCCCGAGGGCGCCGTGGCGGGGAGAGACTTCTTCACGATCACCACGCCGATCGCCTACATGACGAGTATGGTGCATGATCCCTTCGCGGCGCACCTCGGCGGCAACATCACCTACTGCTACCGGAACGCCAAGGACCTGAAGAACGGGTACATCATCACGAGCTTCGGTCCCGCTGCGAATGTCCTGACGAGCCTGGACGGACGGCCGGGCGTCGGCACACGCAATCCGAACCCGCTTTCCACGTGGTCCGACCCCGGCGTGCCGGCACGGCTGGGCGACATCAACGAACGCGCCGTCATCCACTACATGGAGGGAACGGGCGGGAACCTCCGCCAGATTGTGGATCAGCAGTATGGCTCACTCAGCAACGCGTTGGAGGACCTCGCCTACGATCCCACCAACGGAACGACGAGCACGGGCGACATCTACCGCATCGGGCCGATGCAGTAGGGCCCCGGGGCGGTAGCGGGTGGCTCCCACGGCTCAGCGCGGGGGGCCGCCCTCCTGCGGTGGAGGCGGCGCACGATTCTCGTCCCGCTCCTCGTCACGCCACAGCGCCCGTGTGTTGGGGAAGTACATGCTCCACCACGACTCGCCCGGCCTGCGCCAGGGGCTTACCCCCGCCGGGAAGTTCGGCCAGATGGACCGGCAGGGGATGTACGTCACCACGCCGAACACGCCGGAGAGCGCCTTGAACACGTAGTGGCTGAAGTCCATGCCGACACCCGCGTCGAAGCCGCGCCGGAACGTCCACCCGCCAGTGACGCGGGGGACCGGGTCGGGACGGGTCATCCACGACCAGGTTTCGAAGGCGTTGGTGACGGTCACCAGCGGCGCATCCACAACATCGCGCGTCACGGTGATTGGCGTCACGACCACCTTCACGGGGGTTGGCGTCCTCGAGGCACACCCTCCGGCGAGCGCCACCACAAGTGCCAGTGCCGGCAGGAGGAGTGCGAATCTGCCCATGGCCGGTCGTGTCATTCCTTGTGCTCCCCTTCGGACAGTTGGTTGGGGCGCAGGATCCGCCGCCATCACCCGAGGTGCAACCCAATCGTCATCCAGACAGGCAGGACGATGGCGGCGGCGAGGCTGGCGATGAGCTGCACGCCGGAGGCCACCTCCCATTCCCCGCCGTAGCGCCTTGCCGCGATGGCCAGGTTCATGGCGGGGGGCGCCGCGGCCACCAGCAGCAGCACGAACGCCGTCAGCGGGTCCGCGGGGATCCAGTCCCATCGCAGCATCAGCATGATGATCCCCGGCACGAGGAGGAACCGGAAGAGCATCACCGGCAGGAGGCTCCGCAGCGTGAAGGCGTGCCCGATGCGGCACTGCGCGATCAGCGCCCCGACGATGATCATGGCCAGGGGCGGCATGGCGGCCGCCACGACCCCCATCGCCCCGAAGAGCATGCGCAGGGGCGCGAAGGCCTCCGCTTCGCCCCGCGCCGCCTCCGGCATGCCCGGCAGCAGCGCGAGACCCGCCCCGACGATCACACCGAGCACAGGGCCATTGAACGTCGAGGCGAGCGACTGCCGCCAGTCGCGCCTCTCCGCCCCGCCGTTGCCCGTGACGAGCCAGGTGCCAAGCGTCCACTGGAACGGATTGATCGCAAAAACGCCCACGCCGATCAGCACGCCGACAAGGATGTGCTGGTCCTCGCTCGTTACGGCGAGTGCCAGGGGCAGTGGCACGTAGAAGCTGTTCGGCAGCGCCGCCATGGCGGAGACGGCGCGATCCGTCCCCGGAAGCCCGGCCGGACGGAGGCGAAAGAAGAGCAGACACAGCGCCACGGTCAGCGGAATGTACAGCGCTGGCAGCAGAATCAGCGGCGAGGCCTCCGCCAGCGTGTCCAGGTCGAAACCCCGCACCATCGCAAGGCAGAGCATCGCCGGCACGATCACGTCAATCATCAGCTTGGTCAGGCCCTCGAGCCCCTCGTTGGAGAGGAACCGCCAGCGGATGGCCAGGAACCCGAGCAGAGCGACCAGGAAGAGCTTCCCGATCGCCTCCAGGCAGACGAGAAATGTTTCGAGAGCGGAGGCGTGCTCAAGCAACGGAGGAAGGGGTGCTCCGGAGATCGGTCTTCCCCGCAGGAAGCCCCGCCCGCCACGGCGGGCCAAGCCAAAGGACGAGGCGGGTCAGATGCCGCGCGCCCAGCGGGCCAGCTCCTCGCGCCAGGTATCCGGGGAAAGCCGCTCGGGCAGGAAGGCCTCAAACAGTTCGTCCAGCAGCGTATAGACGCGCAGCACCGCCTCGATGCGCGCCTCCAGGTAGGACTCCGCGTCGGGGATCGGCGGGACGGGCAGCTTGAGCGAGCGGAGGTCGAACGTCCCGCCGTCGAGCGTGAACGTCCAGGTGTCCTCCACCGCCGTCAGGAGGAACTTCCCGCGCATGAGGCGTTTCCCCCGGCGCAGGGCGCTGATGACCTCCGGCGCCGTGGCCGCCTCCTCCCCGGAGAGCGTCACCTTGCGCGCCTCGCCCGCCTCGGAGGCGAACTGCAGCGGCCCCTGCACGTCCAGCTTCAGGCCGGGCTCGCTAGGAATGCCTGGTACCTTGTCCTCCAGCACCCGCACGAGCAGCCAGGTCAGGAAATCCGGGCCGAGGGCCCCGTAGCGCTCGAATGCCTCCAGCGGCGCGAGTTCACTGGCCATCGCCCTGCTCCTCTCCCCCGCCGGATGCGACGGCCGGTCCTCCGCCACCGCCTGCGCCGGCCAGGCGGAACTCCTCCTCCAGACCCTGCGCCGCGATGGCGTCCGCCCCGATCAGTGCAGGGAAGAGAGGCCGGACCTTGAGGTCAAAGGTCGCCTCGAAGATCTCGATTGTGCGTTCGCAAAAGGTGTTGGCGGTCGTTCCGACGAGCAGCAGGTTGCTGTTCGTGTCCCAGACGACCTCCGCGAAGGTGCTCTGGGGCGATGTTTCCCTCAGCATTTCGACGGTGAGCTGCTCCTCAAGGGCGAGGCGCTGCTGGCGGCTGAGGCGGGTGATGTTACGTTCGGACTTTGTGCGGTCGAACAGCTCGTCGCGCCGCGCGCGGAAGAGCACCTGGGAGAAGTTCTTCCTGTCCCGCCGCACGCCGAGCAGCACGTAGGGCCCGTCCACGACGTCCTCCCACGTGAACGTCTCGGCGAGCAGCCGGCGGGGGTTCACCCACCCGAAGCTCTCGCGCTCCCCGCGGGCATCGTCAATCGGACGCCACAGGTACCGCCGCAGGGCGACCGTGGCGGTCTTGGGCAACGTCTCGGGGATGTCTTCCACAACCTGGAACCTGCTGACGCTCAGGGCGCCGGAACGAAACGGCATAGGGCGGACTCTTCAACTGGAACGGGCTGACCTGCCGGCCTCAGCCGGGGGCAGCATTGCCCGCGAACCACCACCCAAGGGTCAAGGGGAGGGGTAGGCGAGGGCGCGGAGGGCCGGACGCAGGCCAAGGATGGCTCCCCCACCCGGCTTCCTGGCACCACCATCACTGTGAGCTGGTGTAGGTGAGCGATGTTGTCCATCGCTCGTTCGTGTAAATGATCGGTCTCTCGTAGGCCGGTACCCTCGGGGCCGGTCCGAACTCATGGGGAATTACGAATCCGTCGCCGTCCTCTCCCTTTGAGTAGCTGGCAACAGGAGCCTGCGTGTCAGCCTGCCAGGCAACCCAATAGGTGCCACGCCGCAGCGAAAGACTCGAGGGCGTGCCGTCAGAGATCGGAACGACAAGCTCATCACCTTCGGCCGTATTTCTGATCTGATCGGACTGCCATGCCAAGCTTATGCCCCCGGCCACTTCCCGGTAGACTGCAAGACGCACATGACCCTCTGCCACGTGACTGTAGAGCCTTACGTCCTCGATGTCTCCAGCCTCTGGCAATCTGACCTTGGTGGCTCTGAGTGTTCCCTTGTGGCCAAGTGCGAAGGGGAACACCCGAAACGGGGGATCCACGGGGAAGTAGTATCCGAATCCGTCGAAGGCATGCAGAACGCCCGGGAGCACTCCGCTCGGCACCACCTCACCTGGAAGCGGAAGCAACCCGACTTCGCGATCCCCTGCCTGACCATCACCGGGTACGGCCTTGATGATTCCCGGAGGACCGTCGTAGGTGGAGAAATAGACGATACCTGTATTGGGGTCCTGCGCCCTGTTTGCAGGAGGCGCGGGATCGGCACTCGAATCGGCATGTGGGCCAATGCACTTGGCTTCCCTGGACGCAGGCTCATCCACCCTCCTCGGGGGTTCGCTGCCATCCCCACGGGATACTGCCACGAGCATAAGGTGGCATTCCCTCTCCTCATCCTCATCGAAATCAGAGCGCGTTGCAGGGACACAGAAGACGAGGTCTCCTGTCTCGGTGTCTATCACGGCATTTTCCAGAGCACGCACGTTCTCGTGGAGCAGGAGGGAACCGGCCAGCCTCGGCTCTTCAACTGGATAGTTCAGCTCCACTTTCACCACCTGTGCGGAACCATGCTCGGCCGTCGTACCAAGATAGACGTAGCCATCGCCATGATCCAAAACCGAGGTGCTGACGTGGTGACGTTCGTCCCCCAGAGGGGATACCGTACTGACGCTTGGTGACGTCTCCGCCCCTGCAAGTGGGAAGCTTCCCAAGCCTATTGGAGAGCCGATGGTGAGGAAAAGGGCATGGCCATCATGGTCTTCACGGGTCATCGCTCCAAGAGGAAGGTCCGGACCCATTTCCCACGAGGCTATTACGTCGGGCGGAGAATCCCCATCTCCGAGGGTCACCAGCATCAATTCTCCCCAACTTCGGCGTGTCCCGGCAATTGTGTATGCGTGCCGCCTCTGCTGGTCCACGACGCCTAAAATGGCGGCTTCTTCCCGGCCCAGGATGATGCGGCCCACTTCGTATGGCGATGCATCACCAGCACCCAATGCCACCTTGAGAAACGTCGCCCGTATTGGCCGGCCAGGTCCAATGCCATGGCCCGTGAAATATGCATAACCTCCCCTGGGGTCCAGGAACGCATCCCGAAAAAGGACCATTTCCTCCTCCTCGAGCACAAACCCGCTTACAACTCTGGGCATGCTGTCACCTTCCCCGAGATCAACCTTTGCGATATGGCCGCCCACCTCTGAGCCAAAATAGCCGAAGCCGTTCTTCTGATCAATGACAGCAGCATGGAAACTGCCCCGTCCGATAGCTATTGCACCAATCCGTCTTGGCAGAGTGTCGCCCTCTCCCATCTCCAATTTGACAAGCCGGTTGCTGACAGCGAAATATATATACCCGTTATCCGGATCAACGACGGCCGCATTTGCATCTATCTCACCCGCCTCCATTGTGATTGATCCTACGCGCCTTGGTGCCTCACCTTCATCGCCAAGAGCTATCTTGACTATGCGGGCCGGTCCCCCGGACGATGGCCTGATTCCCAGGTAAGCGTAGCCGTTCTCCGTGTCGAATGCTGCGCTCTGAATCCATCTTTCGTCGTTCAGCAGGCCGAGGGAACCTACCCGCCGATGAGCCTCTACGTCGGGTCCAAGCTCAATCTTCAGGATGCCGGGAATGCGCGACCTGTGACCGGCGATGGCGTAGGCATGGGCGCCGTCGGAGGCGATGTGTAACAGGCCGGCAGAAGTCGGTGAGAGACCCCTTGGCTCCAACGCGAGCATGCCGCCGTTCGGATAGTCCGTGGTGCCGGGGGACAGGACTCCAGCGCGGCGCGGCTCCTCAGCGGGCGCCACCGGGCACAGCACCAGCACCGCCAGGCAGGCGAGGACCCGTGCTGCAAGCAGAAGAGGAGGCCATGCCTTCGAGCAATGGTTGCCAGCCCTCATGGAACTGCTCCTGACGAATTTTGGGAAGCGCACTGCCGTTGGCCACAGAATGCAAGCTGAATCGCCTACGAGGAAGCCGTGCCGATTCGGGCAGGTGCCAGTGTTCGTGCCTTGGGAGGAGGCCCGGAGCACGACGCAATGCAGATGGTGCAGGCCGGTAATCACTCTTCCTTGCTCGCTCCCCCTCTCCACTTGCCGCCGGGTGGCGGGGAGTGGATTCGTGCTGCGCCGGGGCGGGAGGCGTGTGTGCCGTCTGCTCCGGCTCATTTCACGCAACGGCCCGCTCATGCACCCATCCGCCGACGACGCGCGCTTCCCACTGTGGCTCGAGCTGTCCGGCCTGCCCGGCAGGGTGAACGAGGTGGCGAAGGTGCCGTATGCGTGGGTGGTGTTCCGCAAAGTCGTCGAGCTGGACATGGCCGCAAACCCGCTCCGGCCGGGACTGGTGGAGGTCACACCGGCGGAACTGGCCGAGCGGTGCGGCCTCGACGCGAAGAAGCTCGGACGCGCGGTGAAGGGCCTGCGAAAGGCCGCCGTCCTGCGGGCTTTCCTCCCTGATCACGAGGAGGAACCGGCGCTCTTCCAGGTCCTGACACCCGTGCCCACGCCGCAGCCTCCCGACGAAGTGCGCGCCCGCCACCCGGACCTCTTCCTCGAGTCGCTCTGGCCGCCGCGCTACGCCGAGGCCACGCCGGAGGAGACCGGGGCGGACGCGGAAGGCGCGGAGCTGCGCGGCGAGCAGAAGATCAAGCGCGTCGTGGAACTCTACCTCAACACCTTCTCGATGCGCCTGAACTCGCTGATTCTCGACCAGCTCCAGCTCATGGCGAACCACTACGATCTGGCGCTTGTCGAGCGGGTGTTCGAGCGGGCGCGAAAGCGCGAGGCGCGATCGCTCGGCTGGGTAATGACGGAGATTCGGCGCGAGATAAGGCGGCGGGAAGAAGCCGGAATGAAGGAGGGCGAATGAAGTGCGCCGGCGGGCATCTCTTTCGCCGGGGGAGTGTGCAACGTGGCGTTTCGCCTCAGGACGGCGCAGCTCGCCGTGCTGGTTGCTATTGTTGGCCAGGGGCTGATGTCCCACTCACCATTGGAAGGGGGAACCATTCCATGAAGTTGCGTTCGATTGCGGGTATTTGCGGGTTGTTTGTCGCTGCCGGGCTGCTGTCCGGCTGTGTGTTTGCCTCCGTGGTGCCACCGCGCGGTGTGATCTACACGGACCAGACCGCACCACTCTTCCCGGGAGGAGGTCCCGGGACGGCGGAAGGCCGGGCCTCCGCTCACAACATCCTGTTCCTTGTCGGCTGGGGG
The DNA here is from genome assembly GCA_007132505.1 of Candidatus Sumerlaeota bacterium. Lineage (GTDB taxonomy): Bacteria > Sumerlaeota > Sumerlaeia > SLMS01 > SLMS01 > SLMS01. The sequence continues at coordinate 12,489 of SLOM01000211.1, forward strand.
AACGTCGGGCTCGATAAGGCCATGAAGAACGGCGGCATCAAGCAGGTGAGCCACACCGACTACCGCATTGAGAACTATGCGCTTATCTATCAGCGGTTCACAATCATCGTGAAGGGTGAGACGGAGCCGAGGGAAGGGCCTCCGGGAGGCGGCCGCCCATGAGCAGCCCATCGCTCGTTCGGACTCTGGCGGTCTGCATGGGACTGCTGCCGGCCTTTGCACTTCTGTCCGGATGCAGTCCAACCGGCACCCGGGCCGGCATTGGAATGCCGCGCGCCTTCATCTACTCAAATTACGAGACGCCCTTCACCGCCAAGCGCACACGGGGCGAGCCCCTCGTCATTCCCGATGGGCTTGTCATGGGCAAGGCCACCACGCACCAGATATCCCTCAGTCCGCCCTCCGCGCCGGGGTTCTCCTACACGGATGATTTCCTCACGGACCGCGCCATGGGTGCTGCAAGTGCCGGCTGGGGAAACATGGGCCTTGAGAAAGCCATGGCGGATGGAAACATCACCGAAGTCATCTACGGTGATGCACACAAGCTGAACATCCTCAGCATTTACAAGCGCGTTACCCTGAAGGTGTATGGCCCACCCGCGGAAAACGGAGAGGACTGAACCCTTTCGAGCAGATGCCTCACCGCGCGATCATCCGAAGAGCCCGTGAACTCAGCCTCCGGAGGCACGCCATGACGGAGACATTGCTCCTGATCGCCCTTGCGGGGGCGCTTGGGACTCTTGCGCGTCACTTCATTGCCACCTACGTCCAGCTCTCAGCCGGACCCGGGTTCCCTTGGGGGACCATGACGGTCAACGTGATCGGCTGCTTCCTGTTCGGCTTCCTGTGGGTTGCACTCGGCAGCCGGTGGGAGGTGAGCCTCGAATCGCAGCGCGTGGTTTTCATCGGGTTCCTCGGCGCCTTCACCACGTTCTCCACCTACGTGTTTGAGGTGGGCGGGCTGGTGAACAGCCAGGACTGGTTGAAGGCGGGGCTTTACTTCACCGGTGTGAACGGGGTCGGCGTCGTCTGCCTGGTGGCGGGGGCGCTGCTGGCCAAGATGTTGTAGTGGGGAGGCAGGACAGAGAGCCGCGCGGCTGTCAATGTCCGGCCGGAGGATTCACGGCGCGTCTCAGTAGGTGAGCACGGCCCCGAGGACCGACTCCGGCGCCCGTTGCGCTTTTTCGTAGACCGCCGAGGCGCGCTCGATGGGGAGACGGTCGGTCACGAGGGGCGAGACCTGCACCTTGCGCTCGGCGAGCAGGTTGCAGAAGCAGCCCATGTTGTCGCGCTCGGTCCAGCGTGCCAGGGCGCGTGGGTAGCCGGCGCCCTTGACCTCGAAGTCGCGGTCCCCGGCGCCTTCTCCCCCGCCGAGAGCCGAATGCAGGGTCAGGCGCTTCTCCACCAACAGCTCCAAGTCGGTCAGCCCATTGACTGCCGTGCCCAGCACGATCATGCCGGCGGGGCGCAGGAGGCTGATGGCCAGGGGCAGGGACTCGGGGTTCTGTGCCGTCGCCACCAGTGCTGCGTCGGCGCCGTGCCCGCCCGTCAGGGCATCCACTGTGCGGATGAGCCCGTCGTCGTCCGGCAGGAAGGTCTGGGAGATGCCGATTGTGCGCATCTTGTTGAGGCGGAATTCGGAGGGATCCACGAGCAGGGGCGTCGCCCCGGCGGCCCGAACGAGCTGTGCGGCGAGCAGGCCCATCAGCTCACCGCCGATAATGAGAACGACTTCCCCCAACTGAACGCGGGCACTTCGCACCAGGTGGAGCGCGGCGGCGCCCTGTCCGGCGAAGGCACCCTCCTCGTGGTTGACCTTCTTGGGCAGCTCCACGGCCAGGTTCTCCGGCACGACAAGCTGTGCGCCGTGATAGACGTAGGGATTGCCGGCCACGGCCACGCGCACGCCGGTCTTGAGAGTACGGACCGAGGGACCGACCTCCAGCACCGTGCCGCTGGCACATTCGCCAAGCGGGACGCCGTCCTCTCCACGCTTGAGGCCGCGTGGTGCCTCCTTGAGGACCTGCAGCTCGTCGGGCAGCGTGAGGGCGGAGTGACTGACCCGTACGCTGACAAAATTCCGCCCCATCCGCGGTTCCGGAAGGTCCACCACCTTGGGCGAACCGGATCGGTGTGCGATCACGACTTTCATCGGAATGCCATCCCTTCCTTGCGGAAATGGGTGCCGTGCGGGCGGTAGGGGGGTACTCCACGCCGCTCGTGCGTCCCGGCGGCGGGAAGCCGGCAATAGTCACCCTTTGGCCAGTGGCCAGTTTCACCCGCCCGGCGGGCGGATGGGCAAGCCCCGAAAGCTCCCGCACCGTGCCGGGAGGTGCTTCTCAGTCACCGTTGGCCGCACGATCCCGCTCTTCGGAGAAAAGACCGTACCGCACCATCTTGTTGTGGAGGCTCTTGCGGCTGATGCCGAGCAGGCTCGCGGTTTCCTGGCGATGCCCACTGGTCTTCTGAAGGGCACGGCGGATGAGGTACTTTTCCAGGTGGTCCCCGAGAAGCTGAAGCCGGTCCGCGAGCGACTGTGAGAAGTCCTCGGTATCAAGCAGTGAGGCCAGGTCCAGCTCCCCGAACGCCTCGGCACCATCTCCTCCCGGAGGGGCGAGGTTCTGCGTGACGACGGGCTGATCGCCCCGAACGCTCGGGGGAAGGTGCTCCACCTCGATCGAAGTGCCTGAAGCCATGAGCATGGCGCGCTGCACTGTGTTTTCCAGTTCGCGAATGTTCCCCGGCCATGGGTAGTTGAGCAGCTTCTGCAACGCCGCATCCGACACCGAGGAGATGGTCCGGCGCAGGCGCGGGTTGTACTGCCCGATGAAGTGGTCAATCAGCACGGGGATGTCGTCGCGCCTCTTGCGCAGGGGGGGAACGTGGATGGGCAGGACGTTGAGGCGGTAGTAAAGATCCTCGCGGAATTCCCCTTCCTCGACCATCTTGGCCAGGTCGCAGTTGGTGGCCGCGATGACCCGAATGTCCACGGAGATCGGCTTGTTGGAGCCGACGCGCTCGATTTCGCGCTCCTGCAGCACGCGGAGCAGTTTTGCCTGAAGCGGCGGCGACATGTCGCCAATCTCGTCGAGGAACAGCGTCCCATTGTCCGCCGCCTCCACCTTGCCAATCTTCTGAGACACCGCCCCGGTGAAGGAACCGCGCTCGTGGCCGAACATCTCGCTCTCGAGCAGCGCCTCCGGGATGGCCACCGTGTTCACCTTCACCAGCGACTGGCTGCGCCGCAGCGAGTGATTGTGGATGGCGGTGGCGATCAGCTCCTTGCCGGTGCCGCTCTCCCCGGTGATGAGCACGGTCACGTCGTTGTCGAGGACCCTCTCGATCAAACCGAAGATCTCCTGCATGGCGGCACTCTGGCCAATGAGGCGATCGAAGGAGTAGCGCTGCGCCTGAGTGCGCCGCATATCCTCGAGCTGCTGGAGGAGGTTGACCTTCTCGACGGCGCGGCGGACGACGACGCGCACCTCCGTCAGGTCGAACGGCTTGGTGAAGTAGTCATAGGCCCCGGCCTGAAGCGCTTCCATGGCGGTGCGCTGGGTCCCGTGCGCAGTAATAAACACCACGATGAGGTCCGGTCGGATGGCACGCATGGCCCTGAACGCCGCCATGCCGTCCATGCGGGGCATGCGCATGTCCATCAGGACGAGGGAGTAGGGCGCGGATCGGACCTTCTCGAGGGCCTCGGCGCCGTCGCCGGCTTCGTCAATCTGGTAGGTGGGATCCTCGCGGCGGAGGACCTCGCGCAGCGTGAAGCGGATGTTTTCCTCGTCGTCAACGAGCAGGATGCGGGGCGCGGACATGGGCATTCGGCGAGGATTGTCTTTCGGCGAAGGGGGGCATCGTGCTGTTTCCGGGCAAGGAAGCGCCCCCGCCCGGGGAGCTTCAAGAGGAAACCCCGCCCGATGACCGGGCGGGGCGTTGGGGATGCAGCTTTGGAGCGGTGAGCGGGCTCAGCCGAGCATGCGCTCCATTTCGAGGGCGTGGCCTTCCTCGTCGGCGGCCTGATCCTCCATGTGGAGTTTCAGCTCGATCAGGCCGGCCTCCTCGGCCAGATCGGCCAGCTTCTTGTAGTGCTCCACGTCCTTCTTTTCCTCGGCTATATCGTTCTTGAGCATCGCCCTAACCTCTTGCGGGGGCGGTGTCAGGTCGGGGTTCAGCTTGGGAACGCCGCCGAGCATGACGATTTTCTCGGCCAGATACTTGGCGTGGCCGATCTCATCGTTGACCTCCGCGTCATACATCGAGCGGACAGGGGCGTACTCGATGCCCTTGATCATCGAGGCCTGAAGCATGTAGCGGAGGAAAGTACTGACTTCGCGATTCAGGGCCTTCTGAAGCCCGTCAATCAGTTCCTGTGATGCCATGGGAGAAACCTCCATAGGTTACGTGGTATGTCGCTCTTTCCGTGCTTCGTCCGTACCGAACTGTTTCTATCAGGGGGCCAGTCGCGTGCCAACCGCAAAGCCCCCGCGATAGCGAAGCGGGGTGCGGACGCGCGGGCGAGTGCATGCCGGCCACCGGGAATGCGGGGAGGTGTTGGACCATCTTCGCTTGCGGCTCCGGGCCTGACGCGGGCAGGAATCGGGTATTCCGGACATGCCCCAGGGCACCCGATACTGTCGTCCGGCGGACCCGAGGACACCCATGCCGAAACCGCTCGTTGGGGTGGTGCTGAGTTCACGCTCCGAATTCAACATCATGCGCAGGGGACTTGAGTTGCTGCGTATGTTGGGGGTACCATACACAGTAGAGGTGGTCTCAGCTTCCCGGGGGCCGGACAAACTGACACGTTTTGCCTCCCAGGCACCTGACCGCGGCATCGAGGTGCTCGTGTGCGGGTCCGGGGGATCGGCGCTGGTGGCGGGGATGCTGGCCAGCCATTCGCAACTGCCTGTGGTGGCGGTCCCGATTGATTCAAGCCCCCTGCGCGGGCAGGACGCGCTCTTCTCCATGGCCCAGATGCCCCCCGGGGTGCCAGTGGCGACGGTGGGGATCAACAGCTCGGAGAACGCCGCGCTGCTCGCCACACGCATCCTGGCCATCAAGTATCCCAAGTTCCGCTCCACACTGGCGCGCCATTGCGGTGCCCTTTCGGACCGTCTGGAGGGCACGCGCAGGGAACTCGTGGGCGAGTACGCGGACCTCTGCGACCCGGCACGCACTGCTGCCCCGAAGCTGCTCGACAGCTCCATGGAGGTGGAAACCGATCCGGCCGGCGAGGAGATTACCCCAAATATCTCCGAGGCGGAGACGCCGCCCGCCGCCACCGAGGTCATCCGCCCGGGAGCAGCCTCCGCCGGGAGTTCGCACCTCGGACTCTCCGGCCGCCTCATCAAGACACCGACACCACAGGAGCCGGGCACCGTGACCGAGGACCCGGCGTTGACCGAGGACCTGACGCGGGTCCGCTCCGCCGGCTCCCGCGAGCGGAAGGACGACCTCCCACCGCCGCCGGAACTCGAGGACCTCAGCCCCGGGCCGGAGACGGCCGCGCTCGGCGGCAGTCCGGACACCCGGGAGGTCATCGAAACCAAAGTCTTCGCGATAGATGCCAAGGCACCGGACGAGGACGTGCTTTCCCACGCCATGATGGTCCTGATCGAGGGCGGCATCGTCGCTTTCCCGACCGACACGGTGTACGGCCTTGCGGCGGACGCCTCCAACCCGGAAGCGGTCCGCCGTCTGTACGAAACCAAGGGGCACGAACCACAGCGTAAGAACCTTTCCGTGCTGCTCCATGCGCAGCAGCAGCTCGACGAGCTGGTGCGGGAGGTGCCGCCCGAGCTGGAGACAGTTCTGGAGCGCTACTGGCCCGGCGGACTGACGGTGCTCTTCTTCAAGCAGGCGGCGGTGCTGGGCACCATCACCGAAACGCCGTCCATCGCGGTGCGCATTCCGGACCACCCGGTGGCCCTCCGGCTCATGGAACTGGTGCAGCGCCCGCTCGCGGTGATCAATGCGGCGCTCCCGAACAAGCCGGCCGCCGTGACCGCCGAGGAGGTACTCGAGCGCTTCGACTCGCGGGTTCATTGCGTACTCAACGCCGGACCGTGCGACTCCAAGCGTATATCCACGGTGCTCAGCGTGCTCAGCGAGCCCTTTGAAATCCTGCGCGAAGGGGTCGTTCCCGCAGCCGAGTTGCGCTCGATCCTCGGCGACAAGGTGCGGGTGAGTTAGCCTCCGGTCCGGCCCCCATGAAAGTCGTCCACCTCACCGCCCCCGACACGATCACCGTGAGCAACTTCCCGGTCCGCTGTGAATTCGGCCCGTGCGAATTGCTGCTGGAGCCGACCCTGGTGGGTCTGACCGGCAGCGACCTCCTTCGCTACCGGCTGGGACCGCCCATCCAGAACGGATTCCGGCAGCCCCACATCCCCGGCGGGGAGTTCGTGGCCCGCGTGGCCGCCTGCGGGCGGGGGACGGCCAACCGGGGGCTGCTCGGCAAGCGCGTGGTGGGAAATCCCGTCTCGCCCTGCATGAAATGCGAATGGTGCCTGGAGGGGAACCGGCATCAGTGCCCGAACGTGCGGGTGCTCGGCTGGCCGCCGGTCAACGGAGCCCTGCGCCAGCGGTTTGCCTGGCCAGCGGACCTCTGCATCGAGGTCCCGGATTCCATCCCGGACGAACTGGCAGTCCTCGTCGCCCCGATTTCCCTCGCGCTATCCATTGTGGACAACGCACAAGCAACGATCATGGGGCGGGTTGCCGTCATCGGCGCGGGGCAACTGGGCCTGATGCTCATCAGGATCCTGCGTGCCACCGGCGCTGGGGAGATCCTCTCCGTGGACCCAAACGGTTACCGGCGGGACCTGGCCATGGAGCACGGCGCCACGGCAGCGTTGGACCCCTACGATGCGCCCGCTTTCATCCGCAGTTGGCCGAGGCGAGGGGCAGACGTCTCCATTGACGTGACGAATGCCTCGGAGGGCTCGCGCGAGGCCGTGGCCGCAACGCGAGTGGGCGGACGGGTCATCATCGCGGGCATCCCGCGCGACAACCGCATCCTTTTCAATGCCCGGGACGCGCGCCAGAAGGAGCTCACCCTGCGCTTCGTCCGCCGGCCCTACAAGCCGCTCGACAGGGCATTGCGGTTCCTGCAGCTTGGCGCGCTCGCTGGAATCGAAAAGCTGATCACCCACCGCTTCCCCATGGACCAGGCGGCGGAAGCCTATGAAGTCATGCGCTTCCAGCGAGAGGGGGCGATCAAGGCGGTGCTGGAGATGCCGCCCTATAGTCCATCGGAGGAATCCCCGGCGCGCGTCTATACACCGGGACCGGATCCGGCCCCGGAATCCTGACCCGCCGCTGCGTCGAGCAGCCCTCTCAGTCCCCGTATATCTTCTATCACGCGGATGCGGCTGTTGGGAGGATCGGGCAGCGGCCGGCCATGGGAAAGCCACACCGCCTGGAAGCCGAAGGCCTCGCCCCGGACCACATCCTCCTCCCATGAATCGCCGACCATCCAGACGGACTCCCGCGGAGGATTCCCTGCCTGCCGCACTGCCTCCTCGAAAAACTCGTCCTGCGGTTTCACGGCGGGTACGTCGCCGGCGCAAAGCACGAAGGACAGCAGGTCCCCGGCACCGCCGAAATGCGCGAGCTTGCGTGTCTGGGTGCGCCGCTCGCCGTTCGTCAACAGTGCCAATGGCGCCACGGACGCGGCATGGCGCAGAGCCTCCTCCGCGCCCGGCAGGGGGGAGCGCTGCCCGATGTAATTCTCGATATAGAATTCGCTGACTTCCTGCGCATCAAAGGAGCAGCACCCGCCCGAGGCACGATCCAGTGCCAGTTCAAAGCGACGGACGTTCAGCATCGGAAAATCAATCCGCCCCTTGGCAAGGTCCTCCCAAAGCAGCGTGTTCGCCTCGACGAAGACAGGATGCAGGGTCATGGGCGGAATGCCGTAACGCTCCCCCACCATCGCGATGGCCCGCTTGCTCGCGGCCGGGTGGTCCCAGAGCGTTCCGTCCAGATCAAGGAAAATCCATTTTGGTGGCTGTGAGAAGGGCTCCATGTGACTCATTTCTCGAATGTCCCCGCACTCGGGCAGAGGTCCGCCAGGCAGCAGGCTGCGCATTTCGGGGAACGGGATTGGCACGTCTTGCGTCCGTGCAGGATCACGGCGTCGGTGAACCGCGTCCAGCGCTCCGGTGGGAGGAGGGCCGCTGCGTCTGCCTCGATCTTCTCCGGCGCGCTCTCGCTTGTGAAGCCGAGACGCTGCATGATGCGCATGAAATGCGTGTCCACGGAAATACCGGGCAGCCCAAAAGCGTGCATGCGGACGACGTTGGCTGTCTTGCGGGCTGTGCCGCGAAGCATCAGCAGGTCCTCCATGGCGCTCGGGACCTTGCCACCGAAATCCTCCACGATGGAGCGCGCCGCGCCACGGATCGCCTTCGCCTTGTTGTTGAAAAATCCGGTCGGACGGATCGCCTCCTCCAATTCGCCCTCCGGGGCATACGCAAAGTCCTTCGCGTTGCGATATACCTTGAAGAGCTCCGGCGTGACCTGATTCACGCGCGCATCGGTGCACTGCGCGGATAGGATGGTCGCGACGAGAAGTTGAAGGGGTGTCTTGAAATCGAGAGCACAGAAGGCGGAGGGGAACTCCACCTCGAGCCTGTCCGCGATCTTGATCGCGCGGTCCCGGAGCTTCTTCGCCGGCCGGCGCAAAGCGATCTGCTTCTTCAATGCCTCGTCCACATGCTCCCAAACGGGAGATTTCGCATGCATGGGGTCCAGTCTCGGCTTCGCTGCTCGGCGGGGGTTGGGCTTTGCGGGCATGATGGAATCTTTGTGGGCGAGGTGTCTATTCCGACCGCTTCTTCTTTTCCTTCACGAACTTGAGGAACTTCTCTGCAGAGAGGCAGTTCAAAACGTCCCTCTTCCCCAGCCAGCCCTTCCGGGCCATGGCGATGCCGAACTGGATGTCATCCAGCCCCTCGATGCGATGTGCATCAGGGCCGATGGTGATGGGGACGCCCTGCTCCATGGCATAGGGGATCAGGCGCCAGTCCATGTCCAGGCGGCGGGGATTGGCGTTGATTTCGATAGCGGCTCCCGTCTTGGCCGCGTGGCGAATGGCGGCGTGCTGGTCGAGCGGGAAACCATCCCGGGCAAGAAGGAGACGGCCTGTCGCGTGGCCAAGGATTGTTGCGCACGGGTGCTCCAGTGCCTTCATCACGCGAGCGGTCTGTTCCTTCTCCGTCAGATTGAAATAGGTGTGCACGGAGCAGATCACGAAATCGAACTCCTTCAGTACCTCGTCCGGATAGTCCAGCGACCCGTCCTTGAGGATGTCGCACTCCACTCCCTTCAGCAGCCGGACGCCCTTGCTCTTCCACTTCTTGTTGATGGCGTCTATCTCCTCGTGCTGCTCCCACACTCTCTCAATGGACATGCCCCGGCCGATGGTGAGCGACTGGCTGTGGTCGGCAATGCCCATCCACTCGTAGCCGTGGGCGGCGGCCCATTCGGCGTAGTCCTCCAGTTTCGGCCGGCCGTCGCTGTATGTGGTGTGCATGTGCAGGATGCCCCGGAGGTCCTTCTGCTCGAGAAGCCTGGGGAGCTTGCCCTCACCGGCCGCCTCCACCTCCCCCATGTCCTCGCGCATTTCCGGAGGGATATACGAGAGGGCGAGGTGCTTGTAGACATCCTTCTCGGACTTGGCACGGAGGGACTCTTCCTTGCCGTCCGGGAAGAGTCCGTATTCGTTCAGCTTCATCCCCTTTTCCCGGGCGATCTGGCGAAGCCGCGTATTGTGCTCCTTGCTTCCGGTGAAATGTAGAAGTGCAAAGGGATACTCCGCGCCGGAGACGCAGCGCAGGTCAGCCTGCAGCGTGCCTCCAAGCAGCACAGAGGACTTCGTCTCCCCCTTCCCGATGACGGATGTCACACCATCGAGCGAGACAAAAGCCTCCATCACCTTCCCGGGTTCCTTGGTGGAAGCCACGAAGTCCAGATCACCAACTGTTTCCTTTCGCCGCCGGAGGCTCCCACCGATTTCAGCCTCCTGGACTGACTTCAGGCTGCGGATCTTTTCGAGAATGGGCAGGGCCGCTTTCAGAGCCGCATCCAGCCTGTGCCGGCCGCTGAAGCGCGCGAGCTGCTCGATTCCGTCGAGTATCTTACGGGCCGTCTTGTCACCAAAACCCTTCAGCCCGGCTATCCGTCCGTCCTCGCAGGCAGCCCGCAATTGATCCACCGAGGAGACACCCAGTTCCGTATATACAGCACGTGCCTTCTTGGGTCCAAGCCCGGGAATCAGCGTCATCTCCAGGAGTCCCTCTGGAAACTTTGACCGCATCTCCTCCAGCTCGGAGATGGTACCGGCCTGCGCGAACTCCTCGATCTTCTGTGCAATGCCCTTGCCAATACCGTCCAGATCGGTGAGGGTGCCGTTCTCGACGTGCTCCTCCAGGTCCGTGTCAAGCGCCTCCAGAGCCCTTACGGCTTTGCCATAGGCGCCGCTGCGGAAGGGGTTCGCACCGTCCAACTCCAGCAGCACTTCCATTTCCGAGAGTGCCTCGACAAGCGCCTTTTTGTTCATGCGTTCGTCACCTCCACGGGGATGTCTCCACCGGTGCGCAGAAACCGCCCGGTCAGGCTCTGCGAGGCCGCAGCGACAGACTCCGGGGTGCCCTCCACCACGATCGTCCCGCCTTCCACTCCGCCCTCCGGACCAAGATCAATAATATAGTCCGCCCGCCGGAGCAATTGCAGATTATGTTCGATCACAATGATCGAATAGCCGCGCTGCAGCAACTCGTCGAACACGGACAGGAGTACATCCAGGTCCGCCGGGTGCAGGCCGGTTGTCGGTTCATCGAAGAGCAGCAACTGGTTTCCGCGGCGCTCCGCCTCAGCCAGGTGACCCGCCAGCTTGAGCCGTTGCGCCTCGCCGCCGGAGAGTGTCGCGGTGCTCTGGCCAAGGCGGAGATAGCCCAGGCCGACGCGTTCCAGGGGCCTGAGCCCATCCAGCACGCGCCGCTCCTCCGCAAAGAACCCGCACGCCTCCGTGACGGTCATGTCAAGAATGTCTATTATTGTTTTGCCGCGCAGGTGCGCCTTCAATACACGGTCCTGAAAGCGCCGGCCCTCGCAGGCCTCGCAAATCACCTGCACGTCCGCCAGGAAGTGCATGTCTATCGTCTGGAAGCCGGACCCCTGACAGGCTTCGCACCGCCCACCCGTGACATTGAACGAGAAATCGCGCGGGCTGAGGCCGAGCTGCATGGATTCCGGTGCCATTGCCATGAGCGCCCGGATCCAGTCATAGGCCTTCAGGTAGGTCGCGGCGTTGCTCCGGGTGCTGCGTCCGATGGGCGACTGATCAACCAGCACCATGCCGTCTATATGCTCCAGCCCGTCCAGCCCCAGGATGCTTCCCGGCTCCGCCTTCGGATCGCCGAGCACGCCACGCCGGTAGTTCTCGTACAGACAATCGCGCACGAGCGTGGATTTCCCCGACCCACTGACACCGGTGACGCCACAGAGGACGCCGAGGGGAAAACGGACGTCCAGATGCTTGAGATTGTGCTCACTCGCCCCGCGGACACTCACCCATCCGGAGGGCTTTCGGCGCCCGTGCCGGTTCCTGCGTGGCGCATCCGCAGCCTTCCCTGCCCGGGTAGTCCTTTCACCCTTCCCGGCAAGGTAGGGCGCCGTGCGGGAGAGTCCCGGCTTACCGGAAAGCCCCTCCGCCCGGCCCTGATAGACAATTTCGCCGCCCTTTTCGCCTGCACCGGGGCCGATGTCTATCAGATTGTCCGCGGCCCGGATGATGTCCAGATCGTGCTCCACCACAACCACCGTGTTCCCGAGGCGGGTCAGCTTTCTGAGGACGCCAATGAGGCGCTCCGTGTCCCTCGGGTGCAGACCCACGGTCGGCTCGTCCAGCACGTAGAGCGTTTCGGTAAGCGCGCTGCCGAGCGCCGTCGAGAGGTTGATGCGCTGGCTCTCTCCACCGGAAAGCGTGCGCGTCTGACGCGAAAGGGTGAGATAGCCAAGACCCACTTCCAGCAGATAATCAAGGCGCGATCGGATCTCCTCCAGCGGGCGCTCCGCCACCTTCGCTTCCGCAGCGGAGAGACGGAGCTTTCTGAACCACCCCGACAGGTCCTTCACCGTCATGTCGCAAAGCCTGGCAATGCTTCTGCCGCCGACCTGCACGGCCAGCGCTTCGGGGCGCAACCGCGTGCCACCGCACTCTTCGCACTCCCCGTAGCCCCGGAAGCGCGCGATCTGGATGCGCGCCTGGACCTTGTAGCGCCGGGAATTGAGCCAGTCGAAGAAGCCCCTGATGCCGTACCACTCGCCCTTACCGTCTATAACAATCTGCTGCTCACGTTTGGTGAGGTCCCTCCATGGAACATCCATGCGGACGGCAAGGGTGGCCGAGAGGGCTTCGAGGTCGCGCAGGCATTCGCGCCCCGCTTCACCGGTCCATGGTGCCACGGCGCCGCCCCTCAGCGTCCGTCCCGGATCCGGGAGGATCTTTCCCCAGTCGAGGCCCGTCGTACGGCCGAAGCCCTGACAGCCCGGGCAGGCACCCGCGGGACTGGAGAAGTTGAGGAGCTGCAACGTTGGGGGGCGGAACGTCTGCCCGCAGTCCCCGGGACAGGAGGGGCAACGCCACTCCTCTGTGAACAGGCGTTCTCCGCCCTCGGCCGTGCGGACGAGACAGCGGCCACGGCCGAGCCGGTAGGCGTTCTCCACCGCCTCCGTGAGCCTGCCGCGCGAGCCCCTGCGCCCCACGAGCCGGTCGGTCACAACCATCAACTCGTCCTGCCCCGTGGGGAGCTTGAAGTCCGGCACATCCATCTCCACGATCTCGCCGTGGAAGAGCAAACGCGTATAGCCCTGGCGGAGGAGTTCCTTTGCCGCCGCAGCGGCCATGCTCTTCTTCGCAAGGCGGACCGGCGCCATGATGTATAGACGAGCATCCGGGAAGCGGCTGAGCACCTCCCGGGCGGCTGTGGCGGGCGAGTCCTGGCGCACCTCCTCGCCAGTGAGCGGGCAGACCATGCGGCCGGCTTTCGCGAAGAGCAGCCGGAGATAGTCGTTGATTTCCGTCGCGGTGCCGATGGTGGAGCGGGCGTTGCGGACGGGGTTCTTCTGTTCGAGAGCGATCGCCGGCGGGATATGGACGATCTCTTCCACGTCGGGCCGTGGCATGCGCGCGATGAACTGCCGCGCGTAAGTGGAGAGCGACTCCACGTACCGCCGCTGGCCCTCGGCGAAAAGTGTGTCAAAGGCCAGGGAGGATTTGCCGCTGCCGCTCACGCCCGTAACGACCGTGAGCGACCCGGCAGGAATCGCACAGGAAACGCCCTTCAGATTGTGGGTCCTCGCCCCCCGCACCTCGATCGCCGGAGGGGCATCAGCAGCCGGCCGGACCTTCCGGCGTGTCTTCGTCAAAGGCATCCAACCATTCCCGTCATCATTCGCAGGCCCGCGTGCGCGAGCAAGACAACCACCCTCCCATGCAAGAATCGTCCGCCCTGTGGGCCCGGCGCACCCGGAAAGTTCTGAGCACGTGGACTCTGCACCGGCCTTCGCCCGGCCGGTACGACCCCTTAACCACGCCTGCCCCGGCGGGACTCGGCCGGGGCAGGGCAGGTGCGGTTGCCGGGTTGGGGACGGGGGGTCAGTCCTCCGGCAGTTGATACGAGGTGATTTCCAGTGATTCGAGGATCAGCTCCAGGTCCGGGTCCTTGTTGGCGAGCTCGGAGAGCAGATAGTCGAACGCCACGAGGAGCTCATTGCCCGCAAGGGCTCCGGGAGCGCGGTACCAGACCTCGTACTCCTGTTTCTCGGTGAAGGTGGGGATGCGCGCGGCCTCGCTGGTGGACTCGATGGCCAGGACCGACGCGGAGGCGAGACTGGCATCGTTCACCCGGAGACGGAAGGCGGGTACCTTGGTCTTGCGGACCGGGGCCGCGTCCCGCCCGCGAGCTGAGACCTGGAACCGCAGCCGGTAGATCCGGCCCTGTTCGATGGTGACGCCGGTCTCACGCGTCCAAGCGCCGAAGGTGGTGGGTGCCGTTCCGGCCCCGCTGTGACCGCTCGTGATGGAGAGGCCGCGGGGGTTGGTGCCAAAGACGGCCTCGGCGAGCGGTGGGGCCACGGCGGGCACCCAGCCCTCGCGGGCGGAGGACGTCGCGAGCAGGTACTGGCGCTCGCTCCGCTCGTCCGTGAGTGCCTCACGCTGGAGCGGGGTGATGATGATCGTTTCGAGCGAAATGCGGGCGTCCGCCGCAGCCATTTCGCTGAAGCTCAGCACGTCGAAGAAGACGCGCAGCCCCTCAGTGCCCGCAGGGAGACCGAACAGGTGCCGGTAGGCGCGCCCGGCCTGCGATGGGCCATAGGTACCACCGCCGCCCCGGGGGGTCACGACGAGGGAACTCGTCTGATGGAAATCCTCCGAGGACCCGCGCAGGCGGAAGGAGGGCGCTTCGGCAGGGTCGTCACGGTCCGTACTGACGGCAAACTGGGCCACGAAGAGGTCCCCCGCAGCGGCGGGCCCGGTGAGCGTCAGCACCGGGGACTTCCAGTAGCCGAACGTGTTGGTGTTGTCACTGGTGATGAGGTTCAAGCGTCCGGAACCGGTCCCCTCCGGAAGCTCAAACGCACCTTCGGGTGCGATGAACACGTCCGGTGACTCGAAGGCCCACCCCTCGGAGCTGCTGCGGAAGTCGAAGGGGAACTCGTTGCCGCCGAACTGCTGGACTTCGTGCTCCTCACCGCCGACGCGGATGGCGCCCGTTCGCGCCAGGCCGTCGTTCACCGCGACGGAGAAGCTCACGGTCGTTGGGCCCTGGCCGGTAAGGCTGGAAGCAATTTCGATCCAGTCCTCCGCGCCAGAGGAGACAGTAACCTGCCAGGGGCAGTCAGCGCCGGTTTCGAGCTGGAAGGAGGCGGTCCCGCCATCCCCGGAGAAGAGCGTCCGGTCCGGCGAGATGGCATAGTCGCAGTCCGCCACGCCGAGCTGCTGGACGGTGTGGGAGCGGCCCTCCACCACGATCGTACCGGTGCGGAAGCCGCCGAGGTTCTGCCCGACGGTGTAGCCGACGGTTGACGGCCCCACGCCACCATCGCCGTCCAGGTTGACGGTGATCCAGTCCGCGTCCGTCTGGTAGGTCCAGGGGCAGAAATCATCCGTCAGGATGTCGAAGGTGCCCTGGCCGCCGGTGGGTCCGAATTCGCCGGAGAGAAGGGGCTCAATGGCAAAGGTGCAGACGCGCTGCTCAACGATGAACTCCTTGCCGGCGATGGCTATAATGCCGGTGCGGGGTGCCCCGACGTTTTCCTCCACTATGAACTCCACGGTGCCCGTGCCGGTGCCAAAGCCTGGGCTGACAACGACGATCCAGCTATTCTGCGAGATGGCTTCCCACCCGCAGGTGCCGGTCGTGGTGATCTGGAACGATCCCGAGCCGCCTCTTCCGGAGAAGATGGCCCGTGGGGGATCGAGTTCAAATTCGCAGCCGTCCTGCTCGATGGTGTGAGTCAGACCGACAACCTCGATGGTGGCGGTACGGGGACCACCAGTGTTGGGCTGGACCGTGTAGCTGATGGTGCCGGAATCGAAGCCGGCGCCTCCGCCGGTGATCTCAACCCACGGGGCGCTTGTCGTGGCAACCCAAGGGCAGCCGCTTTGTGTCTCGATCTCGACGGAACCACTGCCGCCAAGGGTGGTAAACTCTGCCCCGGCGGGATCAAGGACGTACTCGCAGGCATCCCCCGCCACGATGATCTGGCCTTCGGGGAAGCGGGAAACCAGGGGCACGCCAAACACATCCACGATTTCCACCGTGTCGCCGAGCTTGGTGAATGCCATGGGGGCCGTGAACGCGTCCCCCGCGACTTCCGGCGTGCGGAAGCGCAGGTTGGCAAGAATGCGCCGGCCGGGCTCGAAGGTCTTGCCCGGCTGGAGACCGATCAGCACCCGCAGTTCACCGTCTGCGTTTGCCTGATCGGCGAAGCCAGGCGATGTCTCGTCCGGGTTGGTGTAGAAGAAGGCCTCGAAGGGGACGTCGCGGCCGCGCTCGACGGAGAGCAGCTCGACCTCCGGCGGGAAGTTGAGCGTGAAGCCGGTGGCGTTCTCCAGGCCGACCGAATCGAGGGCGATCTGCACTGTGCCTTCTGAATCGCTGGAAAGGACGGTGTCCACGACGCGGATGGTCGGGCGCGCGTCCACGTTGTCTATGATGGTGATGCCGCCCGAGACGAAGCTGGCGTACTGCGCGATGCCCGCCATGTTGCGCACGGACGGGGTCGGGAAGACGAGCGGATTATCCACGAACTCCAGCTCCGTGGCGGCCGCGCCGCTGCCGGGCCGGGCCCGGAAGTAGAACCGCGCGAGCTGAATGTCCTCGTTCACCGGCTCGAAGACGTAGGCGGGATCATCAAAGTCTATTTCGGTCGGGAAGGTCTGCCCGGGGAGGAGGCCGACCTGGAAACCGATGACGCCGTCATCCCCGAACACCTCGTTGTTGAGCTGGAAGTTGGCGTTGGGGGGCACGGCGTCCCCGCGCTCGGCGCGCACGAACTCGAGCAGCTCCGCGTCATAGGAGACGCCGAAAGCGATCTCGTGTTCCACGCCTTTGGAGCGCATCATGATGGGTATCATGACTTCCTGGCCGCGTGGGAGGGCGGGCCGGATGCCACGCTCGCCGATGCGGACGATCCGGTCGTACTCGGAGAGCGGCCCGCCGGCGGCCACGGGCGGATCGAAGCCCTCGCCCTCGGCATAGCGTGTTGTCTGAACCCAGTCGGCCACGGTGATCAGGCCGTCGCCGTCGCTGGAGGAGGGGGCTGAATCGAGCCGGAGGTACTCGCTGCCGCTGCTCTTGAGCAGGTTGGCACGCAGGTCCGCCGGCAGCGTGGCGAAGTCCAGCGGCAGGTCCCCGCCGAACACACGGTCGTCAATGCTGTTGTAGGCCAGCAGGAAACGGGCGCTCTCGATGTGGTCCCCGATGGTCAGGATGCCGTTACCGCTCTGTCCCTGGGAGACACCCGGGGTGCGCTTGCGGGGCGCCACGTCACCCGACTGGATTGTGTTGAACAGGAGACACACCTCAACGAGGTCCACCGTGCCGTCCTCGGGGCCGCGGATAACGAGCTCGAAGAGCCCGGCGCCGGCCTGCCGGCCATTGAACTCGGAGAGGCCGACGTCATCGGAGTCTATCAGAAGGATGTTGCTGGGACGAAGCCGGCCGTTGAGCACGGGAACGGCGCGGTCCGTGGCGAAATCCACACTGGCGAACGCACTGTCGTCCAGATACACGGCTACGTCGCTGTCCTGGTAGGTTCCCTCGGGGTAGCCGAGCCCCACACCACCGCTGAGGTTGAGCAGGGGGATCATCTTAACGTCGGGCCTGCGGTCCGCGATGATCGTATGCCGGAGGGCGAACGTGTACTCGGACACGTTGTCCACCTTGGCACGGAGGACGACATCGAGGTCGCGGATCGGTCCGGCAGGTCCGCCGGGCAGGGGCACGGTTGCCTGATGGACCAGGATGGGCTCGAAGTCCTGCTTCGAGCCGCCGTTCTCCTCGTCGTCGCCGTTGTCCTCGCCGTTATCCAGGTCAAGGAAGACCGGCTCGAGGGTCACGGTGCGGGGAGTACCGCCGAAATCGAGGCATGAGGAGACCGCCTGGGCCATGGGCTGGCCGATCCAAAGCAACATGGCCGTGAAGACGGCAAGGGCGGGCAGGGTGCGGCGCCCTGAGGGGGAGATCCCGTTCATCGGTAAGGCTCCTTTGACTGAAGACCGCTATGTCGTCAGGGGACCGGCGGAGCGCGGGCAAGAAGGGAGTGTTGTTTCCCGCCCGGGGCAGTGTTTCACGCGGGGGAATTCAGGCGACCGGGAGTGGGAACTCGGCGTCTGCCCCATGTAGAGGCGAACATGGGAACCTTCCCACGGCCATCCGGGCCGAATCTGTCCGGCCCTAGCTCTCCCGCCCGCGGCGGGCCTGCTCTCACGCTTTGCGGAACCCTTCTCTGGTCTCGTCACGCGACGCTATCCTTGTCACTGTGACGAGTGTCAACCTTGAAGCTGACCGCTCGCACCCAGGGCTGTTTCCCGGCGAAACAAAACGCGGTTGACCGCCCCCTGCCACACGGAGAGGACAGGGACAACGATCGCACGAACGGAACCCCACCATGCACCCCCTGCACGATCTGCCGCCAGGCTCCAACCCACCACAGCAAATCACCGTCATTGTCGAGATCCCCAAGGGCTCCCGGAACAAGTACGAGCTGGACAAGGACACCGGCATGTTCCGGCTCGACCGCACGCTCTACTCACCCATGATCTATCCGGGCGACTATGGCCTCGTCCCCCGTACCCACTACGACGACGGGGACCCGCTCGACGTCCTCATCCTCGGCAACGAGCCCACCTTCACCGGCTGCCTTGTGGAGGTCCGGCCCATCGGCATCTTCCGCATGCTCGACAAGGGCGACCACGACGACAAAATTCTGGCCGTCCCGGTCACCAACCCCTTCTTCCGGAACTTCCACGACCTGATTGACGTGCCGCCGCACTACCTTGACGAGGTGGCCCACTTCTTCACCGTCTATAAGGACCTCGAGGGCTCGCGCACCCAGCCGCTCGGCTGGGAGTCGGTGGACGTGGCGCGCCGGCGCATCCAGCACTCCATCCGTCTATACCGCGAGCTGCAGCACAAGAGGTCCCTGACGGGCTCCTGAGCTTCCGCTCGTGGACATTCCTGCCGATTTCAGCGATCCGGAAGCTGGAACAGAAACCGCTAAAGGGAGGGGGCGAGCGCTTGCGGAGCATTGCCCCTCACCATCATCCTTCTGCGAGGGCGCTCCGAGTTTCCCCACGGTCCAAGGCCGGCAGTCGCCTCGAAATCCTCTGAAATGGGGCCGCAGCCTTCAGTTTTCTCTGGCGCAGCCGTACCCCAACCCGGTAAGGGAATACAGTAACGATACCAGTGGGGCACCGGAGCCGTCTCCAAGCTACCCCGTGCCCTGAGAGACCTCCCATGAAAATTATCCCGCTGGAGAACGCAGACACGGGCGTGACTCGTGCGGCAAGGCGTGCCTCCATCCTGATGACGACCGCCATCATGCTGGTGGTAGCGGGACTCTCGATTGTCGCGCTGATTCAACTCACCACCCACAACGTCCGGGACGTGGCACGCTCGGAGGCCCGCCTTCAGGCCTTCTACGCGGCCGAGACAGGGGCCCAGCACGTCCTCGACTGGTTCAACCGCCCCGCAGCGTCGCCCGATCTCGACTACTTCAGCCCCGACGAGAGTGGCCATTACCTCGATGAGGACCAGAACTCTCTCATCACCCAGGCCAAGGAAGTCCCTCCCCAGCACCTTCCGCGCGTCCTCACCGGGAGCACCAGCGAGGAGCGGGGCCGGGTGGTCCAACTCCGTGTGGAACCACCATGGGAGACCGATCCCCGCGGCACCGTCGCCCGCGTGATCAGTGTGGGGGAAGCGGGACGGGGCGGCGTGCAGTCCACCGTGGAAATCAGGCTCGTTGACAACCGTGTTCCGGCCATCACATCACCCGGGGCGATTCTCTCCGGCGAGGGTGCCACCAGCGGGGGACTCTTTCAGGTCAACTGGGGGGAAGTCTGG